>NZ_JBNGOS010000063.1:0-24286 GCF_050589685.1 Saccharicrinis sp. 156
CCTCGTTTCAGTAATGCCTTGTTTTATTGTACTTGCAATGCTCATGACGAACCTCCAATACATAATCCGGGTTAAATGATTAGATTTTAGCAATCAATGCTATTTCAACCGGAGCATTAGAAGGTAAAGAAGCAACACCTATCACTACACGACTTCCAATACCATTGGAACCAAGTTCTTCTATCAGTATATCAGTAGCAAAATCAGCCATCTTTGTATGCGCTGAAAATTGATTTTCAGTATTCAGATATACGTTTAGCTGAATGACCTTAGCTATTTTTTCATTTTTTTGCAGACATGATTGTGCAGCAGCCAAGGCATTTAAGGTGGCCAGTTGTATCGCATTTTTATGACGATCTGCTAGGTCACTAGCTCTAATCTGTCCAGAATAAATAAGTTTCCCTGCTTGCCGAGGTGTCATACCAGAAGTATAAATCAGATTATTGGTTCGCACAGCAGGTAGATACTTACCTTGTGGGATGGGCTGTTCCTTTGCCTTTTCTGTCATACGCTATAAATTTCTGCTATTTTTACAATGCGTTTTGCTGCATCAATTGCGGCTTTGTGATCCTGCGAAAAGTTTAGTCGGATATGATTGCTGAAGGAAGGGGCAAATTCGGTACCCGGAGTAACAGTGACCTTGGCTTGGTAGCGAAGCAGGCGTACAAAAGTATTTAAATCGATACCTAATGGTGGAAGTGTAGGAAAAAGGTAACTACCAGCCTGAGGAATCGATGTTTTTAGGTGAGCTTCATTGAAAATTTTCAATAATCTATCCCGAATAGCCTCATGTTCACTAATTCGCTTTTCTAACCAGCCCTTAGGTTCTTGAAACCAAGTTTCCAGAACTGCCTGATTATACCCTGAAGCACGCAATGATACGATGGCTTGAAGACGTTCCATCCTATCAATTAATTTAGGTGTGCCAAATGCAACTCCCAAACGAAATCCACTAAGTGATTCTGTCTTGGAGGGACCCATTATGGTGATAGTATTTTCCGGTTGCACTTTACAGGAACAAAAATGAGTGTAATTTTCCCCACTATATAACATTCTTGAATAAAGTTGATCCACAATTACCGTAACGCCATACTTTGCTGTCAACGTCCCAATATGATGTATTGTAGTATGGGAATATACCAGACCTGTTGGATTGTTAGGTGTTGAAAAAATCAACACCTTAGTTCCTTTTTTTAGCGCATCTTCCAACCGGTCAAGATCTATGCTATTTGTAAGGGATGGTTTTTGATAATTTAATGGAATCGGCACGACTTCACCACCGAAGAATCTAACAAGTTTACGATTGGCAAAATAGTCGGGCTCTATAACAGCAACTTTAGTGCCTTCTGTAACGGAAGTAGCTAATGCCATAAATAAAGCACCTTGTGTTCCGGGTGTTATAATCAATTCATTATCTGCCGAAATTGCTCGGCCGGTAAACTTACCTATACGCTCAGCTAATCTTTCTCTAATTTCAAAAGCACCGCGATACTCTGTATAGGCCTGTTGGGCTCCTTTCCTAAATCCATCGTTCCAAATTTTATCAGAACCTGGAGGTGGAGGAAAGGCATCTACATCTCCATGGGAGAAATCAACGGGTATACCATTCATTTTACCACCGCGCATTATTGTACTAAGATCCGTCATAACTTGCCGAATCTCTTGACCAGGAGCATTGTCAGCTTCTAGGATTTTAAATTTCTCATCAAGTGTCATCATCTTGTAAGATTAATATTTTTTGCCTCTTTAATTTTAAAACGATATTCTTTAGGGGTTGTTCCATACTTCTTTTTGAACGATCTGATAAAATAAGAAGTCGAATTAAAGCCAACCAGTGTGCCAATTTCATCAATATTGTATTTTTGAGACTTCATTAATTTAACAGCGTGCGTTAGCCGGATATCACGAACAAATTCGGTAGGACTTTGGTTTGAATAGGCTTTGATTTTTCGATGTAATGTGCTTTTACTAATATGTAGTTCTTTCAATACATTTTCAAATTTAAAGTTTGAATTTCTTAAATTAGTCTCTACTATGGTTTCCAGTTTTTTAATTAGTGAAGTTTCTGCTGTTGAAGAATAATTGTGTTGCTGTTTCATTAATTCATTTTCACGAGATACCTTATCCACCTTGGTAAGAATGTTTTCTATTTGTGCCAGCAATAAAGTCTCGTCAACCGGTTTGGTAAGATAAGAGTCAACGCCTTTCATTAAACTTTCTTTTTGATATTTGCTTTCGGAGAGTGCAGTTAAAATAACGATAGGGATAGCTGAGGTCTTCTTGTTGTCTTTTATTTTTTGAACCAACTCATTACCACTTAAAACTGGCATTAAGATATCAGATATCAATAAGTCAGGGACTATCTCATTGGCAATTTCAAAAGCCTGCTGTCCGTTTTTTGCCGTTAATACTTTATAATATTCTGCCAGAAAATCTTTTAAATAGGATCTTAGTTCGTCATTATCTTCTGCCAATAAAATAACTGATTTTCTACTGCTTTTATTACTGCTTATATCTTCAGTAATGGCATGGTCATTGGTGTTATTAAAATTTGAAAACTGGGAGACAATGCTTTCTCTTATGAATTCACTATTCTTTTGATAAGGCATGTTCAATATAAATGTAGAACCTTTGTCTTCTTCTGATGAAATTAACAGGTTGCCATTGTTTAATTTGGCATACTCCTGACATAAGTGTAAGCCTATACCCGTTCCGCTTCCCTTTTCGTTGGGGTCAACAAAAAAACGGTCCATAATGGTTGGAAGAATTTCCTTTTTAATGCCTTTGCCAAAATCGCGTACTTTAATTTCAATTGATTTGCCAATTATTCGTTTGCCGGTGAAAATATAGTTGTTGTAGCTTTCTTCGGTAAGGTCTTTATTCTCAAGTGAAAGAAATATTTGACTTTTTTCATTCGAGAATTTCAGTGCGTTGGCAACCAAATTGTAAATTATTTTCTCGATCATGTCCATATCCACCGTTACCCACATTGATTTGTAGGCAGAATTAAATATTAGTTCGATTTGTTTTTCAGTGGCCTGATGCTCAAAACACATGAGAACATCGTTGCAAACAGACACAATATCAGTCTTTTTAAAGTTTGCTTTCAGTTTCCCTACTTCTAACAATCTAAAATCAAGTATTTGGTTTGTAAGTCTCAGTAAACGCGATGAGTTTCTTTTAATGATTAACAAGTGTTTGGTAGTTTTTTCGTCATATTGGAATATATTCAATAAGCTGTTTAAAGGTGAAATAACCAGTGTCAGCGGAGTCCTTATTTCATGCGAAATATTGGTAAAGAACCTAAGTTTTTCATCAAATACCACTTTATTAGCTTCGCTTTTATATTTTTCGGTAAGTATTTCTTTTCTTAGTTTTATTTTCAGGTTTAACTCCCTCCATACAATAATGCTTAAAAATAGAGTAACTATTAAATAAAGTAATACAGCGTACCATCTTCTCCAGATTGGAGCAAGAATTTTTATTTGAATTGTTAATGGAGTGTGGCTCCACAAATTATCATTGTTAGAGCCTAAAATCTCTAAGGTATATTCGCCCGAAGGTATCTTTGTAAATGTAATGTCTTTATTGTGTTTAATTTCAACCCACTCATTTTGATAGTTGATTAGGCGGTAACGAAACTTGTTTTTCTGAGGTTTGATAAAGTTATTGGCCACCACACCCAAGGTTAATGAGTTTTGATTATAGTTTAGTGTTATATTTTTAACCTGCCCAATAGGCATTGAGTTAGTTTCGATCTTGCTTTTTTCGTTAATAGGTTTGTTATTGATCAATAATTTGGATAAAAATACATCAGGCGCAATTGAATTTGTTTTGATATGATTTGGGTCTATAAAACAAAAACCGTTGGAGGAACCAAAAAACACCGTCCCGTTTTGCGATGAATAAATGGCGTTGGGGTTAAAAAGGTTGCCGGAAATACCATCTCTTAAATTAAATTGCTTTAGTTTATTTGTATTGTAATCACATGAGAAAATTCCGTGATTTGTGCTAAGCCAGATATTCTTCCGGTTATCCTGAACTATTCCATATACGTCTGATTGACTTAGGGTGTTATCCTTACCGATAGGAATTAATTCACCAGAAGTAAGCGATAATTTATAAACACCATTTCCTCTCGTACCCACCCAAAAATCTCCTTTGCGATCTTGCAATATGGTATATAACCACATGTTATTGAAAAAATCGATGGAATCTTTGCTAAAATAACGTTTCAAAGAATCTTCATTTTCATTTTTGTAAAGCAACCCATTCTCAGTACATAACCAGAGCCTGTTCTTAGAGTCGAATAATAACTTATTAATAAGCAGTTGCCCCTCTGAGTTCGCTGGGTTTGTGTGTTTGACGTGATGAATAAACTGTTTTTGCTGAAAGTCATACTTACTTAATCCAATATATGAACTTCGGGAAGCAATCCATAGCTCTCCATTTTTGTTATAAGCAATTGAAGATATTACAGAAGAATCAAGCGAAATGTTCCGATTTAACTTTTTAATTTTTTTGAGTTTGCTGTTGTAGTGCCATATCCCCTGAAATATTGTTCCAATAAAGATATCTTTGCCATCGCCTTTAGCAAATGATTTTATAGCAGAGAGTTTTTCGTTTTCAAAAAGAGGGGAGTTAGAGTTAAATTCGCTGTGGTGGTTCGAAAAAAGATTTATTCCTGATTGTTCGCTCCCAATTAAAATATTACCATCTGTGTCTTCTGTAAATGATGATATAATACTTTGTGATTCGGTTTTTTCGTTAGGAACTTTACGTATGTGACGGAATCGATAATTGACATCTTTGTAATATGCTAATCCTCCAGCCCATGTGCCAACCCACACACCGCCGTTTATCCCTAATTGAAAGTCATAGATACTGTTAAAGGGTAGTCCTGTATTTTTGTTACTGGTAATTATTTCGTTTTCATCATCGTCAATAACCATAATTCCCTTATACGTACCAATCCATATTTCTCCATTATTGGTTTTAATAATATCCCTAACACGGTTATCGGGTAGATGATATTTCGACGAAACACTTTTATTAATTTCATATAACTTCTTTCCGTTATGGTCAATTACAACAACACCCTCTTTGTCATACCCTATATATGTATTATTGTTGTCCTGGCAGATACTTTTAATGGGCGCAGAAATTGATTTGTAAACCAAATTAAAGTTGGAGGTTGGATGCTTTCCTTTAAAGATACATCCATCTTTTGTTCCAAATATAATATGGCCAGTATTATCAACATTCAAAAACGTGATATCCGTTTTTAAGCCAGAGTTATACTTTATTTTGGTGAGTGTTTTATCTTCCGGTGTAAAATAATATAATTCTCCTTCTATAATTATAAGGAAGTTATCATTGTTAAATTGAACAATACTTTGTATTCCATAGGTTTTTCCACCTTTGGGTATTATTTTGGTAAAAGTGTTGTCGTATTTGTTTTTTTTAAACAGCCCCTTTTGTGTGCACACCCAAATATTACTGTCATTGTCCTTATAAATGTATTCTATATTATATGCTATAGTGGAGGTGTCATTGTAAAGCTCAATTTTTTCTATTGTAGAAGTATTATAATAATAAAGCCCATTGCTGCAACCAAACCAAACCATTCCATTACTGTCTTCGGCAATGGTAGTTATCGCATCATAAGCAAAACCTGATCCGGGAGAAATTTTCTCAAAAAAATATTTGGAGTTATTCCCAAATAGTAACTGAGAAATGAGAATGAATATAACGATTAATGTCTGTCGCATAGAGAACTTATTGATATCCCAAAATACGATAAAATGAAAAGTTTTATGCCTTTGTAATTATTTGATAATGTAAATAATGTGGCATGTTGATGAATTAGTTCATGTTTGTGCTAAATGGTTGAACTGATTGAATCTCTTATCTGACAGAAAGTAAAGCAAATAATATATTATATTAATTATATAGCAAATCATGGTTTAACTCGTAAGTGCTAGAATTATAAATGATACCGGTTATATGACGTGTATTTATCAGTATAAACAATTGTTCCGAAATGGCACATTCGTGCATAATATGGATATATGTTCATGATTATGCGCTGGAATTTTCAATGTCCTAAAATAAAAGATATTAATATTGAATTTGATTAATTAGATTTTATTGGAATAGTTATTAAGGTCTTGTATATATGAGTTTTCCGCGCAAAAACAGGTTTTTATTTTATATGTTAATTATTGTTATTGGAGTTGCAACTTCATGTACACATTCCAATAAACTTAAAAAGCAGTTTGTCAATCCTCCCAAACAGTATAAACCCATGCCTTTTTGGCACATTAACGGTGAATTGACCCGAGTAGGTATTCGTCAGCAAATGAAAGATGCCAAAGAATTAGCAGGTTTTTCAGGTGTTAGCCTTTTGCCATTAGCTTCAGATGGAAAAAAGATAGGAACAAGTCCCAGGTTTTTATCGGAAGAATATTTTCAACGTTATCAGGATATGATTGATGTGGCACAAGAGCTGGAGATGCAAATTATATTGTATGACGATAACGACTTTCCCAGTGGTATGGCAGGAGGAAAAATGGAAGAACTATATCCTGACCATACCATGAAACGTTTGGACAAAATTGAGCATAGGGTTATAGGGCCTAGACTATTTACAGATAGTATTCCCGGTATCAAATTGATGTCTGCGGTTGCTACTCATATTCATACAAACGAGCGTGTTGAAATTAGTGATTGCGCGGTAGATGGTGTAATAAAATGGCGAGCACCTAAAGGAGAATGGAATGTTATGCTGTTTCCTTTGGTGAAAGACAGTTTTCACAAAAAGTACCTCTGTGTTGATTTTATGGATACGACAGCCGTTCGTCATATGATTAATCAAACCTACAACAAATATTATGAACGTTTCGGTAAGTATTTTGGGAACACCATTAAAATGACTTTTTTCGATGATGTGGGTTTCTGGCGTCATCCCCGCAGCTGGACAGGTCGCTTCAATGAAAAATTCATAGAAATAAATGGATTTGACCCTCGTCCTTATTATCCTGCATTATGGTATGATATAGGAGCAGAAACAGAAGCTGTGCGCAATGCTTTTTTTAAAACCCGTGCCGAATTGTTGGCCGAAGGTTTTCCAAAGTTAGTAGGAGAATGGGCTAAAAAGCATGGTGTAAAAGATACAGGTCATCCTCCCGGTAATTACGATCCAACGCCCATAGATATGAATGGTGATATATTCAAGTTCTACCGACATACAGCGATCCCGTTAACCGATGATATTATAGACTATGGTTTTGGAAAAGATGGGCATAAGTTGGTGAGCTCTGCGGCAGATTATTACGATAAACCTATTGTGTCAACAGAAGTTTTTGGAGCCTATAGAGAAGCTGATTTCGACTCTTTGATGTTGTACCGTTCCACAATGGATCTGTTTGCACGGGGTGTTAATTTAGTGGTTCCGCATGGTATGTGGTACGACCCTAACAAGGTGTATATACAGCCGCTCGTATCGCCTTATAGTAAGAAAATCGCAGCAGCCTTACCTGCATATTCTGATTATGTTGGAAGAGCGAGTATATTGCTCAGAGGTGGGCGTAGGGTCAGTGAGATAGGTGTTTTATATCCTTTCGAGGAACTGGCAGGGTGGTTTTGTTTTGATAACCCTGAAAATATCCGTCAAGGATTTTACATCTCTCCGGAGACGGATTATCAAGACGTTGGTTGTTGGCTTACCAACGATATTCGCAGAGATTTTACATTTATACATCCGGAGTTGTTTTTAGATGATAAATACATTATTAAAAAAGGCCGTGTCTTTTTAAACAACAAAGAAAGCACCCAAAGTTACCGTACGATGATTCTTACGGGATGTAAAGTGATTTCGTATAAAACGCTTCAAAAGCTGCGGAAGTTTTACGATAATGGAGGTACCATTATCGCGACCACCCATTTACCATATAAGTCCTCCGAAATGGGCAAGGACCAGATGGTGGTTGATATGGTAAAAGAAATATTTGGGATTAACCCTTTAAAGCAGGACGGTTATACTGAGCTTGTTCAATCGTCAAATTTTGCTAAAGGTAAAGCCTTGTTTATCCCAAATCCCGATGCTGAAATACTGGCCAACGTATTGGAGAAAAATGAAGATGCTCCTGATGTTCGTTTTGTGGGTAGCCCCAAAATAGAATCGGAATTGGGCAAGCTAAACTATATACACAAAGTAAAGGACGGGCTTGATATATACTACTTTACCAATTCAAGCGATGATGTAATTGATGTGGAAGTAACGATAAAAGGTAAGTTATCCCTTGAATCTTGGAATCCTCATAGTTGTGTATTTTCTAAAATTGAAAATGTAGGTTACCAATTGGAAGGCGAACAATATTTTACGCAGTGTAATCTGAAAATAAAGCCGGTAAGTTCTGTTTTTTACATTTCGTGTGAGTAGACGATACACTGGAATAAATTACAATAAATATTAGAATTTTATGAAGTTTGCATTTATTACCCTGTGCTTACAATTTATCATGTCTGTAACTATTCTTGCACAAGTAAAAGTGGTTCAGCATAACACTTCTTTAGTAGATAGTGCTGCATTAACTGTTGACGGAAGATTTGCATCAGCAATTAACGGAAGAACCTTTCAGAAGGATGCAATAGTTTCGTATAACAATTATCAATACTTTGCCTATTACGACAAAGAACGGCATGTTTGCTTGTCGAGAAGAAAACTTGATAATGGCAATTGGGAGACGATTCGATTCACAGATTATTTTTTCGAGAGTAACGATGCGCACAATGTGGTATCTATGGGAATCTGTCCTAATGATGGGACCATTCATTTGGCGTTCGACCATCATGTACATCCTTTACATTACAGGGTTTCAAAAAAGGGACTGACCAACAAACCGGAATCTATGGAATGGAATACATCTATGTTTACTCCAGTGCTTTCTGAACTTGAAGAGAATAAACCTATTAAAATTACTTATCCCAAGTTTTGGCAGACTCCGGATGGAAACCTGCAGTTTAACTATCGAGTGCGAGGTTCGGGCAATGGTGACCGTATGCTGGTAGATTATGATGCCAAAAACGGGAAATGGGAAAATACCCGGCAGATAGATGCCGCACAAGGCTATTTTAAAGACCAATTAGGAGAAAGTGAAACGCGTTGTTCCTACCCCAATGGCTATGATTACGATGCGGAAGGAAACTTGCATGTAACATGGGTTTGGCGGGAAGACAGCAAGGGGGCAAATCATGATTTGATTTATGTTTATAGCGAGGATAAAGGTTTTACATGGAGAAATAATGCAGGGGAATTATTGAATGATATACCAAATGTAAACTCACCTGGAATTGTTGTGCAATCCATTCCCCGAGTATTGGGTCTAATGAACGATCATGGTCAAGCTATCGACTCGGAAGGGCGAATGCATGTAGTGATGTACCATTGTACCGAGCAAAGCATTAATGAAGCAGGGAGTGTGCCTGGCGCAACTCGCTGGGGACCTCCAGGGGCGCAAAGGTATCATCATTATTGGCGCGATTTAATGGGAGAATGGCATCACTTTGAAATGGACCTTAAAGTAGGGAATCGTCCCAAGATATTCATCGATAAAATGGACAACCTGATAATGATATTTAGTGGGATTGATGAAAAGAATATAAAACGAGTAACAGAAAGGGATAAGGACTTGGTTGTAGCCATTGCGACGGCAAAAAATAATTGGAAAGATTGGCATGTTGCACACGCTGTTGAGGGGCCTTTTTTAAATGATATGTTAGGCGACTTTTATCGTTGGAAAAGTGAGGGAATATTGTCGGTTATTGTACAAGATAAGCCAAAGGCCAGTGGGAAACCCAGCCCATTAAAAGTTATAGATTTCTCATTTTGCATAGAATAGGAATTTATTGGTGGACTCGTTAAATACTATTGTTGGGACTTTTTAATTCAAGAAGCTAATATTTATAAAATAACAGAATGCAAAGAAGAACATTTATAAAAAACATTACGCTGGGAAGCGTTTTGGCAGGCATGCCATTGGGAGGACTTCTAACATCAGGTTGCAGCGAACATATTGAAAAGCAGGACGAATTTAGGAGCATGGTCCGGGATTTATTACGCGACTGGTGTGATGGGATGATCAAACATCAGATTATAAAACCTGATAGTCTGGGAGCACATGGGGCGCTCAGTTGTCCATCGTGCCAACATATCCATGGGCGATGTATGGATGCCGTTTATCCATTTCTGTATATGGCGGATGAAACAGGAGATAAAAAATATCTGGATGCGGCTATGCTGGCGATGGAATGGGCCGAGAACAATGTTTCGCAGGCTGATGGGAGCTGGACCGTAATTCCCAATCCGAAATCGTGGAAAGGAATTAGCGTTTTTGGTGCAATAGCATTGGGTGAAGCTTTGCACTACCATGGTCATGTTTTGGATAAAGCAACCTATAATAGCTGGAAGATCCGCTTAGGTAGGGTCGCTGAATATATTTATAACACATTCTCGATTGACTTCACCAATGTAAATTATGGTTTTACAGCTATTTATGCTTTACACTTAATAGGCAAGGAGCTGAACGAGCCCAGATATTCAGCACGGAGTAAACAATTGGCCAAGGAGGTGAAAAACTACTTTACGGAGCCAAATAAGTTGTTATGGGGCGAAGCTAAACCCATAGATAAACGAAGTCAAAAAAACCTTTTAGGCGTTGATCTGGGCTACAATGTCGAAGAATCTTTAAACAGTATCGTGTTGTATGCACTCGATGAAAAGGACGAAGAGTTACTAGCCCTGCTGGACAAGTCTCTTGCCAGCCATATGGAGTTTATGTTGCCGGATGGAGGCTGGGATAACACCTGGGGTACTCGTCATAACAAATGGAGCTATTGGGGCAGTAGAACAACGGATGGTTGTCAGGTAGGGTATGGTATGATGGCTTCTAGAAACCAGGCTTTTGGTAGGGTGGCTTACCAAAATACAAAGCTATTAAAAGAATGTACCGCCGGTGGTTTGTTACATGGCGGACCGCATTATATTTCGCATGGAGTTAAACCTTGTATACATCATACTTTTGCTCATGCTAAACCCTTGGCTACCCTATTAGATGCCGGAAAAAAACTTCCAAAGATATCCCCGGATACACCATTGCCTTGTGAAAATAACTATGGAGTAAAAGAGTTTCCTGAAATTTCTACCTGGTTAGTTTCAAATAACGTATGGCGGGCCACGGTAACCAGTTACGATGCATTATATCATAAAACCTTGCCTGTGCAGCAGGCTACAGGCGGAGCACTTTCGATGTTGTATCACCATAAAGTAGGATTGTTGTTTGCAGCCAGTATGGCTCGTTATATCATAGTTGAAAAAAATAACCAACAACTGTACGATGGTGAGGAGTTTGCTTTGACACCTCGTGTTGAAGTAAGGGACGAAGGCGAGTGGTACACAAATTTGTATGACCTGGAAGCAAAGGTGGGTTGCACTAATGCTGGAGATATGATTTCTTTTAATGTTAATACTGAAATTCAAAATGAAGCCAGACACAAATTGCCTGGAAACAATTCTACTTTTAGTTTGAACTATAATTTTATTGCCGACAAGCTGGAAATTGTCGCAAAAGCATCAAAAGGAAATACTTATTTAAGCAAAGGCGCTTCTTTGGTTTTGCCACTAGCATCTGTCAATAAAGAAAAGGTAATGCAGGTAGCTCCCCATAAGATTGAAATATTGAAACCTCAAGGTAAAGTTGTACTGGAAGCTACTGTACCAATATGGATAAAACCAACAGATAAAGGAAGGGTTTTTAATTTGGTCCCAGGGGTTGAGGCAGTTCCGGTTTATGCCAGGTTTCAAAAAGGTATGAACGAACTGAAAGTCAATATTTGGGTAGAAAACGTATAGAAATGGAACAATAGGTCATGTCTTGAAAATTGAGCATAAAATCAAATCGCTTTCGATGGTGACTATTGGTTCTGTTTTGAGGGGTACCTGTGACTTTAAATATTGTTTATTCGTTTACATCGAAAATTGATAAATGAACATATGTTTCAACCTGAATTATTCGTTCATAGATGAAGCAATTGTTCATAAAAGTGGTCGTTAATTGAAATTTGCAATGGGAGATTTTAATTTTATTTGGATTATGAATTTTTTTGAATGACGTGTTGATGTTTTTCAAAAGGCGTAAAATTTAAGTAAATACGAAATGTTAAGTTATGATAATTAAAAATGCCATAATATTATTTGTGTTGGTGCTGATGGCTAGTTCGTGCAGTCAGTCAGATGTTACAATATACAAGCAACAGGATGCTGGAATCGATGAGCGGGTAGAGGATTTGCTTTCTCGTATGACATTGGAAGAGAAAGTGGCTCAAATGCGCATGTTTCATGCCAATATTGGGGTAGAACTTGATGGGAATGATAAAATGGTGCTTTCGGATAGGGTACTTAAAAAACTAAAAATTGGTATTGGAGGTATAAAAAACCCGGGAGAGTACGATTCACCCGAAAAAGCAGCCATATTAAACAATCAGCTGCAAAAACATATCATAGAAAATAACAGATTGGGAATACCAGCCTTTTTCGTGACAGAATCATATAATGGTGTGGATGCTGAAGGGTGTACCAGTTATGGCCGCCCAATCAATATGGCATCTACTTTTAACCCTGAATTGGTGAAAAAAGTTTATGATGCAGTAGGAAGAGAAGCTCGTTTAAGAGGTTTACACTTAACGCATTCGCCAGAGGCTGATATTGTTAGAGACCCTCGTTTTGGAAGAATGAGCGAAGCGTTTAGTGAAGATACTTACCTGACAACACAAATGGTATTGAGTGCTGTTACAGGAATGCAGGGAGATTATGAAGGTTTGAAGCGTACGCATATTGGAGCTGTCACAAAGCATTTTGCGGGTTATGCACAGGTTTCCGGCGGAACCAATTTTGCTTCCATCGAAATTTCTCCGCGTACCTTAATTGATGAGATATTTCCTCCGTTCGAAGCCGCCGTTAAACAAGCCAATTCTTTAGGAATTATGGCTTCTCATGGCGATATAAATGGTGTGGCCAGTCATGCTAACCCTTGGTTGCTTACCGATGTATTGCGCAAAGAATGGGGATTTAAAGGATATGTGGTTTCTGATTCCCATGATGTGGAGAGATTAAATTATTTTATGAAGGTCGCAGAGACCCTTGAAGAAGCTGCGCTATTAGGATTAAAGGCAGGAATCGATGTGGATTTATACGGAGAGAAAGCCTATGCGCTGTTGCCTGAAATGGCAGAAAAGGATCCAACTCTAATGAAATATATCGACAGGTCTACACGAAGGGTGTTAAGAACCAAGTTTATCCTTGGGTTGTTCGATAACCCTTTTGTTAATGTAGAAGAGGTAAGCAAAAAAGTACGTTCAGAAGAAAACCTGCAAATTGCCCTTGAAGCGGATAGAGAATCGATCATCTTACTTAAGAATGAGGATGTGCTTCCGGTTGGTGCCGACAAAAAAATGAAAGTTGCTTTAGTGGGTCCATTGTACAACGAGCATATAAAAACTGATTTTGAAACCATTGCGGGCAATAGGGTGAAATTTGTGGGAGAAAAAGGCTATGATTTAACCAATGGTGTTAAAGGAGTTCCGCAACTTACCACGGAAGAAAAGCAATTAAAAGGAATCGATAAAATAGTTAAAACCGCAAAAGCTGCCGATGTTATTGTTTTATTTGCAGGAGGTGATGGGTTTACCTCAAAAGAAGGATTTTTTAATGATGCCTTAGGCGATCGCGACAATATTGACCCTGTTGGATTACAAGACGAGTTATTGTTAAAGCTTAAAAAAGTAGGGAAACCGGTAATCGTAGTATTAAAACACCGCCGTACATTGTCTATCAACACCTTTGCCGAAGAGGCGGATGCTATTGTAGATTGTTGGGATCTAAGTGAACAAGGGAATATTGCGATTGCAGAAGTGATTTTTGGAAAAGTTAATCCATCTGGTAAATTGCCAGTAACAGTTCCAGCCTCTATCGGACAGCTACCATTTCATTACAGTCAAAAAGAAATCAATTATAAGAAAGGTTACCTATTTGCTAAAAATGCCCCATTATATCCATTCGGTTTTGGGCTGTCATATACTAATTTTGAATATACAGATTTGCAGATATCTGATAGTACTATGGCTGTAAATGGGAAAATAACAGCCAGTATTTCTGTGAAAAATACTGGTGAGATCAAAGGTAAAGAAGTTGTTCAATTATATATTAAAGATTTGTATGGTTCGGTTGTTAGACCCATGCAAGAGCTTAAAGGATTTCAAAAGATTGAACTTAATCCAGGAGAAAGCAAAACGATAACTTTTGAAATAACTCCAGATATGTTAGCAATGACAGGATTGGACATGGCAAAAAAAGTGGAGACAGGATCCTTTGAAGTTAGGATAGGTAGCAACTGTGCATCTTTTGATACCAAAGGCTTCAAGGTTGAGTAATTTATAATATAGTTTGAAATAGTAGTTTTTAGTAGTTTTTATAGTAGCCAGAGACCGTATGTCTTTGGTTACTAATTTTACAAATAAAGAAAATTAACAGCGCATGAAAAGATTAGCTTTTAAAATGCACCTGAATGAAGGCCAAAAAGAAGAGTACATTAAGCGTCACGATGAAATTTGGCCTGAGCTAAAACAGCTACTAAAAGGAGCAGGCGTTAGCGAATACTCAATATTTTTAGATGAAGAAACAAATGCGCTATTTGCCTTTCAGAAGGTTAGTGGCGAAGGGGGCTCACAGGATCTTGGTAAAACGGAGATTGTACAAAAATGGTGGAAGTTTATGTCAGATGTAATGAAAACTAATCCGGATAACTCACCTGTATCAGTTGCGTTGGAAGAGGTTTTTTATATGGAGTAATAACGGATAAATAGCTTTAACCCGGATTATGTATTGGAGGTTCGTCATGAGCATTGCAAGTACAATAAAACAAGGCATTACTGAAACGAGGCATAACTTGTCCCGATTACTTTCGGGAGCATCGTTCTGGTGAATTGAAGTGATGCAACGAAGTGTCTTGTTTTAAAGTAATTTCAATGAGTAATAGAATTTCTAATGCATATTGCGGGTTTAAATTTGGTCTGTAAGTTTAACTCCAGGCAACGATAACAAATTGATTTATGAAAGTAGTTTATCCTGAGGGTAAAACAACTGACCAGTTTCCTATATTAGAACCTATTTTAATCCAAAAACCCCAACAATATAGGTCTAGGTTTCTTGTCAATAAAGGAACGTTCCTGATAAAGATTAATGTTGAGGACGTTGCATTTTTCTATATGTCTAATGGTATTTTATATGCTGTGAATTTTAGTAAAGAGGAGTTTCGCATTGATTTGCAGATTAAAAATGTAGAAGAGGACTTAAACCCGGATATTTTTAGGCGTGTTAACAGACAGGTAATCTTAAATGTCAATTCTATTTATCGAATAGAACCTTATTTTAATGGTAAATTAGTGGTTAAAACTATTCCCGAGTTTCCTACTAAAATAATTGTCAGTAAACAAAATGCGAAACCTTTTAAGGACTGGATAGATCAGTAGTTGATATGATGAAGTAGAACTGATTATAGTTTCAATTAATAATCGAGTGTTATAAGTTTCTAGTGGAACAATAAAGATCATAATAATGAAAAAAATAAGTGTTAAAATCTCATTTATAGCTATACTGTTAGCTGTATCTTTTCAGCTGTACGCAAAAAATGGAGTAACAAAGGGTAGTGAAAATAAAAGAGATGACAAACCAAATATTATTTTTGTCCTAACCGACGATCAACGCTGGGATGCATTGGGGTATGCCGGCAACAAAGAAATTCAAACCCCTGAGATGGATAAATTAGCTGAGCAAGGGACATATTTTACTACAGCAATTGCTGCTACTCCAATATGCTCTGCTAGCCGGGCCAGTTTATTTACAGGAATCCACGAACGTACGCACAGGTATACTTTTCAAACCGGTGAAATTCGAGAAGAATTTATGGAAGTGGCCTATCCAAAGTTGCTGAAAGAAGCTGGGTATTACACTGGTTTTTATGGGAAATTTGGCGTTAAGTTTTCAGGTAAAGATGAAATGTTTGATAAGATTGAGGATTATGACAGGGAGAATCGCTATAAAGATTATCGCGGTTATTATTATAAAACATTGGATGGAGATACCGTTCACCTTACAAGATATACCGGACAAAAAGCCTTGGATTTTATTGATGAAGCGCCTAAAGACAAACCGTTTTGCTTGTCATTAAGTTTTAGCGCACCACATGCACACGATGGGGCTCCTTTGCAATATTTCTGGCAGGAAGAGCCAGGTGAATTATATAATGATAGAGATTTGCCACAAGCGAGCATCTCAGATGATAAGTATTTTGAAGCACTACCAAAAATGGTAAGAGATGGGTTTAACCGTTTACGCTGGGGCTGGAGATATGATACTCCCGAAAAGTATCAGCATAGTGTGAAAGGATATTACCGAATGATTTACGGTGTTGACCTGGAGATAGCCAAAATCAGAAAGAAACTTGAAGAAACAGGTCAGGATAAAAATACTGTTATTATACTAATGGGCGATAATGGCCAGTTTTTGGGTGAGCGTCAAATTGCAGGTAAGTGGCTGATGTACGATAATTCGGTGCGGGTGCCCCTCATCGTTTTTGATCCCAGAGCCGGAAAGCATCTTGATCTTGATGATATGGCGTTAAACATTGATATTCCTGCAACCATATTAGATTTAGCAGATGTCATTATCCCGGAAACATATCAGGGAAAAAGTTTGGCACCGGTTGTTTCAGGGTTAAAATCTTCTTTAGAACGTGATACCGTATTGATTGAGCACCTGTGGGAGTTTGATCCTATTCCGCCAAGCGAAGGGGTAAGAACCTCAAAATGGAAATACTTACGTTATGTAAACGACAAGACCTACGAAGAGTTATATGATCTAACTAAAGACCCGAAAGAGATTAAAAACCTTGCCGGTAAAACAAAATACCAAAAAGTATTAGAGGAACTTAGAGCCAAGAATGACGAATTAGCTGAAAGATATGCGGACCCATTTGCGATGAAACCTACCGGGCTAACAGTTGAATATTTGAAGGAACCGGCAGCCTTAAAAATTATTGATAACAAGCCTGAATTTAGCTGGATGTTACCTGTATCTGCTGAGATTCAAAAAGGTTACCAAATTCTTGTTGCTTCATCTAAAGAAGCCATCGACAAGAACAATGGTGATGTTTGGAATAGTGGAAATGTGCGTAGCAATAAATCAACAAACGTGGAGTTGGGTAGCAAGCCGTTAAAAGCAAACTCAACTTATTTTTGGAAGGTAAGATACTTTGATGCCTACAATCGTATTTCTGAGTATTCTGAGGCTCAACAATTCACTACAGGTGAGTTTGGAGAAAAGCTTACTTCTCATAACTCGTTTTTGGTAGAGCACATTCAACCAGCTTCTTTCGAAAAAAGAGAAGATGGATCGTACTTTATTGACTTTGGTAAGCATGCATTTGCTAATATGAACATTAATTATTCAGCAAAAAACGCAGAAACATTGACGGTTCGCGTAGGAGAAAAGTTGAAAGATAGTAAAATCGATAGAAAGCCGGGTGGAACAATCCGTTATGCCGAAGTTAAAATTGATGTAAAACCGGGTAAAAGAAGTTACCAATTACCGCTTGTTGCGGATGAGCGTAATACCAACCACCTGGCAGTAGCCTTGCCAGATTCTTTCCCTGTTTTATTACCATTCCGCTATGCCGAGATTGAAGGCGAAAACGATTTAAAAGAGGACGATGTAAATCAAGAAGCGTATTTTTATTACTTCAACGACAATAACAGTTCTTTTAAAAGTTCGAGTGATGTGTTAAACCAGGTTTGGGAAATGTGTAAGTACACGCAAAAGGCTACTTCTTTTGCAGGATACTATGTAGATGGAGACCGTGAGCGTATTCCATATGAAGCTGATGCTTATTTGAATCAATTAAGTCATTATAGTGTTGATAGCGAGTATTCGATTGCGCGTAAAACAATTGAGTTCTTCTTTGTGAGTAAGCCGACCTGGCCAACCGAATGGCAATTACATGTAGCTATGATGATGTACCAGGATTACATGTATACCGGTAACACTGAATTGATTGAAAAGTATTACGAGCGTTTAAAAGTCAAAACCTTAATGGAGCTGGAGGTTGAAGATGGATTCATTAGTACCACGTCGCCTAACCACAATGTTGACTTAATTAAAAGGCTTGGTTTTAGAGATACCACAAGGGTTTTAAAAGACATTGTAGATTGGCCTCCTCAATCAAAAAACTTTGGAGGCAAAGGCCCAATTCCCGGAGAGCGCGATGGATATGTGTTTAAACCGATAAATACGGTTGTAAATGGTTTCTATTACCACAATATGAAAATCATGGAACAGTTTGCAACGGTACTAAATAAACCAGAGGAAGCTGCGGATTATGCTTATAGAGCTTCAAAAGTTAAAAAATCGATTAATGAGCAATTGTACGACAAGAATAAAGGGTATTATGTTGATGGAGTAGGTACCGATCATGGTTCTTTACATGCCAATATGATATTATTAGCTTTTGATGTCGTGCCAGAATCTCGCAAGGCGGGTGTTGTGGAGCATGTAAAATCAAGAGGAATGGCATGTAGTGTGTACGGAGCCCAGTATTTAATGGAAGCATTATATAAAGCCGGCGAGGCCGATTATGCGTTGGAATTAATGACGGCTACACACGACCGAAGCTGGTATAACATGATTAAAATCGGTTCTACTGTTGCTTTAGAAGCCTGGGATATGAAGTATAAAAGTAATGGAGATTGGAACCATGCCTGGGGTGCCGCACCTGCTAATATCATTCCACGTGGTATGTGGGGTATTCAGCCTAAAACTCCCGGATTTGATGTGGTAACCCTTAAGCCTCAATTGTCTACTTTACAAAAGAGTTCCATTGAAGTGCCAACTATTAAGGGTAATATCAAAGCTGATTATAAAAAGATAGGTGCACGCATGAAAGAGTATACCATTGAATTACCGGCTAATATGGTTGGTGAGTTTGTGATAGATCTGGCTCCGGAAGATGAAATTAGCCTGAACGGTAAAACGGTTAATACTTTGTTTGGTTCAGTGCGTTTAACCCCGGGTGTTAATAAAATTAAGATCAAAGTGAATTCATTTTAATGAAAGATGGAT
This sequence comes from Saccharicrinis sp. 156, assembly GCF_050589685.1. Classification (NCBI taxonomy): domain Bacteria; kingdom Pseudomonadati; phylum Bacteroidota; class Bacteroidia; order Marinilabiliales; family Marinilabiliaceae; genus Saccharicrinis; species Saccharicrinis sp. 156. The sequence continues at coordinate 19,229 of NZ_JBNGOS010000063.1, forward strand.
TGAGAATTCACACTGCATCACATATCTGATAAAATTGTGTTTTTTAATTTCAACGTAACAAGTAAAAGGGCTTTAATTAATCTGTTAAAGCCCTTTTTTAATATTTGAAAAACATTTAAAAATGAGACCGTTAAATCTATCTGTTTTACTAATAGTCATTCTTTCAACCCATGGCTTGTTTGCGCAAAATCCAATCAAAAAGGATTTTGGAATGGCAGATCCGCATTGTTATATTTTTAATAATAAGGCTTATTTATTCACTACACGTGATGCAAGTAATACATCCAATAAATTTAATATGCCCGATTGGCAAATATGGTCTTCAGATGATTTGACGGACTGGAAATTGGAACGTTACATCTATCCTAAAGAAACTTATATGGGCGAGTCTGACAGATGTTGGGCTACAGAAACAGCGAGCATGAATGGCAAGTATTATTTCTATTTTTCCAACGGAAATACCAATACCGGTGTTATGGTAGCTGATAAACCTGAAGGACCATATAAAGATGCATTAGGTAAACCATTACTCGATGTTGAATTAACTTCAACTCAGGAGTATGATCCTACTGTATTGGTTGATGAAGATAATAAAGCATATATCGTATTCGGTCATTACCGGAAAGATACGCAAGCATTGGCCTGGTATATCGCCCGACTAAATGAAGATATGATTTCGTTAGCTGAGCAACCCAAAGAAATTGTTGTGGAGAATGCCTTTGATATAATGACAGCCAACGATAAACCTAATCTGCATAAACGAAATGGGATATATTATTTGTCGGCTGGTTCGCATTATGCCACTTCAAAAAATGTATATGGCCCATATAAAGTAATCGGGAATTCCGGAAATGGGAAGTATGGGTTACATAGTAGAGCACATGGCAACTATTTTACCTGGAATAACCAATGGTTTCATACCTGGTGTCATTTTCATTTAGGTAAAGATATAGCCCGATACAGAGAGTCGTATATGACCTATTTACATTATACCGATGATGGAAGAATGGTAAGCGATGTAGCCTATTTAGATGCTCATTTTGAAACAGGAGTTGGTCAATATGATGCATCATGGGACTGTATTCAGGCCGAATGGTATATGAAAGCAAATGGAGCAGCGAAGCGAGAGTGCCTAACGGGTGGTTTTGAATTGCAGAATATTCAGCATGGGGCAACGCTTATTTATCCCAATATGGCAAATATACAAAGTCAAAAATCTGTTAAATTTCACCTCGCTTCATCTGTAGGAGGGGTTATTGAGGTTAGATCTGGCCATGCAAATGGAAAATTGTTGGGAAAAGCGATTGTGAAACCTACAGGAGGAAATGATAAGTACACTTACGTTTCTTGTAATCTGGTAGATGCGAAGGAGGTAGAGGATATTTGTTTTCATTTTGTGGGAAAGGGCGATGATTTAATGCGTCTGGATTACTTTGTGTTTGAGAAGTAAAATGCTTTTTTGTTTGGTATTTAACAATGTACTGGATTTGTTGAATCTGAAATTTACTTCATCTAAATATGCTTGATTGCTGGATAAATAAGAAAATTGGTATTCTACTTGGAGATGGTTCATTTTCGATAAAACCTGATACAATTCAATTAAAAAATTTATTGTCAAACACCTATACTTACTTTGGTAAAGTAAAATGAATTCAGGTATAATCCCAGTTACAAGGATTTATACTTTATTCTAAACCATATAATCCAAATTCAATAATCAATGATTAATTAAAATGCTATGAAAGAAAAATTACTTCAGCTAATAAAGTCCAATGTCTTAATATACCTCTTTCCTGTTTTTTGTATTAATATTAGTAATGCGCAAGTAACGTTTGTTGAAAATACCAAGGTTACCGATGAAGCTTTGTTTTTTTGGAAGGCAGACGACCCGGAACCATACCATTATGGTGCGGCAATAAACCCGCATGGTAATTGTGTAAAAGTATCCAACGGTTATGTTTTTTATACATGGTACAGAGGTGGTTTTTTGGATAGAACATTAATGGTTTCTAGAAAGAAAATTGGAGCAGGAAGTTGGGTGAATGTTGCGTTACCTGGTAAATTAAGCCTGGTAGGCGGAAAAGGAGATACCCACCTGACCACCAACATAGGGATATGTCCTATTGATGGTACCGTTCATATTATGTATGACCACCATAATGAAGACCTGAATTATATTGTTTCCAAAAAGAATATTGCTTTTGCTGCCGATGGAGAATTTATGGCTGATAATTTTCTGCCTCAGAGAGATTATTTAGTTTCAGGTAAAAAGGTTACTGGTGTAACTTATCCCAAAATGATAAATAACGATCAAGGGGAATTATTCTTTGAGAGAAGAAATGGTTCTGCTGTTGGTGGAGATATGATGGTTAGCTATTACAATGGTAATACTTGGACGAATGAAGTAAAAGTACTGCAAGGGAAAGGTGCTGAAGTTACGCAGGGAGAAAGAAATTATTGTTATGGTAAGCCTTATCTTTTTAATGGGAACTTTTACTATGTGTACTCTGTGAGATGGGCAGAATCACCTACCAGATTAAATGAAGGTGTGTATATAGCAAATTTAGGACCCAGAATGGATAAAACCGCTACTACTGTTGATGGCAAAACGTATAACCTCCCCATTATTGACCATGCCCCGTTTTTAATAGCAGATCCTCGTAGTATTCCGACTACTGAAGGATGGGCAGGTGGACCGGATGCAGCTATTTCTCCTAAAAATGACATCTATTTAAAAATAAGTCCAAAGAATACCACTCATTATAATTATCTGAGGAAAGATGGTGAAACAGAATTTACTGAAGAAAGAGGTAAAGGTAGTCCTGGTATGTTTTATGGAAACAGAATGTTTAAATGTACTTCGAGCAATGGTGTTTTAACAGTGCAAAGTTGTCAGGCAGGTAGTTATGAGTGGCGCACAGATTATATCTTGAACACGGGAATCGACGTTCAAAAGAGTCAGGTCCAAATGGAAAATGGCAAAATCGTAGCTGTTTATGCCGAAAAAAAAGCAAGCGATAAAGTACCTATTCATTGTTATGTTTTCGATATAATAAAGCTTGAGTATACGGCTCAAACTATTACTTTTGATGCGCTACCTGCAGTAAGTGAAAGTGATGCCGACTTTACATTATCGGCTACAGCCAGTTCCGGACTCACAGTAACATATTCTTCATCAAATCCTGATGTGGCACAAATTCTTGAAGGAAATAAGGTGAAAATAATGGGAGTAGGTTCCTGTGATATCGTTGCTAGCCAGATGGGTAATGGTGAATATGATAATGCACCTGATGTATCTCAAACATTAACGGTAAATGCGAATACCGGTAAAAGCAATCAAACAATTAGCTTTACTTTAGTTAATAGTACCCACGTATGGGGTTCTGCGGGTGAAGTATTATCGGGAACAGCTACCTCTGGTTTGGATGTGGAATATTCAAGCTCTAACGAAGATGTAGCTGTAATTGTGGATGGTAAGCTACAAGTTAAAAGAGCTGGTATTACAATCATTAAGGCTAGGCAGCCTGGTGATGTAACCTATAATGCGGCTCCTATCATTAGCCAAACGCTTACGGTCCCTAAGCAAACACAAGTTATTACTTTTGAGGCTATTTCGCCAAAAACATCAGGAGATCCTGAATTTAACCTTGTGGCCACCAGTAATAATCCCAACGCCAATTTACGTTTTGTCTGCCCTAATAATCAGGTGGCCATTGTTTGGGATGATATAGTAAGACATGTCCTAGGCACAGGAAGTGCAACAATTACCGTTTCTGATACCGGAGATGATTATTTTACTTCAGCTACTGTACAAAAAACTTTAGTAGTCAATTCAAAAACATTTAATGTTCCTGCAAAAATTGAGGCTGAGTATTATACCAGAAAGAGTGGCGTTAATGTGACTCGATGGAGCAATACAGTATTCTATTTAAATGCATGGGGAGTCAACGATTATGCCGAGTTTACCATCGACGTGCCAGAGGATGGAACTTACCCAATAGACATACACGCTGCAGCTCCGGGAGGTACTAAAAGTGTAAAAGTAACATCCGGAAGTACCACCCTGGCAACAACCAATTTAACCACAACTCCTAGCTTAACTAATTTTAAAACTACAACAGAAAATGTAAGCCTAATGGCAGGAGTTCAAAAAATACGTATTGTTGGAGTGGTTGGAGGTTTTAATTTGGATTGGATTCAAATTAAGGCAAAGTCGGGGGATGCCACCGATCCTGGAAATGATGTTCCGGATTATGTTTCGCAAAAGGATTATACCATATCTTCAGTGGATGGGGAACAGGACCCTAATTTGGCCGTGAACTTATTTGATGGAAATATAACAGATGATGCTCGCTGGAGTGCTCAGGAGTTTCCTAAATCTGTAGTTATTGATTTGGGTGTTGAAAAAGAAATTATTGGATCAAGGTTATGGACTTATCAAAGTAGAGCTTATCAGTTTAAAATTGAAGTTTCAAATTCATCTTCAGGCGATTTTACACAAGTGGTTGACAGAACCAGCAATACACATACATCTCAGCCTATCTCAGATGATTTTTCAACTCAAAAAGGACGGTACGTCAAACTTACTGTTACTGAGTGTCATAATTACGCAAGTAATTGGGTGAGTATAAATGAATTGGTATTGATTTTTGATGAGAGTACCCCCGTGTCAAAAACTAAAAGCTCAGAGATTAATGCTTATGTTGCTAACAACCAACTATTTGTTGAGTCGAATTTCGCTTACGGTAATGAAGTGTCTTTATATACAATTACAGGAGAGCTGATATTGAGTGAACAGTTTGATTCTACACATTATACTAAAACACTAAACATACAAACCGGTATTTATGTAGTTAAAGTCACTAGTAATAACGTAACTATGACTAAGAAATTATCTGTGAGATAGAAATTGTTAATTCAAACTTTCCAATGATTGAATTAATCTACAGGCATTTTAACCCGCAATATGCATTAGAAATTATATTACACATTGAAATTACTTTAAAACAAGGCACTTCGTTGCATCACTTCAACTCACCAGAACGATGCTCCCGAAAG
>NZ_JBNGOS010000064.1:0-23846 GCF_050589685.1 Saccharicrinis sp. 156
TTGAAGTGAAGCAGCGGAGTGTCTTGTTTTGAAACAATTTCAATGTGTAATAGATTTTCTAATGCATATTGCGGGTTGAACATCAAATATTACAGAAAGTAACCAATATTGTGCTTGCGGATTTAAGGACTTGAATGTTATTTATTCTAGCTAGATATTTTTTTTAACTTTGAGCGATTTTAATGGTTGGCAATAATGAATTCGGAAAGTTATCCATCGCAAATATTAGAGAATGCTGTCAAGGAGTTTGCTCAGCTCCCGGGGATTGGCAGAAAAACAGCACTCAGGTTGGTCTTGTTTTTGTTGAAACAGGACAAAAACGATGTATTGCGTTTTGCCGATTCCTTGCGGAGGTTAAGGGAAGAGATTGTCTATTGCAAATCGTGCTATAACATCTCCGACGCAGAAATTTGCCAAATTTGCGCAAGTCCCAAACGAGACCACTCCACAGTTTGCGTTGTCGAAAACGTTAAAGATGTGATGGCCATTGAAAACACACAGCAATATTTTGGTATTTACCACGTTTTGGGTGGAGTAATATCACCCATGGATGGTATTGGCCCCGACGACATTACCGTTAATCCTCTGCTGGAAAAGGTGAAAGCCGGTGAAATTAAAGAACTGATATTTGCTTTGCCTACAACCATGGAAGGTGACACAACCAATTTTTATCTTTACCGAAAATTCAACAATACCAACATTAAAATTACAACGTTGGCTCGCGGGGTTTCAATTGGGGATGAATTGGAATATACTGATGAGGTCACCCTAGGGCGTTCCCTGGTAAACCGTTTACCCTTTGAAAAGACATTATAAATGGATACGAACATTAAAAAAAAATTCAAAGAATTAAATATTATATACATGCTCATTCTTGGCACCATGTCCATTGCAGCAGTTTTAACCGTTTACTTAGTATCCAAGGCAGGTGCCATCAAAGTCTTTGAGCTGGACGCTTTAGACATGATAAAGTCGGTTGTAATCATGGCTTTATTAGTGGGAATACCGGTAAGCCACATATTCTATCACAAAAAGATTAAGCATATTGACACATCTTTAAGTCTTTCTCAAAAAATATCTATGTTTAGAGTAGCGTTTATTGTGCGTATCGTCATGCTCGAAGGCATTGGCCTGTTGTCGATAATTGGATATTTGGTAACAGCCGACAAATCCTTTTTATATATGTTTGGCGTGGTGTTCATTCTTTTTATCATTCATGCCCCTACGCGTCAGCGCATCAGTAGCGACCTTGAATTGAGTGAAGAAGACAAGGAAACATTAAAATAATCTCAACATAAACCACATTACAAAATTAGATATGACAATAGCTGTTGATTTTGACGGAACTATCGTAGAACATAAATATCCTGCCATTGGCAAGGAGAAACTGTTTGCGTTTGAAACCCTTAAAGCAATGCAAAAGGCAGGTCATTTATTAATTTTATGGACGTATCGTTCGGGTAAAGAACTTGACGATGCAGTTGAGTATTGCAAAAAAAGAGGCATAGAATTCTTTGCTGTAAACAAAAGCTATCCCGAAGAAGTTTTTAACGAAAAAGAGTTTAGCAGAAAAATAAATGCAGATTTATTTATTGACGACCGAAATATGGGTGGTTTCTATGGGTGGGGTGAAATTTGGCAGGAATTAGGCCTGGGTTCAGAAGAAGAAACAGAAAAAATGAGACGCAAATTGGAGCGTTCGTCCAGGAATAGTTTATGCGCTTTTTTTAAATCCATTTTTTGTAGAGAATAAATTCCCTTGAAACTATCGGTTATCATAGTCAGTTACAATGCAGTCGATTTTTTAAGATTGACCTTGAACGCCGTTTTTGCCGCTTGCCGCAATATTGAAGCCGAAGTTTTTGTGGTTGACAACAATTCAATGGATGGCGCACCGGATATGGTAAAGCGCGAATTTCCCGACTGCAAGCTCATTGCCAACAAAAACAACCCCGGTTTTGCCGCCGCCAACAATCAGGCCATCTTGCAGGCAACGGGTAAATATATTTTAATACTTAACCCCGACACAATCGTTGGCGAAGACACCTTTGCCAGCGCCATCTCTTTTATGGAGAGCAAACCGGAAGCCGGAGGCTTGGGAATTCGCATGCTGGACGGCTCGGGCTGTTTTTTGCCAGAGTCGAAACGCGGCATTCCTTCGCCATGGACTTCATTTACCAAAATGGCCGGGTTATCAACTTTGTTTCCCCAATCGAAATATTTCGCCGAATACCACAAAGGTTACCTGAACGAGAAAGAAAATTATCCGATAGAAATCCTTGCAGGTGCCTTTATGCTTTTCAACAAGGATGTTTTAAACAGCATTGGAGGCTTCGACGAGGATTTTTTTATGTACGGTGAAGATATAGACTTATCGTACCGCGCCATTAAAGGAGGTTATACAAACTACTATTTTTCAGATGCTTCTATTATACATTTCAAAGGGGAAAGCACCATCAAGGACAGAATTTACGTAAGCAGGTTTTATAAAGCGATGATACAATTTGCTAACAAACATTTCAGCAAATCGTATGGAACTATTTTAAAAATATTTATTTATGCAGGCGTATACCTTGCCAAACTAGTTTCCTCAATGAAACAAGGCTTATCCAAGGCAGTACCAGCAGCAAGCTCTCCAACCCATAAGATACTGCTTTTAAAAGATCATATGCCCTCGCAAGATTTGATACATAAACTCCATAAAAACTTCGAGGTTATTTTTATTGAAGACTTAACGAACCAACAGGAAGGCACCCTGGTATTTGTGCAAGGATCTATGACCTATAAGGAAATGATAGAAACAATGGATTTTTACAAAGAACGGTTCCATTATCGTTTTCTCGACACCAAACAACAGGTGATGATTGGAAGTGACAATCGATTTATCAAAGGGCGTACGCTCACCCTTTGACAAAAAGCATTGTATTATAAAAACAAATCTCTATTTTTATGCTGTTTTGGGTGTATAGTCCAATGGATCATACTGAGGAGACAGAATCGATCAACTTTATTTTTTAACCTGTGTGTTTCTGAGCCGTTCGTCTAGAAACATGCATAAAAATTGAAATGCCTTTATGAGGAATTTATACTTTTCACTTCTAATTCTATTTTCCTTTGCTTCCATCAGTGCTCAATTAAAAGAATATAAAAAGGAAATTATAAAAGCCGACGACCTGTTAAGATTCGACAATTATAACAAGGCGGCTCTAATTTACGACGATCTTATTCAGCAATATCCCGACGATGCCTTTATACAATTTAAAGCTGGTGAATGCTATCTGCTTTCTGAAGGAAGAGTTGACAAATGCATCGAACTTCTTGAAAAAGTCATACCCAAATATCCTGTTGAGGACAGAAATAACATACAGGCCATTGAAGCAAGGTTTTATCTGGGGCAAGCCTATCATCTTAACTACAGGTTCGAGGATGCTTTAGAAACTTTTAAAAAACTAAAAGAGCAAATACCCCCAAAAAGGTTTGAAGCCGTAGCAAGAATTGAACGCGAAATCCAATATAGTAAAAATGCGATTGAACTCAAAAGCCATCCGGTTGAATTTAAAATCACAAACTTAGGCCCCGTAATCAATACAGAATACGACGAACACAGCCCTGTTGTTAATTTACATGAAGACATGTTGCTATTTACTTCGAACCGGGAAACTGAAATACCCAAAAAAACTGGGGGTGGTCTTTTCGTGGAAAATGTGTTTTATTCGCTTTATCGCGATAAAAAATGGATAACAACCAGGGCTATCGACATAAACACTGGAGGCAACAATGCTACCATAGGTATATCTCCTGACGGAACAAAATTGTTGATATACCAAAACGACGGGATTATCGGCAATATTTACATTAGTAAGATGAAGAACGATAAATGGGGCGAACTGGAAAAGTTGCCCTCCCCTATTAATACCATGGCCAACGAAACGCATGCTTCGTTTTCAATGGATGGGAAAACCTTGTTTTTTACCAGCGACAGAATTGGAGGTTTCGGGGGAAAGGACATTTACGCTGTTACCCAACTTCCTAATGGGGAATGGGGGAAAGTCCGCAATTTGGGTCCCGAAGTAAATACCGAGTTCGATGAAGCCAGCCCATACATCCACCCCAATGGTAAATCTTTGTACTTCAGCTCCGAAGGCCATCGGTCGATGGGCGGCTTTGACATTTTCAAGGCCAACCTTGGGGAAAAAGACCAATGGGGTTCTGTTCGGAACATTGGATATCCAATCAACACCCCCTTCGACGATTTGTTTTATGCACCTACACTTGATGAACAGAGAGTGTATTACGCATCTAAAAGAGATGACGGCTTTGGTGGCTCCGATATTTATTTGATAGAATTCCCCTTCAATCACCCCAATGCATTAACCGTTGTTGGTGGTTTTGTTTTTACCCCGGATGGAGATGCTGCAAGTGATGCAAAAATTACTGTCACCGAAAAGAAGACAGGCAAAAAAGAAGGTGTTTACCGCCCCAGTATGAATAGTGGAAAATACATCTTTATTATCCCTGCCGGTAAAAATTATTCCATGGAAGTAGAAATGGACAATCACAAAACAGTGATCAAAGATTTTAAAGTACCCGCGGGGAAATCCTTTGCCCGGAAAAAAAACACTTTTTATCTTGATCCCCTGGTTTTGAAAGTAGATAAATAAAATTTTATGTACCTTACAAGCCAATTTCTGGCAATAAATGACCCGGAATGATTCGTAAAAGCAAATATTTTATTCGTATTGTTCCAAAGCACTTTGACCGTTATTAAGCTATTTTGTACCTTCGTTTGAAAATTTGAAAACTCATAACAATGTTTCTTAAAACTAACCTCTTAGCAGTTTGTGTTTTATTACTGGTTTCAGTAATGCCCCTTTCGGCGCAAACCAAAAATTCAAGTGCCTCAAAGTTGTTCAACCGTGCCGTTGAATATTCTCAAAAAGGTGATTACGAGCAAGCCATCCCTTTGTTTAGCAAGGTGGTTGAAAAAGAACCCGAGAATGTAAATGTTTTATACAATCTGGGCCATTGTTATTTGAACATGAACGATGGACTGGACTCTGCTTCCGTTTACTTTGAAAGGACCATTGAATTGCTTGACGAAAAAGATTACAACACAGACATAGGAATAGACTTACACTTATCGTTGGCCAAAACAAAACAGATGTTATATAAATACGATGACGCTATTTCTATTTATAACAAAATGTCCGGCTTTATAGATGAAGATCTTATTTTATTAAAGGAAGAGATTGACCGGGAAAAAGAGATTTGTCATAACGGCATCCGCCTTATGAAAAACCCGGTGAAGCTGGAGGTTCATAACTTAGGGAACAACGTTAACTCCCAATACGATGATCATAGCCCACTGGTTAGTGCCGATGAGTCAATCTTATTATTCACCTCCAGGCGCAGGTCCTCTTATTCCCAAATTTTGGAAGACGGACAGTTCTCCGAAAAAATTTATGCTTCGGTCAGGGAAGAAAACAACTGGGATAAAGCCGAAGCCGTGAAGGAGGTATTGGAGCGGGATGCGCACGAATCTGGCGTATGCCTTTCTGCTGATGGCAACGAGTTATATATTCTACGCAGCGATTTTAAAGGACAAAACCTTTACGTAAGCGAATATGACGGGGAAACATGGAGCGAACCGTACTTATTGCCCGAAGGTATTAACAGCCGTTACAACGAAACGCATGCTTCTATCAATTCGGATAAGTCGATGCTTTTTTTTACCAGTGATAGAAAAGGAGGCCTTGGGGGATTGGACATTTATATGGTCAGAAAATTACCCAACGGAAATTGGGGCAAACCGATGAATTTAGGCCAAGATATCAATACGGAATACGACGAGGAAACACCCATGATCCACCCTGACGGCAAAACACTATTCTTCAGTTCTGAGGGTCGTAACACCATGGGCAAGTTCGATATTTTTTATAGCCGCATGAACGCGGACAGTAGCTGGAACGAACCTGTTAATATGGGATATCCAATCAACACTCCGGATGACGATTTCTTCTTTGTTCCAACGGCTGCCGAAAACCGAGCTTATCTGGCATCCTCTCGTTTCGCAGAAAACTACGGAGGCTCCGATTTATATATGATTGAATATGAAGAACCTGAAATGGATCGCCTGGCTGTTGTTAAAGGTCAGCTAAACGCAGGCAGAGATTATCCCTGGGACAACATTGTTATCTCCGTAAAAGAAAAAGGTAACGATCTGCTGGTTGGCGAATATAGGCCCAATCCTTCCTCCGGTAAATATTTGATGATATTGGAAGCCGAAAAAACGTATGACATTGCCATTCAAGGAGAGAGTATTGAAGATACGGAATCAGAACTTACCGTAACCCGTGATATGACCTACCTGAACAAACAGCAATCGGTAAAAATAGGCGATATGATGGTAACCGGATTAATTCCCGAGGAAGAATTAAGGCCTAAGGAAACCTTGATAGCTGCTTCCGGCCAAAACGCCACCGAAACTGCAAATACCAAGGTTACGGGCACAGGTTCCGAAGTTACCAGCTCCAAAGGGTCTGATTTAACCGGAAAATACACGGTTCAATTTATCACTTTGAAAAAACCACTGAAAAACTACGATACGTTCAGGCTTCTGGATGCCAACAAAATAAGCGTATATAAGTGTAAAGATGGCAATTACAGATATGTATATGGTAACTTCGATTACTTTAAGGATGCCAAAAAAGTCAAAGAAGAGGTAATCAAAGCCACCGGCTTCGATGATCCATTTGTACGTTATTTATGGCAACTCAACCAAATGAAAGCGGAGGAATAAATGGGAAAGGCTGTTGCGTTGCGGGCGTTGGAACCCGAAGATGTTGACATCTTATACAAGTGGGAAAACGACATGGCTTTGTGGGTGTATTCGGAAACCCTAAAGCCATTCTCAAAACAACAGCTTAATCAATATATCCAAGGCATTAACCTGGATATTTATCAGTCCAAGGAACTTAAACTGATTGTTGAAACTGAAGAAGAAAATTCAAGGCCAATCGGCATTATAGATCTATTCGATTTCGATCCATATCATAACCGTGCCGGTGTGGGAATTATGGTTCACAAAAAATACGAGGGCCAGGGCTATGCCTCGGCCGCCCTCGAATTATTTATTGATTACTGCTTTAACACACTGGGCATTCAACAACTGTACTGCTCTATTACGACCAATAACGAAAAAAGCATCCGCCTGTTTCAAGGAAAAGGATTTGTACTTACCGGAGTTAGAAAGAAATGGAGAAAAGTTGGGCGCGAATATATCGACGAAGGATTTTATCAGCTGATTAATGAGTAGTAATACATTCGCAGATATCAGCTTTACAAGACTGTCCTTACAATACATTTTGTTGAAAATACGTTCTTTAGCTTTTTAGTGTTGTGCTCAATTTTCGCCGCCCCAACTTTGCGAGTCCTAATACTTGCTTCCAGACTGCTCACTATTGACTGTTGCCTGTCTATCCCAAAAAACACCATATTTCAACTTGAGATGTTTTTAGAGGATCCTCAAAAATATTTCAAAATCTTATCTATTGATATTTTCGGGACGTTAGATTGATTACTTTTGACTGATTACCGAATAACCCGGTATCTCCTCCAAAAAATTATATCCGGTTCCATTTTTGTCCAGCAAGGCACAATAATGATGTAAACCATTGGTTACACAAACGAATCTTGTCTTTAGCATTATATTGTAACGCATGACCTGTGCAAACACATCCCGGGTTATCTTAACCGATGGAGCCTTACATTCCACAATAAGCATTGGCTTTCGTTGCCTATTGTAAACCACTATATCCGCGCGTTGCGACAGACCATTAATATTGACTAAACTTTCAACCGCCAAAAGGGATGCCGGAAACCCCTTGTCCTCGGTCAGAAACATCATGAAATTTTGCCTGACCCATTCTTCCGGGGTAAGCACGACTTTCTTTTTGCGAATTGGATCAAATATCTTCTTTTTACCGTTTTCTTCCGAAACCGAAAAAGTATATGTAGGTAAATTGAGTGCTTGCATTCAAGAGTATTTATGGCAAATATAACAGCAATATATTGAAATCTGACAACTGAAAGCCATCTACTGTAATTCAAGTATAGGCTAAACCGACCATTTGGTGTACTTTTATTATTCCGTATTTTTATTCTAGCTTTATACAAATAATTGATTCCCTTATTAGTTTCTTTACATAAATAATCTAAATGAAGACAAAAAAAGACATTGTGGACAATTGGCTTCCACGCTACACCGGACGTAAGCTTGAAGATTTTACGCCCTATATTTTACTCACCAATTTTCAGCATTATATTGACTTGTTTGCAGAATGGTATCAAGCACCCATAATCGGCGAGGACAGCAACATGCCCAACGCCAGTGCCGAGGGAGTAACAATTATTAACTTTGGGATGGGCAGCCCCAATGCAGCTACTGTAATGGATCTGCTAAGCGCTATCATGCCCAAAGCTGTTTTGTTTTTAGGAAAATGTGGCGGATTAAAAAAGAAAAACCTACTGGGTGATTTAATCATTCCTATTGCAGCTATCAGAAACGAAGGTACTTCCGACGATTATTTACCGGCGGAAATACCTGCGCTACCCGCGTTTAGCTTACAGAAGGCGGTTTCAACCATTATTAGCGAAAATGCAAGGGATTATTGGACAGGAACCGTGTTTACCACGAACAAAAGGGTTTGGGAATATGACGAACGATTTAAACGGTACCTGGAAAAAACAAGAGCTATGGCTATAGATATGGAGACTGCCACCATATTCACGGTTGGATTTGCCAACAAAATACCCGTAGGAGCGTTATTACTTGTTTCTGACCAGCCTATGATCTCATCCGGAATAAAAACAGATGTCAGTGACAAAAAAGTAACGGCGGAATATGTGGAACAGCATTTACAGATTGGAATTGATTCGTTAAAGGAAATCAGTTCAGGAGGAAAATCGGTGAAGCATTTATTGTTCGATAATTAATAGTATTTTTGCCGGAAAGCAATGCACCCATGAACGAATTTCAGCAAATAATGGCGGATCTGAAAAATCGCCGGTTCAAGCCTATTTACTTTATGATGGGCGAAGAAGCCTATTATATGGATGTTATCACCAATTACATTGTTGACAATGTGTTAACCGAGGAGGAAAAAGGTTTTAACCAAACCATATTCTATGGTAAGGACACGGATGCAGCAAGTGTTGTAATGGCCGCCCGGCGATATCCAATGATGTCGCAGCACCAGGTGGTAGTGGTAAAGGAGGCTCAATATCTGGATAAGATTGAAGAATTACAGCACTATGTTACCGCCCCATTGAGTTCAACCATTTTGGTGGTAAACTATAAATATAAAACGCTTGACAAAAGAAAAAAACTGGCTACGATACTTAAAAAGAGCAACGCCATATTTGAATTTAAAAAATTGTACGACAACCAGGTTTCGGCTTGGATAACCGGATACTTAAAAGAAGAAGGCCTATCCATTGCCATGAAAGCAAGCGCGCTGTTGGCCGACTCGCTTGGCACCGATCTTTCTAAAATTGTGAAAGAGCTCGATAAACTAAAAGTAGCCATTGGACCCGGCGTTACACAAATAACCCCGGAACATATCGAAAAAAATATAGGCCTAAGCAAAGATTATAACAGCTTCGAACTGCAGAAAGCACTGGTTGGCAAAGATATTCTAAAGGCCAATAAAATTATTAAAATATTTGCCAAAAACCCTAAAGACCACCCTATTCAGGCAACCATATCGGTTTTGTTCAATTATTTTTCTAAGCTGATGGTTTATTATTATTTGCCTGACAAGAGCAAAGCGAATGTAGCCAAGGAACTGTCTATTAATCCCTATTTTGTGCAGGATTATACCTTGGGTGCGAGAAATTACTCGGGCCGAAAAGTCGTTTCCATCATTTCTACTTTGCGGGAGTTTGACATGAAAAGCAAAGGCTTTGGAAATGTGTCGGCCGATATGGGAGACCTATACAAAGAAATGATTTTTAAAATAATGCATTAAACATTTAAGACAATAGATTTTGAGTTTTGGAGTGAAACGACATGCCGCACCTATCAATTTCTTATTGGGCTGAAAGAAACCATAAACATTTTACTGTGCCATCAGCATCTTCACACGCATAAAAACTTTATCTAATAGTTTCTTATCAAAACATCTCTTTATCTGGTAAAAAATATGAACGTACTAATTATATTAATAGGGGCCATTGTAATTGTAAGCGCTACAGCGTTTAGCCAGCCCCATATTTTCGACAAATACAAATTCAACGCCTATCAAATCATACACCGGAAAGAATATATCCGCTTGCTTTCGCATGGTTTTATACATGGGTCCTGGACCCACCTGTTGATTAACATGTTTGTTCTTTATTCCTTTGGAAACGCGGTTATCTATTATTTTAACCAGGTATTTCCGGGCAGGGGTATTGTTATGTTTCTGATATTGTTTTTTGCGGGCTTGGTTTTTTCAAGCCTGTATTCTTTATTCAAAGAGAAAGACAATCCATACTACAGCGCCGTTGGAGCTTCCGGTGCAGTATCGGCCGTTGTTTTTACCAGTATCTTTTTTGCCCCTTACGCCAAACTATATTTATTTTTGGCCATCCCAATACCGGGAATCATTTTTGGGGTAGCTTATTTGGTATATTCCAGGGTGATGGCACAAAGAAATGTAGATAATGTAGGACATGATGCTCATTTTTGGGGAGCTGTTTTTGGTTTTGTTTTCCCAATCATTTACAAACCTGCTCTTTTTATTGATTTTATTCACGAACTAATTCCGTTTTTGTAATGAACAAAGCTGTTTTTATTGATAGGGATGGTGTGGTAAATAGCGACGAAGGGCACTACTATATTTATCGAGCCGAGGACTTTGTTTTTAATCCCGACATTGAGGCCTCGCTACTGCTGCTTAAAGAGGCCGGGTTCAAATTAGTTTTGGTATCCAACCAGGGAGGTGTGGCCAAAGGGGAATATGGCCTGTACGAGGTTGAAAAGCTGCACGAGTTTATGCAGTTTCACTTAAGAGGGCAAGGCGCCGAATTCGATGCTATTTATTATTGCCCCCATCATGACTCCATTGCTCCTTGCGAATGCAGAAAACCAAAGCCCGGGATGATAAGACAAGCCATCCGGGATTTAAATATCGACCCAAGTCAATCTTTTTTAATCGGCGACTCACCAAGGGATATTGAGGCAGGCCACGCAGCCGGATTAAAAGCTTGCTTTAAAGTTAAAAAAAACACTTCCATTTATAGGGAAGCCAATGAAATTGTTGCTCTAGGTAATGAATGATGTTTGTACTATTTAACGGAAAAATATACTCGGAAGGTCAGGTTCCTGTTACCTTCAACAACCGCGCATTTAGATACGGCGATGCCATTTTCGAAACTATACGATGCAATGGCCATTACCCCCTGCATTTTGAGCTGCATTACAAAAGGTTGACCAAAGCAATGCTTAGCCTTAAGATGGATATTTCAAGTTTGCCCAGAAAGAACGAACTGGAAAACCATATGGTTAAGCTGCTTCAAAAGAACAAAAGCTTTGCCGCTTCTAGGGTGCGGTTACAGGCATATCGCGATGGCGAAGGTTTGTACACGCCACAAACTAACAAAGTTAACTTCATCATCGAATCCTCCAAACTTCCTTCGGTCCAATATCAATTAAATACCAAAGGATTATTAGTGGATGTTTATCCGGATTTTAAGAAGCAATACAACCCGGTTTCCTTTTTTAAGAACGGAAATTCCTTACACTACGTTTTGGCCGCATGTTACAAGCAGGAAAAGGAATTGGGCGATTGTCTGCTAATCAACGAAAAAGAAAAAATCATCGAAGCCAACAGTTCAAACCTGTTTTGGATCAAAAATGGAACCATTTATACCCCTTCGGTTTTTTCAGGATGCGTGGATGGGGTGATGCGCAACGTGCTTATTCAATCCGTAAAGAAAAGCGGATTGGCCCCTTTAATTGAAACCCGGGGAGCCACAGAGCAAGAACTTTTAAATGCCGACGAAATATTTATCACCAATGCCATCCAAGGCGTTCAGTGGATTGTGGGCTTCAAAGAAAAAAGATATTTCTGCCAGCTCACAAAAAAAGTACACGTTCTATTAAACCAAGCTGTTTTCGAGTTATAGTAATCCATAAGTATCACAATCCCAAAAATGTCAATGGATTTCACCTAACTTGGTTGAACCTAAACCAATATTAAAAATAGAATTATCATTAGTAAAAAGATACGACATGGAAATCGAGTAGACGGCTGACGGTCAAATGACCAACCGTAGGCCTCTTACCGGAATTTGCCGTGCGCCACCTCTAAAACTTCAGCAGTATGCATTTTGACTTCCCTTACTCGCAACGTTACACCTGACAGCTACGTTTTCGTATTCGTCCAAAGTACCACTTGCTAACGGTTCAGAGCAGCCTGTTCGCAGCTTTAACCCGGATTATGCATTAGAACTTCGTCGTGAACTTTGAAAGTGCAATCTTACTAGGTTTTCATCGTTATGGTGAGTTGAAGTGAAGCAGCGGAGTGTCTTGTTTTGAAACAATTTCAATGTGTAATAGATTTTCTAATGCATATTGCGGGTTTAAAGCACGGGTTAATACTGCATATTAATTCGCAGCTCCACAAAAAAGAATTCTCCGTTCCGGATACTAATGGCTTTACCATACCATGCCGGCAGGGCCGGCAGCATCGACTATCTACTTCATTGCATCAACAAAACGGGCCAAATAGGTTCTTCCAATGGGAATCTGAACATCATTTATATGAATTTCTTTATGCGTATACCTGCTAATGTGTTGTTTCGAAACTATATAAGACTTATGAACCCTAAGGAAAAGATTTTGGGGCAATTGCTTATGTATTGATTTTAAGTTTTGATGCGGCATGTAATATTTGCCCGATGTAAATATCTTTACATAATTATCCATCGATTCAAGGTAAAGGATATCAGCTATCTTTATTTTCACGTTTTTGTATTCTATCTTAACCTGCAAATAGGTATCATCTGAAATGGTATTCTTTGCTGAAGCACTGACATTAAGACTCATATGCTTTTGGGCTTTTAGGACAGCTTTGAAAAAACGATTAAAATCGAAAGGTTTTAAAAGGTAATCAATGGCATCTAAGTTATAACTCTTCACCGCATATTGACTGAAAGCGGTGGTAAAAATTACGAACGGCAGTTCTTGCAGCTGCTCCGCGAGCTGTATACCCGAAATATCGGGCATCTTGATGTCCAAAAAAGCAACATCGGGTTGATGCGTTTGCAAATAAGAAAAGGCTTCGACAGGATTATTAAATGTTTTTAGCAGATTCAGCCAAGGTATTTGCCTGCAGAAATCTTCAATTATTTTTAGCGCGAAAGGTTCGTCATCAACAGCTATACATGTTATGGTTTGGGTTTGTTCCATCTTTAATTTTCTTACTCCCGGCAATGTAAAGGATTTTATAATAATATGGACAACTGAACCGTAAAGGTACTACCTTCCTCTTGAATCTTTAACTCATGTTTATCCGGATAAAGCAATCCGAGTCTTTTCTTGACATTACAAATACCTACGCCTGTGCCGGAATCCTCATCATCCGTATTTATCATCTTATTCTCGGAAAAAAAATTTAATTTCCCCTGCTTATATCCTATTTGAATTTGGATAACAGTATCGCTATTGGCGCTTATTCCGTACTTAAAGGCGTTTTCGATAAAGGGCATTAATAACAATGGCGCAACCTGAACGTTCACATCTTCCACCACAAAGCTGTAGTTAACCTTTGTTTTTTTGGGAATTCTCATCTTTTGCAGCGCTATAAATTTATCGACATATTGCCGTTCATGGTCAATGGGCACAAGCTCTTCTTTGGCTTCCGTAAGTACGTAGCGCATCATATCGGATAAGGTTATCACAGCCTGTGGTGCGTTATCTGCTTTTTGCAGGGTTAAGTAGTAGATAGTATTTAGGCTGTTAAATAAAAAATGCGGGTTTATTTGCGATTTTAGCAAGCTCAATTCGGCTTTCACGTTTTCAGCTTTCAGTTTTCGTCCGACTTCCTTTAGATTGTACATATGTTTGGCTATACTCACAGCCAAAACCAACAAAAATAAAATAATCGTACCCATTCTCACCTTTGCCCGGCTTGATGGTCTTATTGAATAAAGATCTTGGGTAAAATTATTTTCTGGCAAAAGTTTGCACACCAGTATGGGGAAATAGAGGAATACAAAAAACGAGAACAATACAAAAACAATGTAACGCAGTGCTCTTTTGGTAAGGATTAGATGGTTGCTACAGTAAAAAAAAGGCACCAGTAACAGGCATGAAAGATAATAATGAAAGGGTGCATAGTTGCTGATTCGTTCAAATACATCCAATAAAAACACAGGCATTACGATTAACAATACCCAAAAAACAACGTGTAAAGAAATTTTTTTGTATGTCATATCTGATATCTTTTAAACCTTACTTTTTTCTGCAACAACAATGAATTAAAAATTTTGCTTGCACGATTACCTAAACCGCAATATAGTATGAATATACGATTCCTTCGAATGATGGCACGTCTGCACCCAATCAAATCTCTTCTCCCATTCCATCATCTCCGTTCCCCCCTCTTTGGCGTTGTTGCGGTTTAAAGTTATTGATACGTAAACTTAACGTCAATGAAATTAATGGGGCTTTGTTATCATCACGTTGAAAATTATATAAGCCAACATCTTTTGTTGTACTCTCATATTTCACGGTTGAAAATACATCGCGAGCCTGTATGGTTGCAGATAGTTTACGGTCGAAAAAGTCGGCGCGGACGGCACTGTTCATACCATAATATCCACTACTTTCTCCTTGCGAACTGATGGTTGGGCTGTTGTAATAGGCATCGAGTTGCAACTGCCAATTTTTTGCAAATTTAAAAGCATTGTTTAACCTGCTACTCCAGGTGAACGAGCTGTTATCATAGGATACGCCGTTTAACTCACCATCAATCCTAAAGTCAAACAAATCACCTGTGAGGGTTATTTCCCACCATTTGTATAAAGGTGTGGTGAACATTCCTTCCATACCCAGCGAATAAGTTTTTCCCACATTCTCGTACGATGAGAGAAGAACTCCCTCGTCGTAAACCGACCTTACACGTTCAATGTTATTGTGTTTGACACGATAATAGGTTTCGAGCGAAAGCTGTGATTGATTCCAGTTTTTAACATAGCTCAATTCCATCGCATCAATATACTCTGCATCCAGAGATGGATTTCCCTGACGAACGTTATACATATCCGACCAGGTAAGAAACGGCTCCAGGTAATAACTTCGCGGCCGATCGATACGACGAGAATAACTGGTCATGACTTGGTGGTCGTTGGGAAGTTTGTATGAAATGTGAAGTGTGGGGAAATAATCCCAACGGTCAATGGTATATTCCTCATTTACTGTTGAGGGAGTAGTAACCCTATAAGTATATTCACCTCTCAGCCCTAACTGATAACCCAACCTGCCAGTTTCTCCTCGATAGATACCATATACGGCATATATATCATGTTTATAATCAATATCGTTACTGAACAAGGGATCACTAACATAAGCCCCTAAATCTGTGTCGTAAGTAGACAGAGTAGTTTCGTCAACTGAACTACTTCTTCTTATCTGGAAACCACTTTCAAACATATTGCTCAGGCCCAAGGGTTTTGAATAATCCAACCTTATGTCCCATCTGCTTCCAGGGCCAACCTCAGTAGTTCGGGTAGCACTGTTGATCATTTTGTTGGCATCCAGCAACATGTTATCCGAAAATTCGTCGCCGTCGCGATAGCGGTAATTGGCCTGAAACAGCAATTCATGTTTTTCTTCCTTAAATTTATGCTGATAGTTTGCGGTAGCATTGACATAATCTGAGCTTCTTCCTGATTCATTGATACTGTATTCCTGTGTGAGGATATTGCTATTGCTTTGACTGGTAAAATAATCAAGCTGCGACTCGCTCTCTCTGGAATAATAGCCCCCGGATGCCTCAAAAGAAACATTATCATTGTCTGAAATATCCCAGGTAAGGCCGCCTCTCAGCCCCTTTTGAAATCTGCTTCTTTCGCTTTCGCCTGCGGAGCTGTTGGTGGTTGTAATACCGTCAACGGTTGTCCTGCGTTCGCTAAAACTTTCTCTTGGCGACTTACGATCCTCGTACTCTGCACCCACAAAAACGTTGAAGTTATTTTTTCGATAGTTCAGCAAGAAATCCCCCCCATAACTTCCAAAGCTGCCTGCTTTTAGATTCACCAAACCTTGTACGCCAGGCGCCCTGTTTTTCCTGGTGATGATATTTACGATGCCACCGGTACCATCCGGTTCATACTTAACGGATGGGTTGGTAATAATCTCGATGTTTTGAATGGTTGAAGCCGGTGTTTGTCGCAATACGTCACTGGGATCAAGCACCGTTGGTTTACCATCCACCAATACCGTAAATCCCGTGCTGCCCCTTAACGAAACATTGCCTTCTATGTCCACACGAATGGAAGGCATATTCTCCAATACCTCCACCGCCGACATGGATGCCGATGTAAGTTGATCACCCACGCTGATCACCTTTTTATCAATCTGGTAATCGATACGTGGTTTATTCGATGTAACAATCACTTCGTCCAGGGCCTTGCTATCCACCTTTAGCAGGATCTCGCCTATATCCATCTTGGAAGAACGTTCTTTAATGACAATATCCCGAATAACCTCTTCGTTATAGCCTATAAATTTTATGGAGAGGTAATAGCTCCCCTGGTCCAACTTACCAATCTGAAAACGGCCATTTGCATCGCTTACGGTACCAGTGATCAATTCATTTTGCATCGAAGAGTATAAGGCTATCGTAGCATATTCGATAGGCTTATGGGAATTATCATCATATATGGTACCGGTAACTGTTCCCTTGGCGCTAACGGCAGGTTCTACAGGAAACATATTTGCTGAGTTGGCATTGCTTAAACAAGTGCCAATCATGGTAACAATTACTAATATTCGTTTCATTTGAAGGCAGTATTTTAATTGTATCAATATGCTTATACGGCATAAGCATAATTATTGAAATGATATTCTGGTTCAAAGTTGTGACAATTATGTCGTTTTTTTGATGATATACGGTGAACAACACAAATATGGTGGGGAACGAATCAATATGCTGTTGCGTCAAGGCAACGCTTTTTTATATACCAGTAAAAAAAGCAATATCACACACAAAAACCACCAAGAATTTCTCCGGCTTTTGGGTGTGCCCTTTGCAAATTAATTACATAAAGAGCATCATCTTCTTAGGCCTTATGCTTTAAAGCAAGGCGTAAATGGTTAACTTGGAGTTGAAACTCAAACATTACAAAATTAAACTTACAATGCTTGACGATTTAAAGGATGATAATATAGCTTGAGAGTTCGCGGATGAAATCCGGATAAAGAATAAGTACGGCAAGATGATTTTGGTTTTCTTTCGTGATTAACAGGAGTATAACCGTTATTAATTAAATGTAGGGTCTTCGGGGAACCTCGACCAGGTTTTATAAACGTCACCCAGACTTTCCATGCTTTTTTTCCAGATATCCCCAATATCGTCACTCATGATCATATCTTCGTCAATCTCGGTAACAATCCATGAGTTTTCCTCAATCTCGCCCTCTAATTGCTTGGGCGACCATCCGGAATAACCTGCAAAAAACTTCACCTGCCGATAGGTTGCCGTATCACTGTTGATGAGACTTTTAATCTTTTCAAAATCCCCACCCCAATAAATATTATCGGTTATTTTCACAGAACCGGGCACCACATCGCCCAGTGTATGTATAAAATGAAGCGTGTCACTGGAAACAGGCCCTCCGATATACAACTCCCCTTTAAATGAAAACAAGTCCTCAATAACCTCGTCCGGGTATAGATTACTCGTTTTATTGAGAACGAACCCAACGGCACCCTGCTCGCCATATTCGGTAAGCAAAATGATGGACCTGCCAAAATAAGGCCCTTTCAAAAAAGGATCTGCAATTAGTATTCTCCCTTTTTTCGGCTTTAACTTTGGTAACCTGGTTTTGAAAATATTAAAATCCAACTGCCTCATATTTATCGTTTATCTATGGTCAAATTAATAATTAATCGGGTTTATAAAAAATTATTTGCTGCTTTTTAATGTATTAATTGTTGAGATCCATATTTTTTAAGACGAAATAAAGATTAACCCTATATTTGTTTGAAATTTAAGTCTGCACAAAAATAGCATAGATGTTACGGATAAAAATAATAATTATTTTAATGCTCACCCCGGTTACCATTGGCCTTCAAGCTCAAAATCACACAATGGAAATAATCTCCCCCGAAATTATTGTCACATCTGTTGATACCGAAATAAAAATAAATTTCCACGAATTTCCCGATTCACTAAAAAAACAAGTTAACGTTACTATAGATGGCAAACTTCAGGTTATCTGCTGGGATAGGAATTATGCTTCAATCCATACCAGATTAAAAGATTCCTCTTCGCTTTCCGTAATTATTGATGGTGAAATTTCGTATAACGAGGTATTAAATCCAATTCCTTTATGGTTTTCTATCTTGCCCCCTTTAATTGCTATTTTAATGGCTTTGCTGACCAAAGAAGTTTTTTCCTCTCTGTTTGTCGGTTTAATGGTAGGAACAACCATCATTTGGAGATACAAAGGCTTCTCAATTTTTATGAGCCTATTTAAAGGACTGTTCAGTGTGGTTGACACCTATGCCCTGTCCGCACTTTTAGATTCCGACCATCTTTCTATCATTATTTTTTCAATGCTTATTGGGGGCATGGTGGCGCTCATAACATTAAACGGTGGTATGAAAGGAATTGTTGCTATTCTGGCACGATATGCACAGAGCCGCCGGTCGGGTCAGTTCATCACCTGGCTAATGGGACTGATGATTTTTTTCGACGATTACGCCAATACGTTGGTGGTGGGAAATACCATGCGACCCATCACCGATAAATTAAAGATATCGAGGGAAAAACTGGCTTACATCGTTGACTCTACCTCTGCACCCATTGCATCCATTGCCTTTATCACTACCTGGATTGGTGCCGAATTAAGCTATATCAGCGAGGGAATTAATCAACTGGGTATTGACAAATCGGCCTACCAAGTATTTCTCAGCTCACTAAGCTATGCCTTTTACCCTATATTTACTTTAGGGTTTGTTTTAATGTTGATCATAAAAAAAAGAGACTTTGGCCCTATGTTAAAAGCCGAACGCAAGGCTGGTTCCAGGGATTCAAACTTAAATATTGATCATCCTTCGCACAAACCACAAATAATGAAAGAAATAGAAGTGGACAGCCATGTACAAGGAAGATGGTACAATGCATTTATTCCTGTCATGATAGTTGTGTTTGGTACTATAAGCGGGTTAATTTATACAGGCTACGACGCAGAGGTATGGCATAATAACAACATCTCTCTTAGCACCAAACTTTCGGTAATTGTTGGCAATGCGGATTCCTTTAAAGCCCTAATATGGTCCTCTTTAGGAGGCGTGCTTACAGCCATGCTGTTAACAACTGCCCAAAGGGTTATGAATTTAAAAGAGGCTATCGAAGGTCTGGTAAATGGGTTTAAAACCATGTTTAATGCCGTTTTAATACTCATATTAGCCTGGAGCATAGCCTCAATTACTGACGATATGCACACTGCTTCGTTTATTACCGAAACCATGCGAAGCATTCAGCTGAGTCCTTACTGGATTCCCGGATTGGCATTTGTCTTTTCTGCCTTAATCGCTTTTAGTACAGGATCTTCCTGGGGAACCATGGCCATCATCTATCCTTTAATATTGCCTGCGTGCTGGAAAATATCGATGGATGCGGGATTGGATATCAACAGCGCTTTGCCCATTTTTTACAATGTGGTGTCAACCGTGTTGGCGGGGTCTGTTTTGGGCGATCACTGCTCCCCAATCTCCGACACCACTATTTTAAGTTCACTGGCCAGTTCGTGTAACCATGTTGCCCATGTAAGAACTCAATTACCCTACGCCTTGTTAGTAGGTGCGGTTTCATTGTTTGTTGGAACTATTCCCGGAGCTTTTGGTATTCCTGTTTGGATATTGATATTGGTAGGCTTTGCCTTGCTTTATGTAGCCATTAACAAATTCGGGAAAAGAGTAAGCTAGTGTCAATATATTTTTTGCTCTGACCGATTCAATAGAGGTGTATAGCCCACATAAAAAAACCTTTTCCGAAGCATAACTGCCTCGGAAAAGGTGGCTAACAAAAAAACCGAATCAAAGTTTATGGTTTAAAATCGGATGATGTGATTATTTCTTGATCACTTTTTTAGTGAAGATGTGTCCGTTTACTTCGGTGACTTTTACAATGTAAATCCCTTTGACCAATGAGCCGACTGGAACCACAACTTCAGGCATACGATTAGCTTCAACCTGCACCACTACCTGACCAACCACATTCATAACTTCTACCTTAGCAATAGCATCTGCCGTTACCGTAATTTGAGCATTGAATGGGTTAGGGAAGACTGAAACATCAGAAATTGCTTCTGTTATGTCTGTAGTGCCATCATCAATACCTGAAATGTAAATATCAGTAACCTCCCAAATATTATAAGAAATTGCATCTGAGGTATAAATAAAAGCGAAATATACAGTTCCTGAAAGATTGCCAATGTCGCTTATTGATGTCTTAAAAGCCCAACTTCCTTCTGAAAGTTCATAGGACGACAGTTCAACCCATGTTGCTCCGGCGGGATCCCCAAGACCATTATAATCTGAAGAATATTTAACAACCAAATTATCAAGGTAAGTATCAACAGCAGTTTCAAATTCAAGAGTTTCATCAGTAGTTCCTTCCAAATCAATGGCTGGTGTTATCAACCAATCCTCATTATCATTACTATTGCCACCTATACGAGCAAATGTTTTTCCGCTAAATTCACCATATTCCCATACCTCTGCACCACTGACAGAAATAGCTTCAAAATATCCTAAATTTCCGTCTCCGAAATCTTCCCAAAATATTTCAGTGTCATGGCCGTTAACTGTAAAGGTAGCGTCAGATTCATCATTTATGGTTGTACTTCCATAAGCAGCTATTCTTATTATGTAACCATTCCAATTCCACGCATTCAACGGAATTGAAAAGTCAAGACTTCCGACAGTTGCATCAACGGGATCAGCTATTAATTCTTCCCAACTTCCTTCACTAGTAAATATGTCAAATACAACCTCGGTAATTCCCGATGAATTCCATGTGATTGTAACATCCTGACCCGCACTAAAGATTTCACCTCCATTAGGATATGTTAGTTCAACAGTACCGCTGACATGAACATTTGCTGCACCTGGTGTTGGTTCAGCAGTAATAAAAGAAGAAGTATTTCTTTGTCCTCCACTTCCGTCAGGGCTTCTTTGAAGTGATTGAGTATCTTTTGCCCCACCACCAGCTTCATCCAATTGAGCTTCTCCTGCATTTAGAAGAACAAGCAATTCCGCATCGTCACTATCGTTAGTATCGTAAACAACCGCATCAACCAGATTTACTGTGGTTACAGGTGTGTCATTCCCAAAATCAGCAGCATTCCCTTGGTACAGTGCTACTGCATCTGCGCCATTTTGCAACCAACCACTTGAACCTGGAGATAATTCAATATTTGTTCCCATTCCTGTTGATCCAATAACAAAATAACCATTTGCGGGAATACTGTAATTATCTAAATCTATAGCCTCATAAGAAGCATTATCACTTCCATTAAATAAAACAAGCACATAACCGTCAAGTGACACTGCAGAACTACCTGCATTGTACAACTCAACAAATTCAGCTGCATCAGTTCCTGTTTGATCAGCATCAATTTCATTAATATAAATTTGCCCAAAAGCACCTGCTGAGATAATTACAGCGGCAATAAAAAGTAAAATTTGTTTCATGTTATTTAAGTTTTAGAGTTTGTTAATTAGAACTAACCAAGTTAGATCTTTTATAATCTGATTGTTTTAGGGGACTATGATCAATCTGTTATCATAACATTAAGCCAATGAAACATTATGACAAATAAAAGATAGACGAAGTAAATGTTAAAGTCAAGTTTTCAACTTAACAAAAACACCAAACCCAAACCCAAACAACATGTTGAATGCTAATATATAATGATTCTAAAAAAGCAAACAAAGCAATTATAGCTCTTTATTTAAACAGGAAATAAACGTGATTTTAGCAATGACGAACCAGATTGCACCAACCCGTCGGTATGTGGAGTAATCATTCGTTGATAAGCTAATGATTATTCAGAAGTTCGTTTAGGAGTTCAATTTTTCTTTCAACAGAAGCCTGATGCTCACCGTTATTTAAGCGTTTGGCCTCTTTAAGGTAGAATCTGGCCGTAACCGGGTTTTCTTGCATATGCAGTTCCGCGGTATACAACGCGGCATAGGGAGCAAAATACCTTGTGTCGGAATCCCCTAACTTAATCGCTTCGGTATAATGAAATATTGCGGTGGTATTTTGCTTTAACATATGGTAACATCTACCCAGGCGATATTGAAATTCAATCTGTTGATTTTGCGTATGGAAGGTTTTGGGCTCCATTTTAAGCAGACTATCAACAGCGACCTGGTATTTACCCGCATCAAACAATAAACGCGCACACAACAGCTTGTCATTGGGAATTTGATTCAGCATACTTTCGTACCTGGCCTGTTTGTCTTCCCATGTGGGATATTTTCCAAGCTGCTTTATTAAGTTCTGTTGCTGCATGTAGCCGCTGGTATCTCCTTTCAAAAATAATTGCCATGAACGATATCGGCACGCATCGGCCAAAAACTGGCCGGAAGTGTTCTTTACCGAAAACTCCGCCAAATCTTTTATTCCGGTTGAGTCAAGTGTTAATACCTTGTATTTTCCTCTTAAATAAAGCAAGGGTAAAAAACCGGCTGTTACACTATCTTTTAACCAAGTGTTATCCAAAACCGGTTTCCTGATTTTAAAGGCACACCGAGTTACAATAAACCGGGTCAGGGGCAACAAATCCTCAAATGATGCGTCCAGAATTAAGTTTTCAATCCTTTTTTCATCTATATCAAATTTTAAATAGGAAAACGCAAGATATAAAAGTGCTTCTTGTTTACTTCCTAATTGCCGATCGTTGACATATTGATACGTTTTAAGCGCATTAAAACCGATTGCGTGGTCCCCTGTAAAACCAATCCAACCGGCCATTTTTTTGTAGGGTTGCGGCATATTGCACATCAACAAATTAAAAATACCGGTTAGTTTTATATTATCGGTGAGCCTGGGGTGTTCTCTTTTGCTTTTTCGCCATAGCCTGTATGCCTTAAAGAATGAAAAAACAGCTGTTCGTTGATTGTCGGCACTGAATTCCATGATTCCTTTTTGCAGATATATTTCAGACAAAAAGGCTAAAGTTCTTTCGTCAAAACTCGAATCTTTCTCTATGATGCCCGTGATATTTTCCAGACGTTTGTTGTAATCTGTGGGTAACTGCCCCATTACCATCCTGTCCAGAAATATTTTATAATGTTGTAAATAGGCGCGTTCTTTACTATTTTTCAGCGCAACCAGTAAAGAGTCTGTTTTTGTGGTGTCGAGGCTGATAATGCCATATAAGCTGTTTTGAAACGCAGTGTTTGCATCTTGTCCCTCAACGGAGCATGGAATAAGGGATACCGCGAATATTAAATTCAGTACAAATAGTTTTATCCTCGAGCCCAAACACATATACAATTAGTTAAATGACAACCAAAATTACGCAGAACGACAGGCATAATCAAAAAAAAGGCCACTTAA
>NZ_JBNGOS010000065.1:0-21179 GCF_050589685.1 Saccharicrinis sp. 156
TAAATTCATGGCTGATTAAGAAAAAAGTGAACGGGTATGGCCGTTTTCACTGGGTGGGTATAGACCGTTTTTTCTAATCAAATCGAAAATAAAATATATGCGTAGGTCATTACAGGAAAAATTTTTACCATATACATTTTTAATAATTGCCATTGGTTCAATACAAAATTTCACAACTCTTCCAATCGCAAATACTTCTATTTGGTGGTTTTTTCAATTTTTGATTTTATATACATTTATCCAGTCGCGAAAGACTGACGTTATGAATAGTAAAGACACCTTGACATTGGTTTATATGTTCCTTGCCTGGAATATTTTTAGTGTTATCCGAGGTTTTTTTATTGCAGAGACATACTGGGATTGGAAAGGATTAGTTGATAATTTTCTGAAATTGATGGTTCCACTTATGACGATCGTGTTTGTAGATAGCAAAAAAGTGCAGTCACTATTAAGTGTTTTTATGAATGTTGGATTAATTGTATTTATAATTTTATCTCCTTTTATTCATTACGATGCGTTCGGTTTTTTTTTAGCCCCTATTAGTTTAATACTGATTTTTTTGCCTTATATTCCCAATAAATGGAGAGTGCTGATTCTCTTTTTAACCTTTCTTGTATTTGTTATTGATGTTGGAGCCAGAAGCAATATAATAAAGTTTGGTATACCCTTACTTCTTATGTTTATTTATTTTTCACGTTCTATAATTCCGAAATGGATACTGTTATTGTTAAGGTTTAAGTTAATGATACTTCCCGTCATCTTATTCGCTCTAGGCGTTCTAGGAATATTTAATATTTTTAAAATGGACGAATATCTAGGAGAACAAAAACAAGTAAAAACAAATTTTGAAGGTGAGGTGGTGGAAGAACCATTAACTGCGGATACCAGAACATTTATTTATGAGGAAGTATTGTATACGGCTCAAAAACATAATTCATGGTTAATAGGAAGGAGTCCGGCTCGTGGGTACGAGTCTGAAGCATTTGGCGCTTGGGCCGAGGCAAATACTGGGAGACCGGAACGATTGGCAGCAGAAGTTGGCGTAATAAATGTTTTTTTATGGAATGGCGTCATCGGGGTGATCTTATATTTTCTAATTTTTTGGAGGGCGAGCTATTTGGCAATTCATTGTTCCAATAATATCTTTAGTAAGATGATTGGTCTTTTTGTTGCATTTCGTTGGTTTTATTCATGGATTGAGGAAATCAATTTGTTCACTTTAAATTATGTTGTTTTATGGATGATGATTGGAATATGCTTCTCCAGATCCTTTAGAAAGATGGATGATTTGGAAGTGAAGTTTTGGGTTCAAGGTATATTTAACAAGAAATATAGAATTGTAGATACGTTTCTTAATTTTAATAGCTATAGCTTAAATCGTAGAGATTAGATTGAAGCAAAAATAAAGATATTCATAAGTTGTTTAATAATGCTGTGTTTAAGGTATTATTCATAATCTTGGTTTCTGTTTTTGTATTGTTCATAATTAAAGATAATTGTAAATGAAGGTACTTTGGATAACAAATACAATTTTCCCTAAGGTATGCGAAAAGCTTAAAATCCCGAAGCCTGTTGTTGGTGGATGGATGTATGCCGGTGCTACTTCAATACTTGAAAATGAAAATTCAATTGAACTTGGTGTTGCAACATTGTATCCGGGAAAAAAACTTTTGATTTATCACATTGAAGGTATTTCATATTTTTTATTGCCCAAGAATAAAGATTTAGAATGCAATTGGGAAAAAATAAATTCCAACTTCTTTCCTGATGTTGTTCATATTCATGGTACAGAATATGCTATTGGTTTGCCTTTTGTTAATGCTTGCGGCGCAAAAGGGGTTGTGGTTTCAATTCAAGGGTTGGTAAGTACTTATGGAGAATACTATTTAGGTGGTATAGCGAAGAGAGATTTATTAAAAAATATAACATTAAGGGATATTTTTAAAAGGGACACCATTTTTAATCAAAAAATAAGGATGAAGAAACGTGGTTTTCGAGAAAAGGAACTGTTATCTTCAGTGAACCATGTTATTGGAAGAACTAGTTGGGATTATGCGCACACGTTGGCAATTAACCCAAAGGTCAAATATCACTTTTGTAACGAAACCCTGAGGGAATCTTTTTATAAAAAAAAATGGCTGTTGGATTCTTGTGAGAAATATACTATTTTTTTAAGTCAGGCACATTATCCTTTAAAAGGTATACAACAGATGATAAAGGCTTTGCCCTTAATATTATATAAATTTCCGCAAACAAGGGTTTATGTTGCTGGCAACGACTTCTTAAATAAAGGCTTTAAAATAAGCGGGTATGGAAAGTATATTCGCAAATTGCTTGTTAAGCATAATGTTTTAAGTAAGTTTTCATTTACTGGTTTGCTAGATGAGGATGAGATGACGAGTAGGTTTTTGAAATCACATGTGTTTGTTTGTCCATCCTCAATAGAAAATAGTCCAAACTCGGTCGGGGAAGCACAACTTTTAGGTGTACCGTGCGTTTCTTCTTATGTTGGAGGTGTTGCCGACATGATATCCAGTGGCACGAATGGATTAACATACCGTTACGAGGAGTTTGAAATGTTGGCACAAAAAGTCTGTGAAATATTTTCGAATGATGCGTTTGCCGTAAAATTATCTGAAAATGGTCGTGAAACAGCATTTCAGCGTCACGACAGAAGTATTAACGCACAGAATTTGGTTTCTATATATAAAGAATTATGCAAAAAATAGCAACTATAATCTTTAAGGTTGTACGGCGACTTTATACTTATATTCGAATATGGTTAAATACGTTGTATGTAAATTTTATTTTCTACTGTAACAACATTCAATTTAACAAGGTTGTTTCAAATGGAATCCCTTTTATTAATGTTACTTTAAATGCTACTTGTAAAATAGGTTCAAATTTTAGAATGAATAATGGAATGAAAGGCAACCCAATTGGGAGACCTCAACCATGCATAATATTTGTTGCAAGAAAAGGAGAAATTATTATTGGAAACAATGTTTCTATTAGCTCAACAGCTTTAATAGCTCAACAGCAAATAATATTGGAGGATAACGTAAAATGTGGGGGGGGAGTTTGTATTTATGATACGGATTTTCATTCGTTAGATTCCCATGAACGCAATGATGCTGCTGCCGATGTTAATTTTAAAAAAACCAGTCCCGTAATTATAAAAAGGAACGCTTTTATAGGCGCTCATGTAACTATATTGAAAGGTGTGTGTATTGGTGAAAATTCGATTGTTGGAGCAGGGGCAGTTGTTACTAAAAACATACCTGCAAATGAGATATGGGCAGGGAATCCGGCTCGGTTCATAAAAAGTACGAAAAAGTACGAAGTTAATAACTAAGGCGTAGGAGCTTAAGTTTTTTTATTAAAGAGGATTAATTATTATTTATGATGCAAAAGGTAGCAATTTTGCTTACTTGTCACAATCGAAAAGATCTAACGCTCAAGTGTCTAAGCGCCTTTTATCGTGCCAAGTGTCCGGATTGTATGACTTTAGAGGTGTTTTTAGTCGATGATGGGTCAACAGATGGCACGTCGGATGCTATAAATAAAAACTTTCCGGACGTGAATATAGTGCCAGGTACGGGTAACTTATTTTGGAATAAAGGTATGCGTTTAGCATGGGAGAGCGCGGTAAAAATGAAAGCATTTGATTTTTATGTGTGGCTCAATGACGACACAATAATTGATCCGGACGGATTGGAGCGGTTATTTAATTGTTATAATCATATTAAAGCTAATCTGGGAGAAGGTATTGTTACGGCAGCATGCAGGAAGGAAGAAAGAAGTGCCGAGTTTTCTTATGGAGGCAGAACTGAAAATGGTTCCGTTATTCCTAATGGAGAAATACAGGAGTGTAAGTATATTAACGGAAATTTTGTGCTTATTCCAAAAGAAGTATACAATAAAGTTGGCATGAATTCTTTAGACTACACACATGGTATGGGTGATTTTGATTACGGATTAAGCGCCCAAAAAGTGGGCTTTAAATGTTGCACTACTCCTCATTATATTGCTACATGTCCTCCAAATGAAGGAACTCCTGCGTGGAGTAATCCTAATACACCTATAATTAAACGTTTTAAACTACTATATTCTCCCAGAGGATTGAATTTTAAAGAATATCTGGTTTTTAGAAAAAAATTTTGGGGGTGGAAGTGGGTTGTCTATGCAGCCAAGGCATATTGTAAAGTAATGTCTCCAAGGTTATATTCAAGGTTGGTAAAATAATAATGTCTTATATTTACTAGACCGAAGTTTAAATTTAATTGCTTTTTTAATGAATACTATTCAATTAATTAGATCGGATCTTCAAAGGTTAAACTCTAAGACTTCCGTTGGTTTTATGCTTAAGCGTTTGGTCACAAACGCATCGTTTAAGGTTACTTTTTGGTTTAGAATTGGAACTTATTTAAAAACAAGTCAGAATATTTTAAAATTTTTATACCCTATCGCTTTTGTCATGTTAATACGTGTTCAGTATAAAACAGGAATTGTAGGAGGCATTCCTGCCAAGGTATTAAACATGGAAGGAGTTTAAAACACAAACTTTTATTTATAATCGTATGATTGATGTAGCATTCGTTTACAAGTACTTGCCGGCATATCGTTCAGGGGTGTTTAAAGAACTTTTAAAAGACGATAAGGATTTCGATATTACTTTTTATAGCGGCAATAAAGAACAAGAAGGAATAAAATTAGCCGATTGGGGTAGGCTGAGTCAATTGGGTAAGCTTAAATTAGCCCCAACCATTTTTTATAAGCCTTCACTATTATTATGGCAGAAAGGTATTGTTTGGAGAATCATTTCGTCGAAGCATCAAGTATTCATACTAGATGGAGCAATTTCACACGTTCCTGTCTGGTTTTTTTTGATTCTGTGTAAATTCTTTAGAAAAAAAGCGTTGTTATGGTCGCATGGGTTCAAGGGAATTGATCACGGATTGAAACTAAGAATTAGATTGTTGTTTTTTAAGTATTTGGCAAGTGGGAATATCTTGTATGGGCATACGCAGAGAAATGTAATGATTGACCTGGGGTTTAGACCGGAAACGCTCACGGTAATTTATAATTCGCTGCGGCCTGATTTACAACAAAATGAGTTGAAAAAAATTAATGGGGAGGATATCTATCAATCTAAATCAAAATATTTTGTCAATCCAGACTCGTTTACGTTGATTTTTATAGGTCGACTGGTAAAAAGGAAAAAGGTAAACGAAGTAATTCAATTATGTGTTGATTTAAAAAGAAAAGGGTTGGATGTGAACTGTATTATTATTGGTACCGGAGAAGAACAGGAGTCTTTGAAAACGGAGGTGTTAAACAATAATCTCATGGATCAAATACATTTTGCGGGTGCAGTATATAAAGAAGAAGATATAGCCCATTATTTTGCCATGTCGGATTTAATGGTATCTCCCGGTAATGTAGGTTTAAACTGTATTCATTCATTGGGATACGGGGTTCCGGTGATGACACATGATAATTTTGCTTTTCAAAACCCCGAAGTAGAGGCTATTGAAGATGGAAAAACAGGTGTTCTTTTTAAATATGGTGACTATAACGATATGTTAAGTAGGTTTTTGGGCTATATAAAGTCTGGTTATAACAAAGAAACAACAAAGAACTTTTGTTTCGAAAAGATTCAAACACTTTATAATCCGATTAATCAGGCACGACAAATAAAAATAGCAGTAGAAAACAGTCTGAAAATTGAAGGTCGTGATTAAAATATTTCATCTAATTACTTCTGTTCAATTAGGAGGAGCTGAGGTGGTTGCATATAATATCATTGAGGAATGCACAAGACTATATCCGGAGAAATATGATTTTACGATCGTAGAACTGTTTTCCTCGAGAAATATTTTTGCTGCAAACAAAAAGAAAGAGTTGAAAGAAAAAAATATAAAAATTATTTCTCTGTCAAAACTTAGCAAAAGAAAAAGCCTCATATTTTCCCCTTTTAAGCTATATGCCTTAGTGAAAAAAGAAAAGCCTAAAGTTATCCATGCCCATACCGATTTACCGGATTTTGTTTTATCTGTGGCTTTAAGGATCTTAGGTAAGCATAAGTCGAAAAGTTTAAATGTGGTTAGGTCTATTCATAATACGGAATTGTGGCCCACATATAAAGGAATTGGTAAATTAGTTGAGAAAGTTTATACCAATGATTATGTTATTGGTGTTTCGGATGCTGCGCTGCTGGCCTATAAAAAAAGCAGAGGTGAGTTAGGGTTAGGTGAAAGTCCGCACCAAAATACAATATATAACGGATGTGCGGTACCAAAGAATAGTGCGCTTGGATTAAATTTAAGTAGTGATAAAATTAATATTGCGATTTGCGGTCGTTTGGAGCAACAAAAAGGAATTGATTTTTTAATTTCTTTTTTCAAAAAAAATAATATTAATCTTAAAAACACTTTCTGTTTCTATTTTATTGGAGATGGAACGTATAAAAGTCAAGTTGAACAACTGGCCAATTTGGAAAGTAATATTAAATTATATCCTCCAATTATAGGAATAGCAAATAAAATACATGCTTTTGATTATGTTTTAATGCCGTCTAGATTCGAAGGCCTGGTTTTAATGTCAATAGAAGCTTCTTTGGCAAAAATTCCGGTAATCGCATCTAAAGTGGATGGCTTGAAAGACACATTACCTAATGATTGGCCTCTGTTTTTTACCTCTGAGGACGAAAATAGTCTGCTTGAGTTACTGTATGATATTAAAGGTAAAAGAATCGAAAGAGAGGAGCTAAAGGAGAAGGCTTTTTCTTTTGCGTCCGCGAAATTCTCGGTAACACAGATGGCCTTGGCATATGCAGATGTATATGACAGTTTTCATAGTAGAATTCTTTAGTCTTAAATGGTCTATTTTCAATTTGCGATAAATATGTTGTTCTTACATTAATAAATGATTGATATTCCTGGTGCGTTTCTTATTATAAATGAAAGAAAATTTGAGTATATGAAAATCTTAATCATCCATAACCATTATAGCAAGCACAGCGGTGAAGAATCAGTAGTTTATGCTCAGGTTGATTTGTTAAAAAAGCAAGGGCACGAAGTAATTACTTATTATCGAAAAAGTTCTGAGATAGAGAACATGCGTTTAGGTAAAATCATTTCTTTCTTTACTGCTTTTTATAATCCCAGAAGCATTAAAGCTATTAAAGGTCAAATGCGTTTGGAGAAGCCTGATATTGTGCATGTTCACAACCTGTTCCCTTTGATATCACCGGCTGTGTTGCCCGTAATAAAAAAAACGGGTGTGCCTGTAGTAATGACCGTTCATAATTATAGGTTGTCCTGTCCCAACGGCTTGTTTTTCAGTCAAGGGAGTATTTGTGAGGCATGTACTGCTGATGGGAAAGAGTTCAACTGTATAAAACGGAATTGTGAAGGTTCATATTACAAAAGTATAGGGTATGCATTGAGAAACTGGTGGGCAAGAAAAAAAAAATATTACTTAAATAATATTGATGCTTTCGCCTGTTTAACCCAGTTTCAAAAGCAAAAACTGATAAATGCTGGATTTGATCCTGAAAAGATTCAGGTAATTCCAAATATGTACAATGGTTTGATAAACCGTGTAAGGTCAGAAGGTGAGAAAAGGAAATACGTGGCATTTGCAGGAAGAATTAGCCCGGAAAAGGGTATAGGTTTGTTGTTTGATACAGCTAATAAACTACCTCACATTCAATTTAAATTGGCGGGTGCTGTGCGTGAAGGGTATAATTTGCCTGATAAACCGGAAAATGTTGAATTGGTTGGAATGCTTGATAAAGAGGAGTTAAAGCTCTTTTACAATCATGCTTATTTATATTTGCTAAGTAGCATTTGGTATGAAGGATTCCCAATGGTCTTTCCCGAAGCCATGAATTATTCCCTACCCATAATCGCGCCTAATATGGCTGGCTTTCCTGAAATTGTTGAAGATAATTTCAATGGTTTGTTATTCGATCCGGGAAACGTTAAGGATTTGGCTAATAAGATCGAATATTTATATGATAATCCAAACATTGCGAGAGGGTTTGGTAAAAATGGTTATAAAAAACTGCAAGACTTGTATACTCCGGACATTTATTATAAGTCTTTAATAGCGTTATATCAGTCTTTAATTAAAAAATAGTATCGATGGTTTTTGAAAATTTTAACCTTCAAAATTACATATAAGCTTAATGACCTGTTCAGGATAGGGAAGGTGAGTTAAGGTTTACAGTGAGATCCATTTGACAATTGAATGAAAAACAAACAAATGAACATAATTAAGGTAGGCGCATTCATTGATGATTTAGACCGTTTAAAGAATTGGGAATTACGAATTTTTAATGAGTTATTAAACAGTAGAGATATTGATTTTAGTCTTCTAATTGTTGATGGCCGAAAAAATAACAAGCGCAATTTCAATTATTCTGGCCGCAAATTAAAGTTTTCTCAAATCATTGTGATAGGATTGTCGATGATTCAATATTGGATTGAAGCATTTTTTTTTAAGCACGATTCTTTTTCAAATCGAAAAGAAACAATAGAAAAATTGAAATCTGTTGATCGTGTTGATCTATTTCCTAAGAGGAATGGTCAGTTAGACTATTTTGATAAAAAGGATTGTTCTTTAATTAGGGATTATCAGTTGGATATTGTGTTACAACACGGTTTTAACAGGCTTGAAGGTGAGGTGTTTAACGTTTCGAAATTTGGGATATGGTGTTTTCATCATAAGGATAGGTATAATAATTGCGTAGCAGGTGTACGAGAAGCAATAAGCGATATCCCATTTTTGAATATTACCTTGTTAAAAATGAATTCGGGGATAAATAATGATACCATAATTGATCAGTGTGCCTATAATAAACACTGGTCTATGTGGAAAAATAAGTCCTATATATATAGGAATTCATCAGATGTACTTCTAAAAAACATAAGGTTATTAAAGAGGGCTCCGGATTTAAGGAAGGAATTGCAACGAACGATAGATAATCGTTTGCTCATAAAGGATTTTTTGGGGTATATGATTAAATTTTGTTTTACTTATTTTAAAGGGAGATTGGGTAAAATAAAATCAAAATTTTCGAAGAGTAAGGGAGCACGTTGGACATTAATGCTGGGGCAAGGGAATTTTTTAGACACAGAATTAAAAAAACTTAAGCCAATACAGCTTCCGGCAGGTGAGTTTTGGGCGGATCCATTTTTATTTTATCACCAAGGTGAGAAGTATGTTTTTTTTGAAAATTTCCCTTATAAGGACGGATTGGGAAAAATATCTTGTGGTAAATTGTCCGGGGGTAAGGTTGTTGATGTGGTAGATGTTCTAACAAAGGATTATCATCTTTCATATCCGTTTATTTTTCATGAGGGCAATGAGATTTTTATGATCCCGGAAACGAATGAAGCGAATCGTCTTGAAATATATAGATGTATCAAGTTCCCTGATCAATGGGAATTGTATTCAACAGCCTTTGAAGGAGAAGCAATTGTTGACACCATCTATTATAAAGATACAGATTCTCAAAGCTGGCTGTTTGTAAATAAAGGCGATGAATTTTTTTGTAATTTATATATCTATAAAATATCCTCCTTGAAATTAGAAGAGATATCCAGTCATTCCTTGAACCCTGTAATTACAGATTCGAGAACAGGAAGAAATGGAGGTGCTATCTTCAGACATGAAAATAAATTTATTAGGCCAAGCCAGTTAAATATTAGAGGTGTGTACGGGTATGGATTAAATCTAAATGTGATCAATAAGTTAAATTTGGAAAACTATGAGGAAAAGCATTTGTCAGGTATTGAAGCTGGGTTTTCGGAAGGAGTAAGAGCTACTCATCACTTACATCAAATACAGGATCAATTTGTTATTGATGTTTTATGCGATTGTTAAATACTGTTAGTGTCCAAGCTTTTTAATATGTTTAATAATTGATTCCGTAAGAATATGAAGGTCAATATTTTTTTTAAAACTTGTAATATTGGCAAATGATAGAATAGCTAAGTTTATGAAAGTATTATGGATTACAAATACGCTTTTTCCTGCAATCAGCAAAGAAATTGGCAGTGTTGAGTATTTTGCGCAAGGATGGGTATACGCCGGGGCCAAGGCAATATTAGATTTAAACGATGAAATGGAACTTGCTGTAGCAACGTATTACACAGGTAAAGTTTTTATTGAAAAGAAAATTAATAACATTACTTATTTTTTATTACCAAAGCAAAAGAACCAAGAAAATGATTGGAAGTATATAAAAGACAGCTTTAAACCTGTAGTAGTACATGTGCAAGGAACAGAATATGAGTACGGTTTATCGTATGTTAAAGCTTGTGGCAGCCACGCAGTTGTTGTTTCTATACAAGGTCTGGTAAGTGTAATTGAAAAATATTATTTTGGTGGAATAAAGCTGAGTCACTTATTAAAAAGTACGACATTAAGGGATATAATACGTTGGGACTTTGCTTTTAACCAAAAGAAAAATATGAAAAGGCGTGGGACCAGGGAGATTCGATTACTCAGAAATGTTGGTCACGTAATTGGAAGGACAAGTTGGGATAGGGCTCATTGTTGGGCAATAAATCCGGAAGCCAAATATCATTTTTGCAATGAAACGCTAAGGGAATCATTTTACAATAAAAAATGGGCGTTAAAAAATTGCCAACCTCATACCATTTTTTTAAGTCAAGCACATTATCCGATTAAGGGTATTCAGCAAGTGATTAAAGCATTACCTCTAATTCAAAAAGAATATCCAGATACAAAGGTTTACGTTGCCGGACATGATTTTTTTAATATAGGATGGCGTAAAAATGGATTTGGAAACTATATTAACAAATTACTGAAACAAAGTAATAAAGATAGTAAAATTGAATTTCTGGGTATACTTACGGAAGAAGAGATGGTAGATAAATATTTAAATGCTCACGTTTTTGTATGTCCTTCAATAATAGAAAATAGTCCAAATTCACTTGGGGAAGCTCAATTGCTTGGCGTGCCAAGTGTTTCATCACATGTGGGTGGAGTGTTGGATATGGTCAAAGATGGAGAAACCGGGTTAGTGTATCGTTATGAGGAATATGAAATGTTAGCCAAGGCGGTCTGTAATATATTTTCAGATAATAATCTTGCTGAAAGACTTTCAATAAACAGTCGAAATATTGCTTCTGAGCGACATGATAGATTAATGAATGCGAAAGAATTGATCTCAATATATAAAAGTGTGTGCAATTATTTATGAGATTCGTTTTGATGCCTATACAAAGTGATAAAATTCTAAAAAATAATTTTTAGATGCATCTGAACAGGTACTTAAGTACACAAAAGCAAATGATTTAGGTAAATTTTATAACCCGGAAATTTATGCGCAAAATTTGATCCGGCTGTACAATGAGTGTATTCATTGAGGATTGTTAATCGCGTGTTAAATTCATGTTATTGAAAGGTTGGTTGTGTTTTTTTAGGGGGTTGTTTGTCTGATTTAATTTAGTATTTAAGGTTTGTTAGCAATTGTCGGGGGGTGCGGTCAGTGAAAAGCTAAATAGGATAAAATGGTCTGCTATTTTTTCACGTTAATCAAACAAAGCTTCAATATCGTCAACAATGACATTTGTTAACCTTTTTACGTGAAAACTATTTCATAATTTTAGATCATAATTCAGATAGGGGTATTTTAATTAAATATAGGGTTATCTTAATTATATCATAATTAAATATAGGGGTTTATCTGAAAGTTTAGGATCTTGTTACCAAAAAAGGTATTTGCTTTAGGCTGTTGATTACAACAGAAAATGAGGAGAAAGATATTTTAATGAAAATAGTCTTTCCATAGGAATGTCGATTTCCCTTTATTATAAATATTACGGGGACGTAATCGGCAAAAAGAAATCTCTAAAAATTTAGGCTATGCATTTAACTGATACAGAAGTTTTGGGCTATCATGTTTACGGGGGGGAGTTAGGTGAACTTACTTCCTTGGGAAAAATGATTATCAACACCTTAAACGGACATTCCTATAGTGTTGCAAAAAGAGATAGCGTATTTCGGCGGGCTTTGCATGATTCGGATATTCTTTTGCCTGATGGAGAGGCGGTAGTTTTAGGGGCTAAAATGTTGCATGGTAGCTCTATTAGAAAGATAGCTGGTTACGATATCTGTATTCACTTGCTAAAAGAGCTAAATAGTAAGGGTGGATCATGTTTCTTTTTAGGGGCTCAGCTAAAGACCTTGCAATTAATTAAGAACCGGTTGAAAAAGGAATACCCAAATGTAAATGTTGGAGTATATTCCCCTCCTTATGTGTCAGAGTTTTCAACGGGTGATACAAAATTGATGTGCAATGTGGTAAATATGTTTGAACCGGATGTTTTGTTTGTTGGAATGACAGCTCCTAAGCAAGAGAAATGGGTACATATTAATAAAGATAAGTTAAATGCCAAAGTGATTTGTTCAATAGGAGCTGTGTTCGATTTCTATGCAGGAACTAAAGAAAGACCGGCAGATTGGATGATCAATTATAAGTTAGAGTGGTTTGGTCGATTTTTGAAAGAACCAAAAAGAATGTTCCATCGTTATTTTATAAGTTCCCCAGTGATTTTTGTTGATATGATGTTGCAAAAAATGAATTTGAGGGATTTCTCATCTGAAGAAATGGTGATACAAAAGGTAGTTCAATCAAATAAAAATGAGATGGGAACTGCAGCAGATTTAAATTTCAATGCGCATTATGAAATGTTGGCGCAGAAAATGGATTCGAAAAAGCCCAAAAGGAAATCGAAAATAGATAATAGGGATGAAAAAACTGAGGAAACTCAAGTAGATAAAAACTTGAGCTAAGAGATTCATGGTTGTTTGCCTTCATCGTCAGGCTACTGGCCAAATAGTAAAATAAAAAAAATTAATCAAGAAATAAAATGTCTCAAAAAGTTGCTTTAATCACTGGGGTTACCGGACAGGATGGTGCCTACCTGGCAGAGTATTTATTAAAAATGGACTATGTTGTTCATGGTGTAAAACGTAGATCGTCGATGTTTAATACCGATCGTATCGATCATTTATATCAGGATCCTCACGTAGAGAACCGTAATTTTATTTTGCACTATGGCGATATGACCGATAGTATGAACCTGACCCGTATTATTCAGGAGGTTCAACCAGATGAAATTTACAACCTGGCTGCGATGAGTCACGTAAAAGTAAGTTTCGATACACCGGAATATACTGCTAATGCGGACGGTATAGGAACGCTGCGCATACTCGAAGCCGTTAGGTTACTGGGCTTAACGCAGAAAACGCGTATTTACCAGGCTTCCACATCGGAGTTATACGGTTTGGTGCAAGAAGTTCCACAAAAGGAAACCACGCCGTTTTACCCCCGTTCTCCCTATGCTGTGGCTAAGATGTATGCCTATTGGATTACCGTTAATTATCGTGAAGCTTACGATATGCATGCTTCTAACGGTATCTTGTTTAACCACGAGTCACCTATTCGTGGGGAGACTTTTGTAACACGTAAGGTAACACGTGCCATGAGCCGTATTGCTTTAGGAATGCAGGATAGAGTATATATGGGTAACTTAA
The DNA here is from genome assembly GCF_050589685.1 of Saccharicrinis sp. 156. Taxonomy (NCBI): domain Bacteria; kingdom Pseudomonadati; phylum Bacteroidota; class Bacteroidia; order Marinilabiliales; family Marinilabiliaceae; genus Saccharicrinis; species Saccharicrinis sp. 156. Next base: position 13,579 of record NZ_JBNGOS010000065.1, read on the forward strand.
GTTCAAAACGCGACTGGGGTCATGCCAAGGATTATGTGAGGGCGATGCACGCTATTCTTCAGCAAGATAAACCATCGGATTACGTAATTGCTACCGGTATTACAACTACCATACGCGATTTTATTTTACTGGCAGGAAAAGAGGCTGGATTATATATTGAATTCAGGGGCAAAGATGCAGAAGAAACAGGGCACCTGATAGGAGTGGATGAAGCTTTGTTTATTGAGAGGGTAGGTGAAAAATACCTTGCTCATATTAAAGCTTGTGTTAGCGAAGAAAAGGTTTTTGTTAGTGTTGATCCACAATATTTCCGCCCAACAGAAGTAGAATTGTTGATTGGAGACCCAACCAAATCGAATACTACATTAGATTGGAAACCTGAATATGATTTAGCGGGTTTGGTAGAGGATATGATGCGGTCAGACATTAAGTTGTTCAAGAAAGATGCCTACCTAAAAGAAGGAGGTTATCAAACATTGAATTACTTCGAATAGTCGTCCACAGATGTTCACTGATAAATCTACAGATTTACTCAAGTATTTTTGTAGACAATAATTGAAACAAATGAAACCTGATAAGGGATATTTACATTCTGAATTAACCAAACAAATTATAGGTGCGTGCTATGAAGTGCAGAATCAGCTAGGGCATGGTTTTTTAAAGGCAGTATATCAGGAAGCTTTAAAGTACGAGCTGTCAGATAGAAATATTCCTTTTGAGAAAGAGAAGAAGTTGGATGTGTTTTTTAAAGAAAGGAAGCTGAGCAAGTATTATATCGCCGATTTTATTTGTTACGATCACATCATTCTTGAGATTAAAGCTGTAGAATCACTTACTGATGATCATATAGCGCAAGTTTTAAATTATTTGAAAGCAACAGGTATAAAATTAGGGTTACTGATTAACTTTGGAACAGCTAGAGTACAGATAAAGAGAGTGATTCTTTAATCTGTATACAACGTTGATATCATCTGTGTAAATCAGTGGATAATTCAATTCATCAAAATGGACAAGAATTCGAAAATATATATCGCAGGCCACCGGGGACTTGTGGGGTCTGCCATAAAAAAGAACCTTGAAGCCAAAGGCTATACCCATATCGTGTATCGCACTTCAAAGGAATTAAACCTGACAGATCAGTTAGCTGTAGAACAGTTCTTTCAGGAAGAAAAACCGGAATATGTTATCCTGGCCGCTGCTAAAGTAGGTGGCATTGTTGCCAACAACACTTACCGTGGCCAGTTTATTTACGAGAACTTACAGATTCAGAACAATGTGATACACCAGTCGTATTTACATGGGGTTAAAAAGCTGTTGTTTTTGGGTTCTACCTGTATCTATCCTAAGATGGCAACTCAACCCATGCGTGAGGATTGTTTGTTGACCGATACTTTGGAGTACACCAACGAGCCTTATGCCATGGCTAAAATAGCAGGTTTAAAAATGTGCGAGTCCTATAATCTACAGTATGGTACCAACTTTATTTCGGTGATGCCCACCAACCTGTATGGTCCCAACGATAACTTCAACCTGGAGACTTCCCATGTGTTGCCGGCTATGGTGCGAAAAATTCATTTGGCAAAGTGTTTGGAAGACCATAACTGGGAGGCTATTCGCAAAGATTGTAATAGTCGGCCAATAGAAGGAATCGATGGTTCTGCCAGCGAAGAAGAGATTAAAGGGATATTGGAGAAATACGGAATTAGCATCAATAGCGATGATTCGCAAAACGCGGTATCATTAGCGCTGTGGGGCACCGGAAAGCCGATGCGCGAATTCCTGTGGTCCGAAGATATGGCAGATGCGTGTGTGTTCTTATTGGAAAATAGAAATTTTAATGATGTTATGAACTCGCTAAATTCGTCTGAAATATGCGACAATTTGAATAAAATTCGTACTAATTCGCATCCTGAAGTCCGTAACAGGCATATCAATATTGGAACCGGTAAAGACATTACCATAAAGGACTTGTCCCTAATAATTCAGGAAGAAATTGGATTCAAGGGAACGATTACCTTTGATACGGAAAAGCCGGATGGCACCATGCGAAAACTCACTGACCCTTCAAAGATACATGAACTTGGCTGGAAGCACAAGATTGATCTGAGGGAAGGGATAAAGTTAATGTATCAACATTATGTGCATAGTATAAAGCGTATGCAGCATTCTGTCGTCTCTTCGTGACAATTCGAAGTATTTTGATATAATTCCTTACTTAAACCAAATAACCATGATACGTCAAAGAGAATATTTTATCGAGAAGATGAGTGTACTGTTTCAGGTACTGCTCACACTATGTTGTTTTTACCTGGCCTGGTGGGGAACAAATACATTTATAGAGCCCTTAGTAACAGGCTACAATGAGTACCGGATATTATTTATTTTGATCGGACCGTTATGGTTCCTGCTACTGGATCACTTTGGAATGGGAAAAATGTCCCGTATTAAAATGTATTCAAGTATCTTTTTTGAATATTTTTCAGTGGTAGGGTTAGGAACTGCCTTGTTGTTTATCTTCATTGGTTTATTAAATTTCCATCACGTTTCCAGATGGACAATGATGCTGTTTGTCCTATTAAATTTCATTACTCTTTTCGCCTATAAAATATCCGGGTTTAAAACCATGAAGGCCTTTAGAGGTCGAGGCTATAATTATAGATATGTTTTGATTATAGCGGATAGTAATTCCGATTATTTTATTGATCGAATCATTGAAACAAAGGCTTGGGGATATAAGATATATGGTATTGTATGTGATGCTCCCGAAATAATGCAGAAATATGGCTCTCAATATAATGTTGTATCTGAAGTCAAAAGTTTGGCCGAGATTATAGATAAAGGAATTGTGGATGAAGTAATGTACTGCAAAAGTGATTTCAATCAAGATAAAATAAGAGATTTGATGAGTTTGTGTGCAGAAGTAGGTATTACTTTCAGGATGCAGTCCGAATTGTTGAATTTGGTTAGTGGTCGTTCACACCTGTCCTATTTTAATCAACTCCCGTTTTTAACTTTTATGAATACACCGGATAACTATTTGGCGTTGAGAATGAAGTCTTTGATGGATTATTTGGGGGCCGGATTAATATTGTTGATTATATCACCTGTACTTTTGCTTATTGCGTTGACGATCAAATTGGGCGATGGAGGTCCTGTTTTCTTCGCCCAAACCAGGGTAGGTCAAAACGGACGTCTGTTTCAATGCTTAAAGTTTAGAACAATGGTGACCAATGCTGAGGATCTAAAGCACACCTTGACTGAACAAAATGAACAGGAAGGCCCTGTTTTTAAAATGAAAAACGATCCCCGGGTAACACGGGTCGGACGGTTTCTGCGTAAGACCTCATTGGATGAATTGCCTCAGTTTATCAACGTACTAAAAGGTGAGATGAGTATTGTAGGGCCGCGTCCGCCGGTGCCGGCCGAAGTAGAAGAGTATGTGCGATGGCAGCGCCGTAGGTTAAGCATGAAGCCCGGTATAACTTGTATCTGGCAGGTTTCAGGCCGAAACAATATCCCTTTTGAGCAATGGATGAAAATGGACATGCAATACATTGATACCTGGTCGTTAAAATTAGATATAATGCTTTTCCTAAAAACATTTAAAGTGATGTTAATCAAGGATGGACAATGATTATTAGTGGAAGGTACTGTCAGCGGAGCTAAAGCAATAGTTATAGCTGATTTGTTATGATAATTGGCTATGCATTTCCAACAAACTGTCTTAAGAGTTAAACGGAATTAGTTTTGTGAGATATATCTTTGTAATAATATGTAGGTGAATAATATAAGCATAGATGCCGCGCATCACTCCTCACATAACTTGATTAAAAATTAACATTCATTATAAGGTGGATGTATGCTAAACCGGGAAGATTGATATCTATCCGGTTTTGTATTAATATATGTTAGGTTCAGCTATCCCGATATTCAATGTCTGAGAAATCCAGTCATTAATCAAAGTTTTAAAACGGTCAATCAAGAGTAATATTTAATTATTATTATATAGATAAATAAATATTACCTTGCGGTGTTGAGATTTTGGATGGATGTTTTCATTAAATGATAAATATTTTTACCGTATGAATAAGTATTTTTTCCTGGCCTTAATTGTATTAATGGCGTGTTTGTACACCTCCTGTACAACCAAAAAAAAATTAACCTACCTGACCGATCTCGATAACATGGAGATTAAGGAAGGGATTCCTACCCTTGCGACCGAATATAAAATAAAAGAAAATGACAACTTGTACATCGATATTCAAACGATGAATCCCGAAGTAAATACCTTATTTAATCCTTCCAGAGGTACTGGGTTGGGAAGTGGTACCCAACAAAATTATGGAGAACTATCAAGTCAATATCTAAACGGATTTCAGGTGGATACAAATGGTGATGTATATATGCCAATTTTAGGCAAAGTATCTGTTATCGGAAAGACGTTAAAAGAAGTTCAGGAACATATCCAGATACAAGCGGATAATTATATTAAGGAAGCGTCTATCAAGGTTAAATTGCTGAATTTTAAAATTACAGTAATGGGGGAGGTGCAAAATCCGGGAGTATATTATAATTACAACAGTTTTATTACCGTATTGGATGCCATAAGTCTGGCGAATGGCGAAACAGAATACAGCCGTATTAAAGAGGTTTTGGTTGTTCGCCAATTAGATAATGGAATTAAAAGTTATAGGCTCGATCTAACAAAAAGTGAGGGGTTTATGTCGAGTGAAGCTTTTTTTCTTCAACCCAATGATGTGGTATACATAGAGCCGGACAGAAACAAAAGTTTAAATATCAATTTGCCATTTTTTACGCTGGTGATGTCGTCGATTTCAACCTTGATATTATTACTAAACTATATTAATTAACAATAAATGTTAGGTAAAAAAGAGGTGGTAAGTTGTTATTAATTAAACGAAATGCATTAATTAGGTAAGATCAGATATGAGTGATGTAAAAGAAATAATGGAGTATCTTCAACAGGAAGAAACCTTTAATGTAAAGGAGTTTTTGTTTAAGTTACTGGCCAAATGGCGACTGTTTTTGATATTTGGAATCATTAGCGCGGGAATCGGGTTGTATATTGGCAAATCTACACCTCCTACTTATGAGGTGAGCGGTTTAGTATTGGTAAATGAAGAATCGAGTAGTGGAGGCATGAATTCTTTGTTTGAGGATTTAAGCATTGGAGGAAATACGAATATCGAAAACCATCTCCTAACATTTAAATCTTATACCTTACACCATCAAACGTTGCAACGTTTAAATTTGAATGTTTCTTGGTATAGAAAAGATATGTTTAGGGATGTAAGTCTGTATAAGGATGCCCCTTTTATTATTGACCAAATACCGGGAGAGATAAACCTAAGTGGGGTTGTATTGAACGTGGAGCCTATATCCGAGCAATTGTGTAAAATCACGGTGGACCAAAAGGTGAATATAGCTGGTGTGGATACAGAATTGGAGTTTGAAGAAATTGTGGAGTACGGTGTTCCCCTAATCAAAAAATATTTTCATTTTACGATTACAAAAAAGGATGGTGCCGTAATTCCGATAAAAAACTCAACTGATTTTTCTTTAAAAAGTTGGATATCGCCTAAATCGGTAGGAACATATAACTTTTTATTTAATAATCTAGAAGTATTGGTCAAGTATTACCAAAGCCATACATCCGTGCAATTGGCCAATAGCGATGCTGAGGGAATACAATTGAGTGTCAAGGACGGTAATCCGGCAAGAGCGGTTGATTTTTTAAACGAGTTAATCGAAGTATATTTAGACTATGGACTGAGCCAAAAGAATCGGACATCTGAAAATACGGTTCGTTTTATTGATGCTCAATTGTCGCAATTAGTTGATTCTTTAAATCATGCGGGTAAAAATTTTACCGATTTTAGATCAAGACATGGAATTGTTAACCTAAGTCAGGAGGCTGATTTAGTGGTAGAGCGACTGGAAGGGTTAGAGTCGCAAAGGGCAGCGGTTCAGCAACGTGTAGATTATTACCGTAGTTTAGAAAGTTATATCGGAAGCGCCGAGAAAGCAGATTTAATAGTAGCTCCTTCTGTAATGGGAATTACCGATGTTTCTTTAAACTCCCAATTGGTGCGTTTAACCGAACTTTACAACAGAAAATCCAATTGGTCGTTTGTGGCCAAGGAAAACAATCCGGGGATTTTAATGATAGATCAGGAGATCAATTCGACTTTGCGGTCGTTAAAAGAAAACCTTAAGAACCTGTTCGACAATGCTGAAAATGAACTAAAAGCATTGGAAACAAGAATCTCCAGGATTAATATGGAATTGGCCGGTTTACCCAAAACAGAGCAGCAATTAATCAATATTAAACGGAGTTTTGACTTGAATAATGAGCTCTATACTTTTTTGCTGGAGAAAAGGGCAGAAGCAGCCATAACGACAGCATCCAATGTGCCGGATGCCTACGTGCTTGACCCGGCACGACTAGAGTCTGCAGTGCAGGTAGGACCTAAAACAAAAAGAAACTTAGCCATAGGCTTGCTGGTTGGGTTGGCTATACCGTTTATATTTATTGTTCTGGGTGACTTTTTTAATGAGTCGATCCAGTCAAAAGATGAACTGGAAAAAGGTTGCAAAGTACCGCTCGCAGGAGAAATTGCCCATAATAAATATAAAACGGAGTTACCGGTACTGGAAAATCCCCGATCGGGAATAGCAGAGAATTTCAGAGGTGTTCAGGTAGGCTTAAGGCATATATTCCGCAATAAAGACCCAAAAGTATTTGCCATTCACTCCATGTTCCCCGGTGAGGGAAAAACATTTACTGCCGTTAACCTGGCAGGAACGTTGGCTACTGATAATAAAAAAGTATTGTTGGTAGGATGTGACCTGAGAAAACCTAAATTGCACAGTGTTTTTCATCATGATAACAAGAAAGGCGTATCCAACTATTTAACCAACAATGATAGTTTTGAGGATGTTATACTCCCTACGGAATACCCAAATTTATACTATGTAAGTTCAGGTCCTGTGCCTCCAAATCCATCTGCATTAATCGGAAATGGTGTTTTTGAAGCATTTGTGGAAAAGGCTAAAAAGCATTTTGATTTTATTGTGTTGGATAATGCGCCGGTTACCTTGGTTTCTGATGGATTATTAGCTGGTCAGTATGCAGATGTAAACTTATTTATCCTTCGTCAGGGCCATAGCAATAAAAAACAGATGAAGTATATTAATGGTATTGGAAAAGATGAACGATTAAAGAACGTTGGTGTGATCTTAAATGATACTGTATATAGTGGGTATGGTTATTCTTCGTATGGAAATTATGGCTATGGTTATGGTTATTATGAAGGTGATGAGGAAAAAGGAAAACTAAAAAGTCTCTTGTTTAAACGATTTTCCCGATCGTAATATCAAATTCTTTGAATGCATTAATAACCTCTGTTCTTTAAGTTGGGCAGAGGTTTTATTATTAAAATAGGTACCTTTACGATGCAAAACAATACGGTTTTGACGATGAAACTAGCATTTCAATAATACTCTATCTAGTCTCTGCACGTAAACCCGATATGTATTCACGCTCAACTGGTTAGTGTTGAAAACTAGTTAGAATCTTT
>NZ_JBNGOS010000066.1:0-19030 GCF_050589685.1 Saccharicrinis sp. 156
TTGACGCTTTTTTGACAATTTATGAGCCTGAGGACAAACCGTTTTTTGGGTGGGTAAACTCCGTTTTATCTAATTTGCCACCAACTTTTTATTCCCCGATAGTTTTGCAAGTTCAATATCGTGTGTTGCAATAATTCCTGATGTAAGGAGCTTACTTATTTGGTTGATCAATGAAAACCCTCCTTTATGCCTATCTTCCGAGTTTGTTCCCTTAAACATCTCATCCAACAGAAAAAATACATTGTGGCTACTTTCAATCAATTTCAGCATTTTTTCTGTCCTATCCAATTCTGCGTAAAAAGAAGAAACCCCTTCCTTCAAATTATCCTGGGTTCTCATACTGGTATGTAATTTCAGATTCGAAACCTGCCCGTAAACTGCACAACAGGGTGCACCTGCTAATGCCAACACCAGGTTTACGCCAACGGTTCTTAAAAAAGTGCTTTTCCCTCCCATATTAGAACCGGTAATCATAACAATATCACCATGCCCCTTTGAGTGAAAATTGTTACAAACACGTTTGTCTGAATTTATTAGTGGATGTCCTAACGACTCAAAATATACGTAGTTGCTCTTTTCTGTTATCTCAGGAAATGTATAGGATGGGTTTGAATAGCAAAAACCGGCCAGACTATTTATACCCTCAAATTCACTTACTACTTTGGACCATGGTTTTAAAAATGCTTTATTCTTTGATTTCCATTTCTCAACTCCAATAATCAAGTAAATATCTATTAGTAGCAAACCGTTTAGTATAGAATAAAAATGATTTCCATTTAATGGATCCTTTTTTACTCTTCTTTGATGCGAGAAATCCAATATTCTGCATAACTTATTAATTTCATTGTATGCCGAATATTTTCCTTTTATTAGTATTGATTGCAATTCGTACAATTTTTTTGACCTGAAACTTTCATTTTCAATTTTACTAATAAGTGTTCGATAAGCTCTTAAAGTACTAATATTCCCTGTTGCGGTTTTAACGATCCTCTCCGCAAAGGGATTTATTTTTCTTAATATTAAGTAATTAACAAATATAACAGCAATACAGGAAAGTAAATAAACATACCCGTTTGGTGAAGTGATATTAATCGTGAAATAATATAAGCTAAGGAATAATAGCACCGGAAGAATTATTGCCACGGCTAAATATATTCTTCGATATTTTAATAGAACGACAGGTTCTTCTACCCAATCTAACAATTTAAAATAATCGCTCTTTTTATTTTGAAAGTGCATTCCTGAAGCCTGAAAATCTTGCCTCCAATCCAATTTCTGTGATAATTCTTTTATGGCTTTTTGCCTGTTATGTATTTCATCATTAGCTGCAGGTTCAGAAAGCCATTCTGATAAGCGCATCGTGCCTGACTCTGTAGTCGCTCTGTTAACCAACTGAAACACGGAGTGTTGCCCAAAAATATCTAAATCAGATGTGTATGGGTGATTTTGATGGATAAACTTATCTCCGGTATCAAACTTTTCCAGCTTACAATTTCCTCTTAATATCTCGGATTCATTAATGCTTTTCAGAAATGAAGTGTGCTTTCTCAAAAAAGCTATTTTGTTATGGCGCTTTAAAACAAACGCAAAACATAATATTGAAATAGGCAAAACAATAAAAACGGGAGCTATTAAATTGTTACTGAACAAGTATATAAGAATGCCACCTGAAATTACAAAAACAAGTAGCCTAAGTAGAGATATTTTATTCAATATCTTCCTTAACCTTAATGTTTCGGCATTGTACTTTTTTATATTTTCTTGGTAGATTTCCATTAATTATTAATGATGTAAAATACAATAGCGAATCTTCATTGCATAGCATATGCAAGTAACACTTTATTGGTGAATTTATATTTAGCTATTGTTCTTTCTTTTCGCTTTTAATTCCTTAAAATTCTTTTTATGGGAAAAATCGTAAGCAGTTCTTAATAATTCCTTCTTGAATGGCATTTCATAAAAGTGTAAACAATGTCCCTTTAGCGCTCCCTCCTAACGTACGGCCTGTAACACTAAATGCATGAAAATTGACCCATGCCAACTTTCTATTTATAAAACAAATCAACGATCTGTCGCTGGTTGCCGAAGCCACAAAACTTTCAAAACGAGCTGGACTTCATATGCTTTATTGCGGTCTGGCAGCAATTATTATTATCAATAGTATTTATCAATTCCACCAAACCCTGTAATTAGCTTATTCTCTTTTGTCTTTTTAATGAAGTTATTCAAACGTTTATCAAATTCATCCGGTCTTTTTCTTGCACTGTCAATGTATGCAATTCTGATTCGTTTATAGGGCTCTGAGAAGTTTTGATAATTCTCCCAAACATCCGTATCCGATTTTAACCTCTTTGTTATGTCTCCCGGAAAAACGAATTCTTGTTGAATTATTTTTAAAACCTCGTTCTTAATTGCGTTGTGAATCAAATTGTTCTCAAAGAGCCATTTCAATCGTTCAATGTTTGGCTGTGAGAAAGTGGAGTTTTTTCTTCTCTTACAAAACCTTTGAATAGTAGTAAATTCGTTCAGTGATTTAACTGTACTGTCAATCCACCCGAAACATAGCGCTTCTTCGACGGCATCATTATACAAGATTCGTTTTTTACCCGTCTTCTTTAATGGATACTCCAACCAAACATCATCCTTAGTCTCAAAATTTGTTTCGAGCCACTTTCTCCATTCTTTTCTGTCAATAAAATATTTAGTAACTATTTTATTCATTTTTAATTGTTGGCGGTTCGTTTTTATTCTATCAGGTCATAGTGTTGAATTACAATCCCACTATCACACGTAATTGACTTCCGTAACTTAAGTTGTTGCCAATTATCTAGTTGGTTAAAAATAGGTACACCCTGCCCTAATGCAACGGGGTTGACAAATAAATGAAATTCGTCTATTAAGTTTTCTTTGACCAAAGCAGAGACAAATGAACTACCTCCGTAAACAATAATATCTTTACCGTTTTCATTGTTTAATTTCTTTACTTCGTTCACCAGATTTCCTTTTGCAAGTACCGTATTTCCCCACTCAGATTTTTCAAGGGTTTTCGTAAAAACGATTTTCTTTTGACGTGCTTTGATTTTTGATAATTCATACATCGGGTCGTTTTGTTTTGTCGACGTCTCAAGCCAATATGGAATATAGTCAACCGCTAATTTTCTACCTATTATTTCAGTATCGGCAGAGTCCGCTAATTCCAAGACATATTGTTTGATTTCATCCCATGCCCACGTCACCCATTGTTGCTCGTCATTTGGACCTGTTGAATTAAATCCATCCAAGGAAACTTGCATTTGTAATTTTAATTTTCTCATGAAATGAATTTTTTCTTCTAATGAACGCTAACTCTTCAGTAATCCCAGATCATATGCCTTTATATTTACTTTGGACGATTTTGCTATACTTAGTGTGGAGTTTCGAAGAACTTCTTTCACCAAATTATCACATAGCCAAATGTACGTTGTGAAATTTTACCTTAAACTTAATAAATTTTCGGGATGAAAATTTGGCGCACACAAACACCCTACAAACACCCAAAACATTGCTGCCTCTTCATTAGGCATAGCTTTTGTTGGGCTATTTTAATTTAATTTGAAGCTCTTAAGAATTTCCTCGCCAGTTTCCTTATATGAGTCAAACATATGATTTTCACAAGTTAAAGTCAAAACATAGGCTTTCTTATTTTTTACCCAATAGTATTGTTCAAATTTAAGCTTGTAAATATCTTGGTCTCCCGTATAAATTACCTTTTGAAAATAATTTTGTCCGTCATTAAGTCGTTCACTACTTATAAGTTTTCCATTTTTAACCATAGTTTTAATCTGTCCTTCAGATATTTCTACATACTTGTCCAAATCAATATTATATGCTGAAAGATCCTGTATTAGCAAATTAATATTTTCTCTAAACATATCTTCCCCTGACAGAATAGGACTAAACAATATAAAACTTGCTCCATGTAGTCCTGACTCATCTAGATCCCAATCAAAGGGGTAATTAACTGAATACTTATCCTTTTCGAGTGTTTTTATTCCAGGTTCTTTTTGTCCATGAGTATTGATATTCAATATTAGGATGAGAAATGCAAACAAATATAATTTCAAAATTTGTCTCATAAATAGTATTTTATCTTAAAGAAATTAGTTAAAAAGTTTCGTAAAACAGTACAATCTCATCTGCTTCGCACAAAATTAAACCAACGGTTAGTGCATGGTGTCGTGTAGGATTTCGAAGTGATTTCCTATCAGTTTACACCTTGCTTTTTTACGTGCCGAAACGCTCGCAAACCACTGAAAACCAAAAACACTATACACATTGTTGTGTTTTAGTGTCTTATTCTAATTCTTTTATTCCTAATTCTTTCAAATATTTATATGTGTTATCATAAAATTCATTTGGTCTTGTTTTATCTGAGTCACAGCCTTCTGGTATAAAAATGACCATACCTTGACGCGCCCTTGTAAGCAAAACTCTGTATGTATTTTTTAAATAACTTTTATCAATCTCTTTGTTAATATTTTGCCACTTAGTTCCTTTGAAACTTTGATATTTCCAGGCCGTACTATTTAAATGAAAATTTGCACCCCAAGCGACACAAGCCCAATCAATTTCAAGTCCCTGAATATCAAACTCAGTTGCAATATCTTCCATGAAATATGAAGACCGAATATCTTCGTCATTATTTAAAAACCAATTTGCAGCTTCAATTTCATTTTTCACATCAATTCCATGTGGTCTTAATCGGCGGGCACCAGATGAAGCAATAAGACCAACCCGTTCTGTTCCTTTTGCTTTGTTCTTAATCCACTTTTTAGCGAGTTCTAAATTTCGAGTTAAAACAATAGGGTAATCAGATTTTAATTCATTGTATAGTCTATTTGCAGAATCCTTTTTCAAATCCAACAACTCGTGTATAAACTCAGAAAGTTTCTCCGAACGGAATGACCTAACAGAAACAGCTAAATGTAAATCCGTTTGAATATTTGCATTAGTTGTTAACCAGACTTTAAGTTCAGTTTGTTTTAAATAATTTTTGTTTTCAGTTATTAAATTCGAATAATGTATTTCCCATTCAGAATAATGTTCTTTTAATGCTACAATCCATTCTTCTAATCCTGCTTCTCCGGTATTAATTTCTTGACCACCTCCAATCAAACAAATTATTGTACACCAATCCTTATGTCGGTTCATTACATCAATTAGGAATTCAGGTTCAGACATGTTAAAATCCTCAATTCCTTTCTTTCTTTTCATAAAAGAACTTGCTTGCTGCATTGTCCATGCTCGTTGAGCTTCGTCAAACACAACTACTTTTTCAATAGGGGCTTTTTCTGATAATAGATTGTCGTCTCTGAAATGATGAATATTCTGGATAAAAGCATTTGCTTTAATTGCAGCTTGTTTCTTTGTCATATTTTCTCCGGATTCCTTTGCCGTTTGGACTTCGTCTCTCGTTAATGCTTCTCTTAATACATCGACTAAAGGTCCATTCCCAGATAGAAAAACAGCATGTTCATTTTCGTCCGCATTCATTCGTTCATTAGCAATATTCAATCCAGCAAGCGTTTTACCAGCACCTGGAACACCAGTAACAAAACAAATGGATTTTGATTTTGAGTTTTTTGAATGTTCAACAATTTCATTTATACAATTCGCAGTTTTTGATAGGTTTATTGCGCCCGAATCTGACCGGGTAATTTCTTTTACATTATGACCTTTATACAGAGCTTGAGCGGCTTCAACAATAGTCGGAGTAGGTTTGTAAATAGAGTTTTCCCAATCATCAACGTCAATTAGTTTGTTATTTCCATTTAGGAAAGACTTTATTACTTCTTGCAGGTTATTCTTATTGGATTTTGCAGCTGAATTATAATTAATAATTTCTTGTAATTCATTGCTCGTGATTTCTGCATTTGTTGCAACAAGAATTGGAATTAGTTTTACAAAATGACTTCCTTCATGAAAATTCTTTAGGTCAATTGTATAATCAAGAACTTGTTCGATCGCATATTTTTCGTATCCACCGTCACCAACTTTAAATTCTATGATAAATGCAGTATCCTTTACGATTACAATATTATCAACCCGCTTTCCCATTCTTGGGATTGCGAATTCAAAATAGATTTGTCCTTGCAATCCATTTAATTGGTCTTTAAGAATTTCAATTTGCTTTTTCCAGGCATTAGTTTGCAACTCATCTAAGCTTCTGTTGCTATGATTCATGCTCAATTCTCCAATTATACTGGAAACTGAGTCATTTAAAAATATGTCTATTTTATTTGAGTAATATGCTCTTTTCATTTCGTTTTCTTCTGTGACACTCGGTTTCTAGGCATTTTACTTTGAACTTTCAGGCTATGAATCGTTGGCTTGTGTCGTGCCTGCGGCAAGCTTATGCTTTATGAGTCATTTGTTAGCGGTTTGTTGTTTCTTTCATCCATTTTCTTATTATCTTTCCTTCAGAGTCAAAGGACTTATATTCTACACTATCAACACATTCTGCAATCCAAATATAAACACAGCTATCCCAATTTTTCCATTTTGATTTACAAATAAATCGAGGATGATTATCTTCAAAATAAAAGTCAAACTTGAATTGGTTAACATACCAATCATTGGTATTGTAATGATACACTGTGCCAATTAGTTTATCATCATAAAAGACATCGAAATTAGGACCACCATAAGTGTCTTTAATATTATTCAGGTATTTCCCTTTTTCAAATACAGTTTCTCCTAAAATTTGAATTGTCACTTTATCTAGCTCAATTCCACCAGTTGAATTTACTAATATTGAATTACCTGCAAACACTTTGTTTATGACTTGTATTATGTCTGAGTCAGATGTACTAAATAAGCCAAGTCTTGTTAAAGTCACACTTAACAGGCAAGTCAAAACAACTAGCAATATGTAAATTCTTTTTCTGCTCACTTTGATACGTTAAGCAACTGATTACTTGCGACCTTTACCTATTATATACTCCCGTTGTTTCATCTTTTAAACTCTTAATTTCAAGGCGATAATCAACAATTCGGCATTTATAAGGGCTAATTATGGCAACTGGAGTCTTTCCATTCATTATTGTGTCGTTCAATATTTCGTTTTCGGTAAATTCAATCCAATCACCTAGTGAATATCCATCCAAGTGTTTCCATTGATTGTTTTCAATTTTTCTACAACTAGAAAATATGAAAATTGTCAATAGTATTTTAAATATATTTCTCATTAGCTTCATCTCAATAACCCCAACGCTTCAGTAATCCCATATCATATGCCTTTATATCTACTTTGAATATAGGCATGGTTTTTACCAATTATTAAATAAACCAAGTGCTTATATAATTGTGCAGATGGCATCACTTTACACATCTAAAATAAAGATTATTTTAAACGAAATATCATTTAAAGCTTTATTTCTTATCTGCACGTATTCCACTTAGCAGGAGTGCTCCTGACAATATTTATTGCTTCAATAACATGCTATATGAAAGTAACTAACGCGGGGCACAATTCTAGTTTGCACCCCGATTTGTAGAGAATATTTACGATAATCTGAGCTTTGCAAATATTAAAATCTTAGAATTGTACTTCTGCTATAAGGAATTAAGCACCTTCAATACTTCCTCACTATCAGCGGCAGCATTTACTTGGGTAGACTTATATACAATTTTTCCTTTTTTATCGATTACAAAAGTCCACCTTGCGGTGGTTAAATTACGGGTTAAATCAAACTGAACACCTTCAAACTCCCTTTGTATTGTTTTTTCCCCTTGCTTTATGGGCACTCCAAAACTTTGGGCAATGGCTCCGTCAATATCCGATAATAAGGAAAAATTTAACTGGTTTGCTTTTTTAAATAATTCCAGATTTTCAACCTCATCTCCACTGATACCAATTACAATAGCATCAGCTGTATTTAAGTTTTCTTCGTCATCGCGGTAAGCACAAGCTTGCTTTGTACATCCCCCGGTCATAGCAGCCGGATAAAAATAAACCACTATATTTTTTTTGCCAATATATTTTTTTGATTTCCAGACTTTACCGTTGTCTGCTTTGGCTGAGAAAACAGGTGCTTTATCACCTATATTCAGTTCTTTGTTTTGAGCACCGATACCACAAAAAACAAAAAACGATACAATTGCAATTACTAGTTTTTTCATGTTTGTTTATTTCGTCATCGTTTAAATTCAGAAACTATAACAAAATATACGTTCAGATGTTTATTATACCGATTATTCAATGACCTTTGCGTCAAGTTCGCTACGCTCCTTTACACTTTTCATTGATATATCGGCATAATACCAAGTGCTAACTTCATTGTAAAAGTGGTATTATACCGACGTGTTAATGATATTAGCTTTAGGCAGCGGGATTATACTTTGATCAAATTAACTACTTACGAGAAAAACATATTCATGGCATATTCCATTTCAAAGTCGGGATGGTTGGCCAGTTCTACAAGTTGTGATTTTTGAATGACCGCGCGTGTATACTCTTCGTATTTTGTACTGATAGTGTTTAACACGGCTCCCGTGCCGGATGTGTTCCCTACCGTAATCACCTTACCTGAAAATTCATGGGGGAACAGACCAATTTTTACGGCACTCTCCGGGTTCAGGTAGTTTCCAAAACCACCTGCTAAAAAGATAGCATCTAGTTTATCGAAGTTAACACCTGCCTCCTGAAGCAATATTTTTATGCCCGTAAAAAAAGCACTCTTGGCAAGTTGAATTTCCCTGATATCCTGCGGGGTAATTACTATTTCTTCTCCGTTTCCCGAATCCTCTTTAGGAACCAGAACATAATTATCGGTTAAAGTACCATCAGAAGAAACGATTCCTTTTTCAAGTAAATAGGCCATAATATCCAACAAGCCCGAGCCACAAATCCCAATTGGTTTTTCATCGGAAATAGTCTGGTAACCATTCTTATTATAAACCGAAATGGCTCCATCAAAAGCTGCCATCCCACATTGTATATTGGCTCCTTCCAAGGCAGGACCTGCTGCAGTGGCACAACAATATATTTTTTCGGGTGTTACTACCGCCATCTCCCCGTTGGTACCAATATCTATAAACAGGTAAGTTTTAATTTCTTTTTTAGGATGAAGTGATGCTAAACCCGAAACTATATCGCCTCCCACATAAGCAGAGATAGAAGGCATAAGATGCACCAAACATTCGTTATGGACATGGATACCCAATTCCCCACTTTTTATAAACCGGGCATCTAAAAACGAAGCTTTAAATGGCGCTAAAGCCAACGACATGGGATTTACTCCTGCCAGAAAGTGTAACATGGTAGTATTAGCCGAAACGGATACCTTAACGATATGTTCGTTTAAAATTCCATCTTGCGTAACAAAATCACTAATTTGTTTGTTAATAGCATTGACAAGCTCGTGCTGCAATACTTCAACCTTTTCCTGATCGGTGCAATAGGATATTCGGGTAATTACATCGGCTCCGTATTTTACCTGGGGATTGCTTACCCCAACGCTTCTTATGATATTACCCGTTATCAAACTTATCCAATAAAAAACCATACTGGTGGTACCTATATCAATGCTTAAGCCAATGGGATAGTCCGATTGTTGGGCCAAGCCGTTAACCTGAAGCGGAAGATGCAGGGTGTATTGGTTTTGATGGGTGAGTATTTTAGCCTCTCTATCGTTCGGCAGGATCACTTCTATATCCGAGTCAGGATGATGGGTACACGAATTTACAAGCCCAACACCTTTTATCTTGACTTTACATTTGCCACAGGTCCCGTTTCCACCGCAAGGTGCCGGTATATCAAGGTTTTGTTTTTGCAACAATTGCAGCAAAGATTCCCCTTTTTCGAATTCTGATTTTAAGAGCCGCTTGTTCTGATGGATCGTAATGGTTGGCATAACTTAATGTTGGGCTGTATTTCTATACAGACAATTGACACTGCTGCAGGCATGACAAACATGCTTATGGAATTTCACATTTTCTCCTATTCCGATGATACCACTTACCGATTTTACAGGATGCATTAAGCAAGAGTCACTTAATCTCACATTACAAAACTGATCCGGAAAGAAAGAGAACAAGCTCTTTTGTTCGCTTACATCCCATGCGCAGTATCCCGGACTATAACGATTTGTTATTTTTAGACCCATGTGAGCCATTTCCATCCGTAAAGCCTCTTGCACTTTATCCATTGCTTTTTCCACAATCACAGATCCCAAAACATCCAATAAATATCCTTCTACCAGTTCGCCTTTTGAACTTAACGCTCTCGAACGTTCTGTTATCTCCTCCCCCGCCGTGCAAACAAAAACGGCAAGCTGAGTCGAATTTTTATAGTGGCGGCTGACATCTTTTCCTGTTTTAAATTCAATATTCTCAACTAACAAGCCTTCTCCATTAACGCTACCATTTTTAATAATATAACCTCCTTCCACCGAAGCAATAAACTTTAACCCGTTTATTTCGTGTTTCAGGAAACAACTGTAAGAAGGCATATCTTCGCCCATATGTGCCAGTTCTTCAATATCTTCTATGGAGATATTTAATTCTTCCAGTTGGAATGAAAAACGTTTTGCAGATTCTATTTTCACGGTACGTTAAGCTTTGATTTAAACCTATTTTTTATTTAAGGTTAAATTTACAAATTCTTTAATTTATTCGGTGTTGGCGAAGGTTATCCCGGCATAAAACCATTTTTATGAGCGGACTCTACCCCAACAGCAAACATTTCTTTATTCTTTTGGTTACTCTTGCCAATCACATCTTAAGTATTTCAGACGCTGTTTCTAGGCGTGCAATAATCAGCAATGATATATTTTCAGCGATAGAAAATGCAATTTTACCTGGAAATACACTTCCTTCTACGGTTGTATCTCTCTGCTTTTTTGATGTTTCCCTATCAGATGCAATAAACTTTAGGTGTCCCACAATAAGACCTTTATCTTCAGTCTTTTAAGAGATATTTTCCATTAAAGACACCATTGCTGACCTCCATAACGGAAACCCCATAAACGTTTTGAAAATTGGCTGCCGATTTGATAGCTCACTGATCATTTGTGATTTCACCTGCTTTCGTCCCTTCTTACGTCAACTTAACCGCTGCTCCTGGTAAGGAGGTTGCTTTGCCGCTTCGCCAAAAACCATTCAATAAATATATCTTCACCTTTGCTCCCTAATTATTTTTTCAACTAATTACTTTACAAATAGCTTAAATGTCCTTCTTAATTTCCCTATTGATAATCCATTTCCAAAAGCAATTAATTCTGAAGGCCCGGTATAATTTTTCAACTCTTTTAATTCAATCTTATTGAAAACACAATGAACTGACATCACTCTACCATCTACTAAATTAAGATATCCTTTAATTCTTGGGCATTCGTGCTTTAATTCATTCAGGAAATCTATCAGATTCTCCTCACTTATTTTATCATGGGTTCTGAGTACACAAGCCGCCATATCGGGCCTACCTTCCGATACCCTTCCCTGATACCTTTCTGCTGCCACCCCTTTTTGCACATGCTCCTTTGAGAAGGAAGACCAATCAATTTTGGCATAAGTGGTAGAAACAACCTCGGCAAAGGGATTCAATACCCTAAGGGATTGTATTATTTCATTTAAATCACCCTCATAAAGATCTGTTTTATTGATGATGATATGATCTGCAACCATCACCTGATGTTTAAACCGCTGCACTATACCCAAACCTTTAAAATAATTGGGTGCATCCACCAGGCAAATATTCTTATCAAGGGTTACAGTACCTTTTAACGCATCCGTCTGTAACAGCTCAACTACACTAATTGGGTCGGCCAAACCCGATGCTTCCAGAAAAATAATCTCTGGTTGATAATCATCGATTAGTTTTTGCATATTCTGCACAAAATTGCTCAGTTGGCAAACGCAAAACACCGAACCGTTGTTTATCTCCACCAATTTAAAATCGTCACTGATTTTTTGCAGTTCTTTACCGTCGATTCCCGTAGGTGCAAATTCGTTTTGAATAACAGCAATACGATTCTGTTTAGACAACTCGTTTAGCAAATTGCCAAGTAAAGTGGTTTTCCCGCTGCCTAAGAACCCAGTAATTAAGTTAAACCGACATAGCCGATGCAGATTGTTCATACTCATTAAAACATACCTTAACCCTAGCATTTAAGCCGGGATATTAAACCGATATTAACGAAGGCTTTAACTATGACCGAAAAAGACAATCATGGCTAAAGCCGATTTATATATCTATATATACCCCACCTTAAAAGGTGGGGTTCTTAAATTGATTTATCCCCATTCCTGCGACTGCTGCGGACTAATTCCCCCGGCCTCAACGCTGAAAGAAGAGCCGATTCCCGTTTATATTAATTTTTTCCTGCCAGGTATCCGTCTATCTTAGCCTGAATATCGCTAATTGGGGGGATCTGGGAAATAAAATCGATATTGCCGTCCATTACAATGGTAGGCAAGTTTTTAACACCTAACGAAGCCATCATCTGGACGCCTTCCATTTCTTTGATGCGGTGTTCTTTATACACGACTTTATCACCGTACTTCTCTGAAGCACGAGCTACAGCATCTACCATATACTGGCAAGGCGCACATGAAGAAGAATCTAATGTAATAATATCGATGATAACTTTTTTCTTATCCCAGTGGTTTGACAAATCTAATAACTCAATATTGTCCGTCGCGGCCTCTGAAGCACGCAACTCACCCTGAAGTACTTCATCGTGAATCAACTCCGAAACTGCTATTAAATTTTCTTTTGGAGTAGCCATCGCTAAGTCACAACCCGGCGCAAGGATAAATCCTTTTTTACCACCAATATCCATACACTCCAATGCATCTCTTCGGGAAGCATCCTCATCGCCCATTAGCAATACTACCGTAAGCTTTATGTTTCCGCCAAACGATACCTTGTATTTCAATGCCATGTCTCTAACATAATCCAACGGAATATTCTCATCGATGGAGATATTGTCTGGTTTTGTTTTACACATCTCCTCGATGTTTTGTTGTGCATTTCCGCAAACAAAGAACGAGCTTAAGGCATCAGCTTCACGGATAAAGTCGTTAATTTCGGTAATATAAGGCGTGACGAAAGTTTCGAAGCTCATTGGGTCAATCTGGCTGGTCATTGGATCGACAATGGCGATCACATCGGCTCCGGCCTCCATATAGTTACCCGCCATCATTTTCGCCACATCCGTCGCAAAACGCATCAATTTATGGGTTGCATCCGGATCCATCATCATTTGCATAAAGATGTCGGTACCCAACAGGTGAAGCGCTAAGGTAAATGGGCCGGTTATCAACCCATATAAAGCAACATCCGGATGTTGTTCCCTTAGTTTGCGTGTTGCATCCATCACCGTAGGAATACGACCTGCACAAGGACAAGGAACTTTCATCTCCTCCAGTTTTGCTCCTTCCATCAATGGATGAGAAACCACTGCCGGAGGATTGTCATCTGCCCAAGCTAACTTACAACCTAATGCCTCCGCTTCTATTTGCAAATCGAAAGCTACTGGTATTCCATCCGGTTTGTATGTTTCAATAGCCTTATTAACCCCTTCTACAATCTTATCTGTTGACTGCAAGTATTCTGTTGCTGTTAACCCCAATAAATTTCCGGCGTGTGCGCCTACAAAAGGAACCCAAGGAATTCTTTCGACTTCCTCAAGTTTCATGGCCTTTTTAATTAATTCTAATCCCTTCATTTTATAGTTTATTTGTCACTGGTCACTAGTCATCAGTTTATAATTAAAACAAGGACAAATGACTCATTTCCAATGACTAAAATTTACGATGCTAATGCGTTTAAAAACTCTACTACTCCCTGGGGATCCGGGTTGTAACTATCGGCCCCAATTTTATCACAGAAATCCTGATTTACAGGTGCTCCACCAATACATACTTTAAAATCTGTATTTCTTTCCTTGATCGCTGCCACAATTTTTCCCATGTTACTCATTGTGGTCGTTAATAGGGCAGATAAACCGATTACACTTCCCGGGTATTGCTCTGCTGTTTCAATAAACTTCTCGGCTTTAACATCTGTTCCCAAGTCAATCACCTCATAACCGTTACCTTCAACCATCATAGCCACAAGGTTTTTTCCTATATCGTGCAAGTCACCCTCAACAGTTCCAATAATGAACGTTCCTTTACGCTCTGCTTCGCCCGACTGGAAAAATGGCTTTAAGTGATCCAAAGCAGCACTCATGGCTTTAGCACTCATTAATACCTGAGGCACAAACACTTTGTTTTCACGGAACTTAACACCCACTTTTTCCATACCGATCATCAGACCTTTCATTAAGATATCATTTGCGGATACCCCGTCGTCTAATAATTGTTTAGCAATTTCATCCGCTCCATCCTGATCCTTCATGTTAGGAGGGTATGGAGATACTTTGTTGATTTTTCCGAATTCAACACAATTCGCTAGTCTTTCTAATAATTCATTCATGGCACTTAGATTTTATTCTTATTTTCTTTAACAATTTTAAGTCAACGCTATGATTTATTGTATAGTAGCAAAATTACAAGCTTTCACTCTAATATTTTAGAGCTATACTGACAACTATTTAGCTATATTTGCATCAATTCGAATTCAAGTATAAATAACATCGTTATGTTTCTCTGATTATTAGTTCTGGTTGAATGACAACCTGTTGATTTTTTACATTTTTGTTACAGATCAACTCACTAATACTCTCTGCCATTTTCTCATATTTGCAATCCACCACCGTTAAGGCAGGATTAAAGAGTTTCGTAAGTTCTGTATTTCCATACGAAACTATAGATACGTCATCCGGAATAGACATTCCCCAACTTTTTATTCTGCCAATCAAACGGATCGCTATCGAATCCTGAACCGACAACACGCCTGTTATACAATTTTCCTTAAAATAGTCCTTGGTTAATTCATCAATATCAGCACAATAAAACAACTTCCTATGGCTGTATTTTAAATCCAATATCATTTCAAAAGTCTCTTTCATCAGGTTGAAAACCATATTACGACCTTGCCAGTTTTCATGGCGTAATAACAAATAATTACCATCCTGTTTTTGTGCTAAATAATCTACGGCTCTTTTTACCCCTAAATCGTAACTTTGGATGGCATACTTAAAATAAGATCCTGACATGGTATAATCGGCCAAAACAATTTTTGTACTACCTGCACTCAATCTGCGGTAAAATTCCCCAGTTAATGACTCATCATAATTCGGAACCACGATAATGGCCTCATATCCTTTTTGGATCAACTGCCCAATAGTCCTCATTTCCTCATCCGGATTGTTGTAATGAAGAAAATACTCCATTTTTCGCCCGGCCGCGTTAGCTTTTATAAGCAGTTCCGAAATCAACTGCTCGTTGTTGTTGGAATAAAAAGGAATAACTACCCCCCACACCTTTATCGGTTCTGTTACATTATGCACAAAGGTGCCTCGTCCCACTTGCGACACCACCAATTTTTCCTCTATCAGTGCTTTAATTACACGTTTGGCTGTCTCTCTGGAAACCTGATGACGACTTATCATTTTATTAATAGAGTCTATTTTAGATCCAGGTTTTAATTCCTGAGTTACAATCTTATTTCTATAAAAGTCGATTAGCTTTTTATAGATAGGTACGTGTCCTTCAAACTTTAACATAGTACTATTTCAAACGATAAAAATATATCTCGAAGTTAATAAAACATCACATACCATCACACTTAATCACATATGATCACACTCACGTATATACCTAATAATTAACCCATAAGCTAGCACCCGAACTAAATACCCCCTTAATTTTACATATATTAAGCATGTTCATTAACGCTATTTAAACACGTTCTAAAAAAGGCAGGTAACAAATAGACAAGTCTGTTATGAATGAGAAGCATTGAGACTATTAAAACTCTGTCCAAATAAATGAAAGGCCAAATAAAAAACTATTCCATTTATTATGCACGACTAATAAGCACGCATCTGTTACAACCAGATACAAATCACCCTAAAATTACAGAAATACGCCCCTTATTGGTGTAATTTTTGCATGCTATTTCCATCCTCTTTATGTATTTTTGAGGGAAATATCGAAAATAGTAGATTTATGTTTTTTAATGGTAACCATGGCGTTAAGTTCCAAATTAAATTTGGGGCTTTTTTATTTGTTATATTTTTTATTCTGAGTGCTTGCCAGCCCAAGCAGTCAAAACTAATTGAAGGCAAATTTGAATCGTATATAGTTGACAAGGGCGATATTGAAAGCTACGAAGCGGCAGAAGGTATGGTAGAACCCGCAAATGAGGTAATCCTTTTGAGCCCTGCGTCAAGTATTGTAAAACAAATCATAAAAGGCCCGGGGCAAAGGGTAACCAAAGGTGGGGTGATTCTTAAGTTGGACACAAAACCCGTAAATGATAAAATAGAACAGTTGAACGATCAGCTGGCGGTAAAGCAAAATAGTCTGGAGAAAACACGACTCAATGCAAAAGGCACACGCGCAGACCTTTCCTACAACGAAGAAACCAAGAAACTTAAAATTACCTCTATCAAATCTACACTTGCCGACCAGGAACAATTGTTTGTGGTGGGTGGTATTTCACAAGCCAAAGTTGATAAAACAAAACAAGAATTGGTATTGGCTGAAAAAGACTTAAAATTAGCCCAACAAAAAAACTCTATTAAACTGGCACAGCTTGCAACCGATGAAAAAGGCCTGCTGCTTCAAATAGAAATGCAGCAAAAGGAATTGGAGCAACAAAAAGAGTTATTAAACAAAATGGATGTCAAAGCACCTGCCGACGGGATTATTTTAAATATTCATGCAAAGGAAGGTGAAAAGATTCAAGGTGAAAGGGTTTTAGTGAATGTATCTGACTTAACACGTTTAAAAGTTGATGCTTCTATTGCAGAAAACCACAGATGGATGATTAAGATAGGCCGACGCGCTTACATAGTTGTTGGCAAACATCGTTTGCAAGGAAGGATTAGCTCTATTATGCCTATGCTGGATAACGGCAACCTCCGTTTTTCGGTGGTACTTACCGAAGATGACCAATCAAAGCTTATTCCCAACCAAAAAGTAGAATTACAAATTGTTAAAAGGGCCAGGTACGATGTATTGCGTTTGAAGAAAGGTGATTTACTAAACTTTAAGAAGAAACAAAGCCTGTATATATTGAATGGCGACAGTGCCATTAGAAAAGATTTTGAATTTGGCTTGATAACAAATGAATATGCCGAACTTAAAAAAGGAGCTACACAAGGAAGCGAAGTCGTTATCTCCTCCTCATTACCATTAAGCAAATTAAATACGATTAAAATTGAAAAGCACTAAAATATGATGGCAAAAAGGATAGTAACAGTTACTTTGGTTACCTATATATTTGGCTTAACAATTGCTCAGGATTCTAATGTACCCAAAATGAAACTGAGTCTGAAAAACGTGGTAGACTTAGCCATAAATCAATCTTCATCGGTAAAATACGAGCAAAACAGATACGAAAACTTTTACTGGCGTTGGAAAAACTTCCAGGCGCAATTTCGCCCTCAACTTGTCTTAAGCGGTGATTTACCTAATTACGAGGAGGGAACACGCCCCATTACGCAAAACGATGGTAGTGTGCAATTTCGTGAGGTTGGCTATTTTAAAAACAGTGCCCAACTAGCCGTCAACCAATCCATACCACAATTAGGAACCCAAATCTATGCTAAAAGTACCTTGTTTAGGTATGAGGATTTGGTGCATGATTACACTAACTTTCAGGGAAACCCATACTTAATTGGTGTTACCCAACCAATATTCGCCTACAACTGGATGAAATGGTCAAAAAAGACCGAACCGTTAATTTATACAGAAGCTCAAAAAAACTTCATTGAAAACATTGAAGAGATATCGCAAAAAGCAACCTCTCTTTTTTTTAAATACCTAACGGTTCAAACGAACTATAGACTGGCCGAAAACAACTTAAACAACAGTAAAGACAACCTTAGGATAGCAGAGACAAAAATTAAACTGGGCATGATCAGTGAAAACGATTATTCCAGGATAAAGTTGTCGGTCCTAACCGCACGAAAATCGTTGTCGCAAGCCAATATGGACTTGAAAAATGCCGATTTTGCATTAAAAAAATACATTGGTTTGGAGCAGAAAACCAACATTGAACTGATGATGCCTTTAAACATGGTATTGTTTACTATTGACCCGGATAAAGCTTTAAAAGAAGCCCTGGAGAACCGAAAAGAAACTACACAATACGAAAGAAGGTTGATCGAAGCCAACAGAGACCTGACCAAAGCCAAACGTAATAACGGTTTAGCTGCCACCTTAAAAGGAACTTATGGAACCACAAATATCGGAGAGGACATTCCAGGGGTGTATGAAAATACGGTTAACCAGCAGTCTGTGCGTCTGTCTTTAGCAATCCCTATACTCGATTGGGGCAAATCAACTTCTAACGTAAAACTGGCAGAGAGCCAACGCGACTTGGTTTTGTTTGATGTTCAGCAGGACCGCGAGAACTTTGAACGTAACGTGGTGGTGCAGGTAGAACAATTTGGCCTGCTGAAAGAACAACTGGAAATTGCCAAGGAAGCAGACAATGTAGCCGGGAATGGGTACCAGATTGCGCTAAAGAAATTTCAAAACGGCGAAATCAGCATCACCGACTTGAATATTTCCCTTTCGGAAAGAGACAAGGCCAAACGCGATTATATAAAATCGTTACAGACCTATTGGACATCCTATTATCTTTTGAGGGAGCTAACCTTGTATGATTTTGAGAACAATCATAAAATAAACTACGATAATCCTCTTTTGGTAGGACTAAAAAAATAACCCCATGCGTTGGGGAACAAATCTTGATTTACATTTCTTATTCACTTATTGACGTTTAACCCGCAATATGCATTAGAAATTCTATTACACATTGAAATTAATTTAAAACAAGGCACTCCGCTGCATCACTTCAACTCACCATAACGATGCTCCCGAAAGTAATCCATAGCCGTTAACTTTAGCCATTAAAAATTAAATTAAT
>NZ_JBNGOS010000067.1:0-16100 GCF_050589685.1 Saccharicrinis sp. 156
TTGTTGTATTCTTCCAGTTTGTTCTCGATATACTTCAGGTGACGGTCTATTTTGGCCTGGTTGTAATTGTTCTTTTTACTGTTCTGAGCTCTGAGCTTGGTGCTGTCGCCTGCTATCAACACGCCGCCTATCAGGTTAAAATGCCTGGCCAGGGATATGGTTGCCCGAAAAACCTTTTTGATGGGCTTGGGGTTGTCGCGGCGAAAATTGGAAATGGTATTGTGATCTGGGTTAAGGCACCCCAACAACCACATAACCTCGATGTTACGATTGCATTCCTTTTCCAGCTTGCGCGAAGAGCGTATGCCGTTCATATAGCCATACAGATATAGCTTTAATAAAACGCCCGGATGGTATCCCGGGCGACCGGTTTCGCTTTGCGCCATTTGAAAACCGAATTCCTGCATATTAAGGCACGCTACAAACTCATCAATTAACCTCACGTCATTATCTTCGGATACTGCTCCGTCGAGGTTTACCGGAAATAGATTGATTTGTTGACGATCTTGTCCTTGTATGTATCTCATGTATGTAAGATACATAATACCTGTTTTTTACTAAAAAAAACTACACCATACTTATGAACTTTATGTCAACACCTTTTTAGTTTTTAGACAGTCTGACGGTGAAACAGATGAAGAATGCCTGGCAAGGGAAATTGAGGAAGAATTGGACATTAAGGTTGAGGTCGGTGACTTTTTTATGGAGAACAATCATCATTATAAAGAAAAACACATTGTGCTCAAAGCATATTTTTGCCGTCATTTATCCGGAGATATCGTACTACATGACCATGATCAGATGGCATGGGTAAGTCCATCTGATTTGTGCAAGTATAATTTTGCCCCCGCTGATATTCCCTTTGTAAAAGCTTTACCCATATTACATCCCTCGGGGCTGGATAACAGAAAAACCTATTGATAACCGGGTTATTTATCAATATCATTCCGAAATGAGTTTTAGGATAAGTCTTTAACTTCAATCTTCTGTATTACGAAATTTTTAGTAGTTCGCTCATATCTAGCCATAGTCCAATTTATAATAGCTTGGTTTGTTTAGCGGGTCTTGGTGCTTTAGTAACCAATATCCTGGCCTGACTATTACTTTCATTACTTAAATAATGAACAATATCAGCCGGGCTTTCTATTAAATTGTCTCTTTCAAATACCGCTGATTCCTCGCCCACATGCACGGTCGGTGTTCCTTCCAACACATAAAAGGTTACATCCACAGGTGTTTTGTGTGGTTTTAGGGTTTCCCCTGGTTTTAGGGTAATATGCATGATCTGAGCCGATGCATCATTATACATTTGTCTTACTTCCACGTTGTGGGGATTTTCCTTTAAAGGTTCTGTTTTGTAATTTCTTGAAATCATTTCTTGAAGTTTTTTTATTTTACAAGGTACGAACTTTCTCGTGTTTCTTTTTCTTTCTGTGCCGTTTTCGCCAAAGCAAATAACCACTCAAAACTACCGTAATTCCTACCAATGCTGAGACTGGAACGATGAAGATATAAAAGATACCCGTCTGCTGCTGAAAAAATCTTCCGGTGTGTATTTCAAGTGATAAATTCCATAACGACATTTTTGATTCTGATAACATATGATCTGGCATTTTCGGAAATGGGCGGTTGTGGTACAATGGAATAATTCCTTTATCGTAATCAACCATATATTGATGACCATTCGCGTCGGTTAGGTAACCCGTAATTTTAAAATCACCAATGGGACGACCAGCAGTGTTTCCCTCATATATCTTTCCCTGTTGTGCATAATTATATATTTCAGGATGCAAAGGATGCCAAAGAAACAACCCGCTAAAAGAACCGATTAAATATGCGCCGTTATGGAATGGTTTTAGGGCGTTTATGCCCATAACACTAACAGGTGGTTGAATTTTAAATGGCATGGGTTTAAAGTTATTTGCGGACAAATAATACATACCTTCTGATGTTGAAAGTAAAAACCGGTTGTTGTCGGCATCATACAAAAGATCTCTCAATTTATCGTACCAAGGATTGGCTTGGTCGAGGTGCGAAAATTTAAGGGGTGCTACCTTTGATTTGGCAATTGCAATAAGCAATGGAGGGCGCAAGAACATTCCTGTAAAAAATAGCACAATCAGTGCCATAAAAGTCCAAGCACCCATATAATTATGCCATTTTAACGACCATTTGTTTATACCTATTATTAGCGCATATTTTTTTGATTTCGTTCTTCGCTTCTTAGCCCATCCCGGAAAGAAGAAATAAACAATTCCTGTTAACGATAAAAATAACGTTATGACACCCAGTATATCCACAAATAACTTCCCCGGCAAACCAAAAATTTCGCCGGAATGAATTTGCCATATTGTTTCAAAGAGACTTACTTCTTTTTTATAACCAACAGGTTCTTTTAATTCAATCTTATTAAAATTCGTTTTTAAGCCCCTGGATATTCCTTTAAACATAAAGGAACGGTTTAAAGCAAAAATTGTGTCACCCACACTCTCAATGGCAACAAACCTTTTTATATCAACATCTAATGGAAATTTATTCCAACTCCCCTGATTAAAATTATAGGCATATAACCCAAAATGTGTTGCTGCATACAAATTCCCGTCTTTGGATTGATGAACATCAAAAATTTTTCTGTTATCCATACCTTTAGGAAAACCTGAATTAAAAGAAGTATAATTCGTACAAGCTGAATCGGTAAGCCAGATACCGATATTCCCATATACCAGAATACTGTCTTTATTGCGTATAAGATTCCCTTTTAGGGCACTATTGTTCCAATTGTTATAGTGAAAGTTTTCGGGAAGTGCGGTTCGTGCTATGTCCCAACCTGAAAAGAACTCCCGATGGTTCATAAAAATACCTGTAATGCCATAATACAAGAGCAAAAAGGCGATTATTAATCCAGGCCATTTATGGAATTTCTTATAGGTTTTTGCTAAGGTTCTTTGTGATTTTACCATTCTCAATCACAATTTTCCAATTCAACAATATGGTAACCTTTTTTCTCAATTTCCGAAACCACAGCCAGTGCAGCTTCTTCCAGATGACAGAACTCACATTCCTTTGTGCTTATTTCTGCTGATTTCACATCTTTTTCTTTCAGGTAGTTCTTCCCGAAAGCATAAATAACCGATTCTTCTTTCAATGTTTCCGGTACTAAAATATCAAAATGCATTTTCTTACCATCGCTACGCTGCACATATGTATCCCAAACTGCTACCTTCATTTTTCTTCTTCAATTTTAATTATGCCTGTGGGGCAGCTTTCTGCAGCTTCCCGAATCTCAAGTTCATATTTATTGTAATCCACGTCGGGCATTACTACCATCTTACCGAATACCTTAAACACTCGTGGTGCAAAAGACTGGCATAGCATGCAAGCCACGCAGGTATTTACCGTATCGTTTCTCCAAACTTTCTTTATTCCCATCATCAATCATCATAACCTGCCTGACAAGATAAACACGCGTTGGCGTAGGCATCATATTCATCAAAAGCGGGACCGGGATTTCCGTTTATGGTTATTACTCTGTCTATTCTGACATTTTCATCTGATTGAATATTCATAAATTCACCTGATTTGTTTTTTAAAATACCTTTTAATTTCCCATTAGATTCTTCTAATGATTGATTTTCACCAAAATATACTACTCTTACCACTTGCTGCATAAATGAGTCGGTAATTTCAAAAAAGACCGGATTAACCGGTAAATATTTATTTTTCGCTTGCATTGTTTTCAGATTTTAAACATTCATTAATAATAGCATTCACATGAATACATGTTGTATTCAAGAAGGGCAAATTCAAATACCTATCTTCGGTAAACATTAAAGGAAATTCCGTACAGCCCAGTATTACAGCATCAATTCTTTGTTTTTCCTTCAGATCTTCTACAATTTCAAGTAACTCTTGTTTTGTTTTTTCTTTAAAAATGCCTAATTCAAGTTCGTCAAACAGCTTAGAATGAATGAACTCTACCTGTTGTTCATCCGGTACAAATATTTCAATGTTGTATTCCTGAAAAACCTTTTGATAAAAGTCCTTTTGCATGGTAAATTTCGTACCCAATAAACCGCACCTTTCTGCGCCAATAGATTGAGCCTTTTGAGCACAAACTTCCAGAATGCTAATTAACGGTAAATCAACCTGGCCTTGAATTTCGTTGAACAACAGATGAGGTGTATTGGCGCTCAACACGGCAAAATCCGCCCCGGCATTTTTTATACCGTTTAAACAATCGGCCAGGTAATCGGATGCTTTGTCATACTTATCCTCTTCGAGTAAACCAATAAACCTTGACATGGTAACACTATAAAGAACAATCTCTGGATAATTCAAGCTGCCATTGCCATTTATTTTATCGAAACCTTTAATTATTTCCTTGTAATAATCTACGGTAGCCTCCGGTCCTAGTCCCCCTAAGATTCCTATTGTTTTCATTTGCCGTAATTTATTGTTTAGTTTTAACCCGGCTTATGCATTAGAACTTCGTCATGAACATTGAAAGGGCAATCTTACTGTTTTTCTTCGTTCTCGTGCGATGAAGTGAAGCAACGAAGTGTCTTGTTCTGAAGCAATTTCAATGTGTAATAGATTTTTTAATACATATTGCAGGTTTAATCGTTATGCGCTCTAATAAGACTGGTCTTTTGGTATGCTGTTTATTTGTAAATCCTACTTCTGCGATAGAAATTTTTCATTGTTATTTAAAACCTTAAATGACAATGCTATCAGCAAAACAAGTTTACTTGTTTCAAACAAAATAAAAATCAGGTGGACCGCTGAACCCGATGGCCTATCGCCTGCGATTATTTGTTCGGCTCTTTGCAACAACTGAGGTAAAAGCCAAAGAGATTGCATCAATAATATGATGTTCAGCAGCCAGAACATGATACGATGAGAAGACAGACTAAAAACCCGCTTTCTATATGTTTGAAAAAACAATACCCAAACAATCAACAGAATTAACAATTCAATACGATTTAATACCGTAAAGACCAAACTTCCAATACTTAAACCAATTTCCCTGGTTACCCCATTTGCCCTAAACTTTAACCATGCTTCCAGAAAGCTGATGGCACTTATTAACCCTGCCCAAAAAGCAAAAAGAAAAGCAATAAATTTTTTATGAATACTCATTGCACTGAATAGTTCATATTACATAAATTTCAAATCAACCATTTTCATTTCCTTATTTAGCTCTGATTCAATCTTCTGATATCTTTGGTTCACCAGATCTTTCTGTTCATCACTTAAAGCTTCTTCGGCCATTGGATATAGAACGTTATCTTCCTTATAAATATGCTGTTGCAGCAAGAAGCAATATCCTCTTGCATTTTCAAGTATTTGCCTTGTATCGGAATTGGTTAACCCATCGTCCATACCTTTTACATACTTACGCCCTTCATCATGCTCATGAAGCATTACGGGAATAGGGTTACAATGTAAATTTTCGATATTCTCCAGCATGGCTTTAAAAAGAATATCCTCTTCTTTGGCGTGATGGAATTTATCAGCGTAGTTTTTAATAAAATCAATCGTCTTTTGGAAAAAGCCTATCTCTAAAACCTTTCCGTTTTCAATTTCATTACATTCTTTAAGCACGGCATCTATAACTTTCAGTATTGTTTGATGCTCATCAGATAAAATTTTTGTGATATTCATGTATGTAAGTTTTTTATTGTTTTATGATAAATCCAACATTTTTTGAATCGGAACCCTCGCTTTTTCAATGATGTCACTGCAGAGGTTCACCTCAAATTGTTCATAAACCAAACTATCGCATATTTTTTCAAGTGTATGCAGTTTCATGTACCTGCAGTCGTTGCATCCGCAGGTTGAATCGATGGGCGGTGCCGGGATGAAGTGTTTTTCCGGGTTTGCTTTTCGCATCTGGTGCAATATCCCTGATTCAGTTGCGACAATAAACTCTTTGCACCCTTCAGCTTGCGTAAACTTTAATAATGCCGATGTAGAACCGATAAAATCTGCTGCAATCTGGATAGGTTTCTGGCATTCCGGATGGGCAATTAATTTGGCGTTGGGGTATTCTTCTTTTATTTCCAGAATTTTTTCCAGAGAGAATTCCTCGTGAACATGACATGCCCCATCCCATAGCACCATATTTCTGCCTGTGATGCCGTTCAGGTAGTTACCCAGGTTTCTGTCGGGTGCAAATATTATTTCACGATCAACAGGGATACTATCAATAACCTGTTTGGCATTGGTCGACGTGCAAGTTATATCTGTTAGTGTTTTTATTTCCGCCGTTGTATTTACATAAGAAACCACTACGTGATCTGGGTATTTTTCCCTAAAGCGTTTAAAATCTGCATAAGAGCAGGAATCTGCCAGGGAACAACCGGCTTCCGGATCGGGAATCAACACCTTTTTCGATGGCGAAAGAATTTTTGCGGTTTCAGCCATGAAATGGACCCCTGCAAATACAATAATATCAGCATCTGTTTCCGCAGACTTTCTTGATAAATCAAGGCTGTCACCCACAAAATCGGCTATATCCTGAATTTCACCATACTGATAGTAATGTGCCAGAATGATTGCATTCTTCGCTTTTTTAAGCTTTTTTATTTCATTGATGAGTCGATTATTTGGTTTCATGGTACTTCCCTCCGTTCCTTTTTAATTTCCGTTTTACCATTCGATCGCGCTTTCGGTCCACTATCTGAATGGAATAGAATGTCTTCAATATTTTCCGTTACTGCAGTTAATCCCATCAGATATCTGGAAAGTCCGTTTTCCGATAGTTCCTTTCATAAAGGGTATATTGTCATCCAGATAATCTATTTAATACCGCTTCGCCTTGTTTGATTTTTTGCGATAAGGATTTGATGGTTTCTGTTTGAACTATCGCAAAAAATCCATCCCGAACAACTTTATATTGTTCATGCAGGGGACAAGGGTTATCGTTATTACAGTTTCTTAACCCAAAACCGCATTTATGAAAACAGGCATCTCCTTCAATAACATGAATTACATCGTACAGGGTCAAATCGCATTGGTTGTTGTTAAAGAAAAAACCACCACCTCTGCCTTTCATGGAATCCATCAACTTATTTTTGGTAAGTGTCTGGAGGATTTTGGCCGTATAAGATTCGGGGGCCTCTATTTCTTTGGCAATTTCCCCTACACCGGGTCTTTGTTGCTCCCAGTTACATAATTGCACATATACTAAAGCCCTAATGGCATACTCGGTGCTTTTGGATAACATAGTATCTTAATTTATAAGTTCGTTTTCAATAATTAAAGCTTTCTTAAACAGGATGTTGTTTTCCAAATGTATATGCCGGTGTAAATCGTTTTCAAACTCTTTTAAGGTTTGATAGGTAACTTGGTATGTACCGCAGCCATCGGGTGGGCAGGTATAGGAAGATGTAAGTGTCGATATTTTTTCAAAACGCCCACCCTCCGTTTGATGTTCTTCATCCAATAAGTCTATGTTTTTTTGTGCTTCCCCAAATTCGCTATCCCCCTTCAAGGCTTCCTTTTTATATTTTACCATTTTGCGGATATATGGAAACAGCATTAATTCTTCTTTCTTCAGGTGCATGCTTAAATTTGCAGCTGCACCATCAAACAATTCTTTAACCTCATAAAGCTCCGGATGGTTAGCCCCGTGAACATCGCATAGCTTCTGCAATTTCTGTTGGATAAACGGTATATTCTCGTTCACATAAGAATGGTGCCTTTTTTCGATGTAATCGCATAATTCATCAAGTTCAAGACTGTCAATGTATCTTGAATCGGCATCATTTTGTTCCACCTTGGCTTGTAATTCAGGAACTAATAGCCTGGCATCAATATTGGATTTTTTGCAGGCTTCACCCAAACTGATTCCCCCTCCGCAACAAAAATCAATGCCATTCTTCTCAAATATCTGAGCTGTTTTGAAATTCGCTTTTACAATGTCTCCAACGCTTGTTTTAATATCTATATCCATGTTTCTTGTTTTTATTTCTGCAAAGATAAACATTTTTTATAAAAGGACACTCATGTCCTTTTATAAAAAATGTTATACATTTGTTCAAACTTTAAATCTAAGAAATATGAATACAAGAAAACTTTGGATTGGATTTATCCTGGTGATGGTAATTTCATTCGGGATATTAGGTTACTATGGTTGGGAGATTTACCGGGAAGCTCCGCCCATACCCGAAAAAGTAGTTAACAATAGCGGCAAAGTGCTATTTACAGGCCAAAACATCAAGGACGGTCAGAATATTTGGCAATCTATTGGAGGTCAGGAGTTAGGAACTGTGTGGGGACATGGTGCATACCAAGCGCCAGATTGAACCGCGGACTGGCTTCACCGTGAGGCCATGTACATTTTAGACAGGTTTGCACAATCTGAATTCAACTTAAATTACGATGACCTTACGGAAGAAAAACAAGCCATGCTTGAAATCAGGCTTCAGAAGGAAATGCGCACCAATACCTATGATAAATCCACAAAGACCTTGCATATTTCAAATCTGCGAGCAGATGCCATTGAATTTGTAAGCAGTCATTATACTGCATTATTCATGGACGGCGAAGCGCTTACCGATTTACGCGAAGCCTATGCCATTCCTGCAAACAGCATAAAAGATGCAGACAGGATGGATAAAATGAATACCTTTTTCTTCTGGGCTACATGGTCAACGGTTACAGAACGTCCCGGGCAGGAAATAAGCTATACCAATAACTGGCCACCCGAAAAGCTAGTTGCCAACGAGCCAACGGGTGATTTACTTCTTTGGACTGGTTTTAGCGTAATTGTACTTTTGGTGGGAATTGGATTATTGGCCTGGTATTATGCTACCAACAGAGAAGAGGATGACGAAATTGCTAATGTTCCAGCAGTGAACCCGCTATCCGGTGTTAAACAGACGCCTTCGATGAAAGCAACCTTAAAATATTTTTGGCTGGTAACAGCGCTCATTATAGTACAAATTATCATGGGCGTAATTACCGCCCATTTTGGTGTTGAAGGAAATGGATTCTATGGTATACCTTTAGCAGACTTTTTACCGTATTCCGTATCAAGGACATGGCATATACAGTTGGCAATTTTTTGGATAGCTACTTCTTGGTTAGCAACAGGCTTGTTTATCGCTCCTGCTGTTTCCGGCAATGAACCAAAATTTCAAAAACCTGGTGTTGACATACTGTTTGGCGCTCTACTTGTTATTGTGCTGGGCTCTTTGGCCGGACAATGGATGGGGATTATGCAGAAATTAGGTTTGGCTCAGAACTTTTGGTTCGGACACCAAGGATACGAATACGTGAACTTAGGTCGCTTTTGGCAAATCTTCCTTTTTCTGGGTTTGTTTATCTGGCTGTTTTTAATGGGACGGGCACTACTGCCGGCTCTTAAGGAACGTAACGAAAACCGTCATTTATTGTTGATGTTTTTAATTGCTTCCATCGCAATCGCAGCTTTTTATGGTGCCGGATTGATGTGGGGACAACAAACACACCTCGCTGTTGCCGAATACTGGCGTTGGTGGGTAGTACACCTTTGGGTGGAGGGATTCTTTGAAGTGTTTGCCACTGTGGCTATCGCATTTTTGTTTGTTCGTATGCAACTGATTAAATCGAGTATAGCTACATCAAGCGTCCTGTTTTCAACTATCATATTTCTTTCAGGGGGAATCTTAGGCACGTTTCACCACTTATATTTTACGGGAACGCCCACCGCCGTGTTAGCCCTGGGCGCAACATTTAGCGCATTGGAGGTAGCCCCGCTGGTGTTTATGGGTTTTGAGGCCTATCACAACCTAAAACTTAGCCGGGTGAGTACTTGGGTAAACGCCTACAAATGGCCCATCTACTTTTTTATTGCAGTTGCGTTTTGGAATTTATTGGGAGCCGGAATATTTGGATTCTTAATCAATCCTCCCATTGCGCTTTACTATATGCAAGGCCTAAACACGACCCCTGTTCACGGTCATACTGCTATGTTTGGCGTATACGGTATGCTAGGTATTGGACTGATGTTATTTGTTCTAAGGGATATGGACTTAAAAGTAGATTGGAAAGAAAGACCTATTAAAATCGCATTTTGGTCAATGAATATCGGATTGTTACTAATGGTTCTCATTAGTGTTTTACCCGTAGGGTTGGCGCAAACGGTGGCCAGCGTTAAACATGGTTTATGGTATGCCCGTTCGGCTGAATTCCTGGGAACCCCGACTATGCAAAACATACGTTGGCTCAGAGCTATCGGAGATACCATCTTTGCTGTTGGAGCCTTATACTTAGGATATTTTATCTTTGGACTTAAGGGAGGATGGTCCATCAAGAAGTAAAAAATCTAATTACATTGAATGAAAGCCTGGCAATCGTCAGGCTTTTTTATTCGGTATTAATAATGCTTAGTATTTTATTGATCTGGAATTTTTTTTCAATGCGTTCAAACTGAAAGATATTACCGGATGCATATATAAATTGTTTTTTAAGGTCTCTATACAAGTTTTGTATTCTTTAAAATATGTATTATTGTAATCTTAGGTCTATTGCGTATCGTAATATTTTCTCAATTGCCTTCTCACATAAAAAAATCGAATAATTCCAATGACAAATAATAATGGTGCGACCACCATTAAAAAAAATCCAATATTCATAATATCACTCAGTGCTTCAATTTTAATAATTGCTACGCCCGAGCTAAGAAAAACGATTGAGGTTCTAAAATAAGCTAAAAAAGTCCGTTCATTGGCCAGACGAGTCCGTTCGATCGCCAAAGCATCAGTTTTACTCAGTTTGACTTTTTCCATAATATTGCACTTAATTTTGCACTTAGTTACGCAGTTGTTTTTATACTTTTTCTTTTAACCCGGAATATGCATTAGAAAATCTATTACACATTGAAATTGTTTCAATACAAGACACTCCGCTGCTTCACCTCAACTCACCATAACGATGCTCCCGAAAGTAATCGGGACAAGTGATGCCTCGTTTCAGTAAAGCCTTGTTTTATTGCACTTTCAATGTTCACGACAAAGTTCTAATGCATAATCCGGGTTTAATAATTATTGTATCACACAGAACTGAAGTTCGGGAAGCACAAATTTAAGTCTGTAGAAATTACCTTCTGTAATTAAAAACAAATCGGCTCCATAACCGCCTTTCAAAAATCCAGATTGCTTAATCACAGATACCTTAAGTTCTGATTTTAAATCGTCAATAGAATTGCTGTAATGATCATTTACATTTTATCTACTGTTACGTTTTTTTCATATCCTTCAGTTGTAATTGCTTAGTTAGTGAAAATCTTTTGCAAATAATTTTCCATATATCTTCTCATTAAGTTTAATCTGTGCTATCTTCCGGAACGGTATGCCGTTGGTGGTTCCCTATCCTGGGTAACAAAAGTAACTGCTATGTGTATATTTAAAGGGTTATTAATAGAAAAATCGGTTGCTATGCTCCACGTTCCCTGTACCCTCCCCCGGGGGGAGGCTATAAATCAAGCATCTCCACACCTTGTTCAAAAACAATGTCGCGAGGAATTCCGGCGGCAGCTATCTTGTCCAGGTCAGCTTGTAACTCTGGTTGGATAAAACCCATTTCTTTGATCATCTTCTGTGCTTTGGTATAGTCGCCATCGCCTTGCATCACCAAGATTTCTTTGGAAAGGTCGATCATGGCAGCACGCATCTTATCAAAGTCCACTTTATATTTTCCGGTGCTTGTATCTTTGGTAAAAGCTTCTTTCTCCTTAAAATAGTTAAAACGAATCATATTGGCTTTACCGTGCGAGCTGGAAGCACCAAAACGTATAGAACGGAACAGTCCGGCCATAAAGGTCACGTAGTTGTCCGTCAGCACCTGGTCTTCGCCCAACTCGTTCATTTGGGTTAACATATCCACCATATAAAGTCCAAGTATATCGGCTTTGCCTTCTTCAATGGCTGTCGATGTTTCTTTTAAGGCCTCACGAACCGTTCCGGCACCGTCCAAGGTATTTTTAATTCCCAGCCCGTGCGCTACCTCGTGGAACATGGTGTTCTCAAAAAAGGCATCAAACGTTACGTTCTTTTGCTGTTCTTCTGCAATCAACAACTTGCTGATGGGTACCAAAATCTTGTCGAACTTAGCCTTCATGGAATTTTTCAACTGCAGTTTACGACTTCCTTTTTGCAGATGTACTTTCGGATCGTTGGGTAGGTTGATGGCAATGGTCTTGCTTCCGGCATTGCAGTCGCCACCATAATAAACCACATCGTAGGCTCCCAAATCAGAGTCACTTCCCGGAACTTCGGCTTTGTATTTGGCATCCACCGGCAACCCTTTTTGCAACTCAGGCAATAAAGAAGCAAAGTGCGCTAACTTATCCGACCATTCCATGTCCTTGATTAATATGTATGATTCAAAAGCTGTCTTTGCTCCATAAAGCGCATCTTCGTAGTTTTCAATGGGGCCAACCACAAAGTCAATCCTGTTGTTTTTCATGCTCATCCAGGCCAGTTCGCTTTCAAAGTATTCGCTATCCATCAATGCTACCGCTCTTTTCTCCAGATATTCTTTAAAACCTGTATCATCGGCCAAAGTTGCGGCCTGCTTAAGCAAGCCTGCTACCTTTTCTAACTCATCGGCATAGGCCACATGATAGGGTACCACTTTTAATTTGCCATGCTCATCTCGTACAATAATGGTGTACAGACTGTTTTTGGTCTCATCTTCCAAAGCATCAAACTCTTCCCTGGTCATATCTTCAGGGTAGAATTGAGCTCCGGCCGGCTTGTCTCCTATTCCTTTAATAAAGGACGCATTTCCATTTAATCTTTCCCAGGGCCCATAGTTGATTTCCAGGTATTTTTTAGTGTACTCATCGTCTATCTTGCACATCAAAGCATCCTTATCGCCCCAGGCTTGCTTCCAGAAAAGATCGTCCATTATTTGAGCGGCCTCAAACAACAAGGGTAACATCTTCTTTTGATTGGCAGATAAGTTAGATACATCTGTTGTCAGTTTAAAAGCAGTAAACTCTTCTACTTTTTCTTTTACATTAGGTATAGATGCGATGTACTTGGTTTCCTCCTTTTGAGGGGATTGAAAGGAAAACAAAAACGCCGCACAACCTAACAGGTACAAATAGTTTTTCATTTTATTCTATGTTTTGTTGTTGGATATTATTGGGGCAAATATAGTTAATTTTAGCAGGTAGTATTTTAGTCGACAGTCAGAGTCAGACGACTGGTGACTGGAGAGTTTTAGGTACTGTCCCACAGGGGTACGCCCAAAAACTGACTAATGGTTTGCGCATCTTCCCTGAGCGAATCTATCTTGGCATGATCCATTACGTTAACCCGGGATTTATCCTTGCAAACCAGGTTTAACTCATAACTATTGTAATTACCCTTGTCGCTTCTAATCCTTTCCTTAATAATTTGAAGGGCATAAATGGCGGAGAGTTTGGTAAAATGTTTGTCTTCATTTGGATTATAAACCTCTCGAGGCCCTTTTTTACCAACCCAGTAGTAACCTTGTGTTTTATCAAAGTACTTTTTTTGAACCATAAAAATATTGAACACTATGGAAATTACGCAGAATAAAAGACCTCCGCCAAATAAAAAATAATCCTCTTCCTGAAACTGCCATGCCACTTCAGACAGTTTATAAAGTGAATAAGCTATCATCACAGCCCCGGCTATCATAAATATATGCGCAAATATTTTGGACATCAAGGTTGGCTGTACTTCGAGATTATTCTCATCTACCTTTATTACCTTATGTGTTCTAAAATTGGCTCCCCCGTTTTTCAGGGGAACCCAGCTAACCTTGGTTGCCAGCGTATCCTGAAATATTTCCGGATGAACCACT
Organism: Saccharicrinis sp. 156; assembly: GCF_050589685.1. Classification (NCBI taxonomy): domain Bacteria; kingdom Pseudomonadati; phylum Bacteroidota; class Bacteroidia; order Marinilabiliales; family Marinilabiliaceae; genus Saccharicrinis; species Saccharicrinis sp. 156. The sequence goes on from NZ_JBNGOS010000067.1 coordinate 13,825, forward strand.
TCTGCTTGGGTTGCTTTGCGATATTCTTCTTTTACTTTCTTTACCAGTTCATTAAACATATGCTCTCATTTTATTGATGATACAGCGTATAATCAAAATTAATGAATTAAAACCAGTGAATGAAGAAAAATTAAAAGAATGGAAAGTTAATAAGCGTGGGTGGAATGAAACATTTTATTCGATTTCCTGTTATTTTTTCTGTGAACAACAAAAAAGACATTCATGAGACAAAATAATGATTTAGGATTGCTAATCATCAGATTTTCAGTAGGAATTTTAATGTTGTTGCACGGAATAGCAAAACTAAAAGGAGTGGATTTTATAGGTGGAATGTTGGCTGCCAAAGGATTGCCCGAATTTATGGCATATGGTGTTTATGTGGGAGAAATTATAGCTCCAATATTGATCATAATCGGATACAGAACCCGCCTGGCGGCATTTATTTTTGCAGGAAATGTGGCAGTAGCTGCTTACCTGGCTTATGCCAATGATATTTTTTCCCTAAACAAACACGGCGGATGGGAATTAGAATTATTGGGATTGTATTTTTTTGGTGCTTTGGCCTTGATATTGATGGGAGGCGGAAAATTTGCTGTTTCGAGGCATAACAGTTGGGACTGAATAGTCACCAGTCAAAAGTCAATAGTCATTAGTGACCTTTAATTATTGGACGAGTCATTAAAAACGAACCTGCAAGTAAGTACGGATAATAAACGGTAGGTAACTCTAATGTGGAGATAGCTGAAGGCCTTAATCTGCCTTTCACCTATCTCCAAAATCCTATACCCTAAAACCTACTCCCTTTTCCCAATCTTTACCCAAGTGGCCTTATGCCATAAATGCTCAAGCGGACCATGTGTAAAACGCTTTGCCCACCATGTACAAAACACTCCCATTAAAACAGCCAGAAGTAAGCCAATTAAAGTACTGTATGTTGCGCCGGTGTATTGGTACATCGCTAAACCAAAACCATAATAAATAGTAGCGCCCATTATCGACTGAAAAATGTAATTGGACAGACTCATTTTTCCGATTGGTGAAAATATACCCAGGATTTTACTACCGACTTTACTCCAAAAGAACATTGTAAAAACGGAAACCAATACAAACATAAAGGCTATGTTGGTCCACGGTTTTTCAAGGGTCATAAAAGCACGCTTTAGCGCCTTAGTGGTTAAATAACTTCCGGCATTTTTTTGAATCACAAACAAAACAATAAATACGATGGCCGAAACAATTAAAGTCCGCAGCCAAAACTTTTTATTTTGACTGTTTTCAGCAAACAGTTGCTTCCTTCCCATCAGCATTCCGATCATGAACAAAGCCAACATGTGAAAGAATCGACCGTTTTCCCAATTCCAAAGTACCACCGCTGTTTTTCCATTGGTTAGGTTTCCGTAAATGGTGGTCCAAAGCGAGTGGTCTTTTATATATGGAGCCATCTTACCAAAATAAGACCATGACAATGGATTAGCTATTTCCATCTCAGGATTTTGAATAACGGTAAACAAATGCCAAAGGTTAAGCGGTTGGATAAACAAAAGAACAGCCACCACCAAAACTACCTTATTATTTACCCTGGCAAATGGAATGAGCAAAAAGCCCACCGCTGCGTATAACGTAAGAATATCTCCTTGATAAAAAGCAGAATTTATGATTCCAAAACCCATCAACAATACCAATCTCCATGCGAAACGTCCTCTAAAATCTTTACCTTTTTTCTCCTGATTGTTGGTTTGAATAAAAAAAGTCAGTCCAAACAACATGGCAAATATAGCATATGATTTTCCCGCAAACAGAAAGAACAAAGTATCCCAAACACCTTTATCCATACTTACCATCCATACGGGTAAACCTGGTGGTTTAAAGTAAAAATCGAAATGTTCGATATTGTGTAGTAACATGATGGACACAATGGCAAAACCACGTAGGGCATCAACAACATGATAACGAGGAGATGTAGATTGATATGTCATTTGAAAAAACGAACAATGAGGCACAGAGGCGCAGAGATTATTTAATAAATTTAACTAGCGTAAAACTAATTAACCAATATGATTTTTTGCATCTTTCTTCTGTATTTTAATAGTTGGTTTAGATAATTTAAAGTAAATTAAAAGGTTAATTTAACCCGCAATATGCATTAGAAAATCTATTACACATTGAAATTGTTTCAAAACAAGACACTCCGCTGCTTCCCTTCAACTCACCAGAACGATGCTCCCGAAAGTAATCCATAGCCGTTAACTTAAGGGAACCTATTGGTACAAAAACAC
>NZ_JBNGOS010000068.1:0-6003 GCF_050589685.1 Saccharicrinis sp. 156
ACTTCCTCATTGGGGAAGTCCGTCTGTGTATGTGTTTTTGTACCAATAGGTTCCCTTAAGTTAACGGCTATGGAAAGCAATCGGGACAAGTTATGCCTCGTTTCAGTAAAGCCTTGTTTTATGGCACTTTCAATGTTCACGACGAAGTTCTAAGGTATAATCCGGGTTGAAGCTATATCTTCCGATGGGGAAAACGGTTGCAAGGGGTTTGAATATATAGTGGAAGAAGCTACTGTATAAACAAATTATGCGAGTCTGAGCCAGTGAAAAAAAGCGTTTTAAGGACAGTGTTTGAGGGTCCGGGGCTATTTTGTTGCGACAGCAGAAACAATAACCCATGAAATAATCTATCCGGCAAACATTCCTAATTTGTTTAATAATTGGTAATTTTTGATAAAATATTGATAATTGAAATGGTCTAAAAACAGTTTCTTTGCATAAAGAAAATAAATAACCTTATGAAACGAATTGAACTAATATTATTTTTTCCTATTATATGCCTTCTTTACTTTCCTGATGCGCTTGGACAAAATCATATCCAACCTTTATCCAACCTCAATAATAATAACAAACCCAACATCCTCCTCATATTCGTCGATGATATGGGTTATGGCGATTTAAGCTGCTATGGGGCACAAGATGTGAAAACCCCAAACATCGATAAAATAGCCAGCGACGGATTGCGTTGTACCGATTTTCATGTAGCGGCTCCGGTATGCGGGCCATCACGTGCCGCACTGATGACAGGGCGTTATCCCATGCGTTGCGGTCAGCCCGGCTTTCCGGGCACACAAAGTAAAACCTTACAATACGAATTTAAAGGTCTGCATCCCGATGAGACTACAATAGCTAGTCTGTTGAAAGAACAAGCGTATGCAACCATGTGCATCGGGAAATGGCACTTGGGACTTGATGATGGTTTTCATCCCACCGATAGGGGCTTTGATGAATTTTATGGCATTGAGTCGAATTGGGTAACGCACGCCCCAGCCTACCGCCATCTGTACGAAGGAAAAGAGATGGTAGAAGAGGATGTTGTTTTTGAAACGTTGATGGAGAAATACACCAAACGAGCCATACGGTTTATGACCGAAAATAAAGACGAGCCTTTCTTCCTTTATCTGGCACATAATGCGGTACATTCGCCCATTTTACCTAGTGATGGGTTTAAAGGTACATCCAAAGGAAGTTTGTATGGCGATTATGTGCAAGAGTTAGACCATTATGTAGGAAAGGTTATGGATGCTTTGGATAAACTGAAAATGGCCAAAAACACGATGGTTATCTTTCTTTCCGACAATGGACCGGCCATTTGTCATTTTGGGGGTTCTGCCGGACCGCTTAATGGTGGTAAATACTGTACAATGGAAGGCGGTTTCCGTATTCCTGCCATCTTCCGTTGGCGTGGGAAAATTGCTGAAGGAGATTGTAATACCAGGCTTTCATCGATGGATTTGTTTCCGACTATCGCAGCGCTGGCAGGTGCTGAAATGCCTAAGGACCGCATTTATGATGGAGGAGATATTCTACCAATTCTTGAAGCTGGGAAAGGAGAACCAACGCAGGAATACTACTATTATTACAACGGAATGAACTTACAGGCTGTACGAAAAGGCCCATGGAAACTACATTTGCCACGTACATTGGAAGATCAGCCTTTCTGGTCTCAGAAAACGAAAGAAAAACCATTTAGTGGCAACTACTTGAAAAACATCTCGTGCAAAGGTTTGGAAGCCTTGACAAAAACACTACTGTTCAACCTTGATACTGATATGGGCGAGTTGCAAAATGTTTCGAAACAACATCCCGAAATAGTTGAAGAATTACTGGAAGAAGCCGATAGGGTACGGGCAGAACTTGGGGATGTTAATGTAATTGGAAGTGACCAAAGAGTGCCCCCTTTTGAAAATATTCAGGAAAATGAACAATAAAGATATGAAATTGAAACAGAAAGTGAAATCCAGTTTAAGATGCATCATTATTCTTTTTTGTTGCGTTAACTATATTGGATTGATGGCACAAGAAAACCCCAACGTTGTCTTTATCTTTGTAGATGATTTAGGCTACGGCGATGTAGGTTGTTACGGGGCAACTAAAGTTCAGACTCCTAATATTGACAAACTTGCCAGTGAAGGTATGATGTTTACCGATGCGCATTCGGCATCAGCCGTTTGTACACCTTCGCGTTATGCATTGCTAACCGGACAATACCCCCTTCGGGCTAAAAATGGATATGGTACTTGGGGGCCACTCCCTACAGATGCCAGTCTGATTATCGATACAACCCAAAATACCATTGGAAAAGTATTTAAAAATAAGAACTATGCTACCGCTTGTATTGGAAAGTGGCATTTGGGTTTTGGATTGGAGAAAAACGACTTTAGCAAGCCCCTAAAAATAGGACCTCTGGCAGTAGGTTTCGATTATTATTTTGGGGTACCCAATGTTAATAGTGGCAGTCCTTATGTGTATGTCGAAAATGATAGGATTGTAGGATGGGACCCTAAAGATCCAATTGTTTATAATGGGCAGCCTGTTTCTCCTACCCCTACTTTTCCAGAAGAAGCAGGTCGTAAAACACCGAATAAATTCTCAGGGGCTTTGGAAGCACATAAACTTTATGATGATGAGCGTACCGGGACTTTGCTCACAGAAAAGGCGGTTAAATGGATAGATAAGAATAAGGAAAAACCTTTCTTTCTTTATTTTTCTACCACCAATGTTCATCATCCATATACGCCAAATCCTAAGTTTAAAGGAACAAGCCAGTGTGGTTTGTATGGCGATTTTATTCACGAACTCGACTGGATGGTTGGGGAACTAATGAAATACCTGGAAGTAAATAACCTAAGGGATAATACGCTGGTTGTGTTTACAAGTGATAATGGAGGGATGTTAAATGAGGCCAGTAAAATAGCATTGGAAGCAGGACACTATAAAAATGGTGATTTATTAGGCTATAAGTTTGGGGCTTGGGAAGGTGGACACCGAGTACCTTTTATTGCCCGATGGCCTGAAAAGATTAAAGCCAATAGTGTGTCAGACGAATTAATTTGTAATGTAGATATGTTATCAACCTTTGCCGCTCTAACAGCTCAACAATTAGAGGATAATAACGTGATGGACGGCATAAATATTTTACCTGCCCTTTTAGATGTAGAAGCCGAGTTAGATAGAGATCATTTGATTCTTGCACCGCGTCAAGGCAAAAATCTGGCTGTTCGGAAAGGGAAATGGATGTATATAGATGCACAGGGAAGTGGCGGTTTTAGTTATAACAAAAAAAATCCGCATGCCATCGGTGGTCCTTATGCCGTTACCCTTTCTGGAAAGGAAAATAGTGACATTGAGAATGGAAAAATAAAACAAAATGCACCTCCGGCACAACTTTATAACTTGGAAGAAGATGTAGAACAGACCACAAACCTTTATAAGCTGTATCCCAAGGTTGTTGAGGAAATGAAAGCCATATTAGATACTTATATGACTAAAGCAGAAAGAAATCAAAGAAGAAGATAACCGAATTGTAATTGAGTTTTTTATTGTCTTACTAGGTCTGGAGGTACGTCAAAGGCCATTGGACAATAAAGATTAAAATGAGTCATGAGCAGTCTTTATTATGTGGATATTCATCAAGTGAAGAGATTCATAATACCTAATAAAAAATCTTAGTTTGACAGCAATAGTTATCAAGTCGATATTATCTCTAATCAATGAGCCTTTTATCTAATTTTAAAAACATGATAAAAAATCTCGTAGGATTTATATTGTTATCTGCCATTTTTCTATCTCTAATAGGTAGTAGTTGTGCAAAAAATACAAAACTGTCTATCCCTCCTAATGTGGTTGTTATTATGGCCGACGATCTGGGGTATGCCGATGTGGGCTACAATGGATGCAAGGATATTCCAACGCCACATATCGATAAACTGGCTGAGAACGGAGCTGTATTTTCATCGGGGTATGTTACCGGCCCCATGTGCGGTCCTTCGCGCGCCGGATTTATTACCGGGCGCATACAGTCTTCCTTTGGATGGTACGGCAATCCCGGCGCACCATTGGATGAAAGACAAGGACTTCCCGCTACTGTTAAAACTGTGGCATCTTACATGCAAGAGCAGGGTTATGTTACCGGCGGTGTTGGCAAATGGCACATGGGAACAGCTCCTCACCAGCATCCCAACAAAATGGGTTACGACCATTGGTATGGATTTCTTAGCGGTGGCCACCTGTATTTTCCGATGGACCACCCATCGTACAACGGCAAATACACTGCTACGCCCAAACCCTGGGGTATGCGCGATATGCACCATACCATGCCCATGATACATAATGATGAGCCTATTGAGTGGGACCAGTATTTAACCCATGAATTAACAGACCTTGGCGTTACTTTTATAGAAAAGCATAAGGATAAACCGTTTTTTCTGTTCATGTCGTACAATGCGCCTCATGAGTATATGGAGGCACCGGAAGAAACCATGGCTCTGTTTTCACCGGAAGACATGACCCAAATTCCCGGCGTCAAACCAGATATTCGTTCCATCTATGCAGCCATGACCTACGAATTTGACAAGGGGGTGGGAGCGTTGACCGAAACACTTCAGCGCCTGAATCTAGCAGAAAATACCATTGTATGGTTTTTAAGCGATAATGGAGGAATGAAACGCACCAGCGATAATCGGCCGCTGCGTGGTGCCAAATGGTCCAGCTACGAGGGCGGCCTGCGTGTACCTTTCGTGGTGAGTTGGCCGGGACATATTGAACCAGGCACTGTTTTGGATGCTCCGGTTACTACGCTTGATATAGGCGCCACGTCGGTGGCTCTTGCCGGTGGCAACTTATCAAAAACAAATTTGGACGGTGCTGATATCACTCCGTATTTTACCGGTCAGTCGAAAGATGCTCCACACGAAGAGCTTTTCTGGCGTATTGGCCGTAATTACAAGGAACAAAGCGGAATTCTCCGTGTAGGTGATTATAAGCTGATTGTGCAAAAAGAAAAGGTGCAACTGTTTAATCTGAAAGAAGACTTGGCTGAAACAAACGATTTATCCCAAAGCCAACCGGAACGCGCACAACAAATGTTAGGGCGATGGAAAGAACTGGACCAATACAGCCTGCCACCTTCATGGGAGAACCTTCCAAAAGGAGAGGGCAATAAGGATGAATACCAGTACAAAGATTACGAGTGGCTGAAAGGGAGTCCGCATTACCGGGGAAATGAGAAATAGAATTAATTCCGAATTATTAAAAGAAACGTACAATGAATTTTAAGTTATTTGTTTTAAATATTTTATTGATAACAGCACTTGCTTCGTGTGCACCAAAACAACCGGGCAAACACTTTTTTATCCTTTCCGGGCAATCGAATATGGCCCGTTTAAATCCCGACGATACTTTTACTCCGGCTATTGAAGCTGAATTTGGGGCAGAGAACTGTATTGTCGTAAAAGATGCCTTGGGTGGCCAACCGATACGGCGCTGGTATCGTGATTGGAAACCAAAAGATGGCCTGGAACCAAAAGCCAATCCCGATTTGTACGATTCATTGATGGTAAAAGTTTTTGCGGCCATCGAAAATGAGAAAGTAGCAAGCGTAACTTTTATTTGGATGCAGGGAGAACGCGATGCCAAAGAAAAACACGGCGAAGTGTACGAAGCCAGCTTGCAGGGATTGTACGAGCAATTAAGCACCAATTTGAAACGCAATGACATAAACTTTGTAATTGGCCGTTTAAGCGATTACGATATGTTGAATGAGAAGTATCAACACTGGACGATGATTCGGGATATTCAGGTAAAAGTAGCCGAATCGGATGCTCGTTTCGAATGGATAAACACCGACGATTTAAACGATGGCTTAAACAACAAAGGAATAGAAATTAATAATGACTTGCACATGTCGGTAGACGGATATAAGGTAATGGGGGAACGTTTTGCCGAGAAGGCGATTAAATTAGTTATGAATAAATAGAAATCTGCTTCTCCGATTGGATGCCA
>NZ_JBNGOS010000068.1:6099-15992 GCF_050589685.1 Saccharicrinis sp. 156
ACAACTACCCAATATCGTTTTAATTAATGCCGATGATTTAGGCTATGGCGACCTGGGTTGTTATGGAGCCACCAAACTGCATACGCCCAACATCGATAAACTGGCCAGGGAAGGCCGGATGTTTACCGATGCCCATTCCGCATCGGCAGTGTGCAGCCCTTCGCGTTATGCTTTGCTTACCGGCGAATACCCCGTGCGCCACGGAAACCTGAATAATCCCGTGTTCCTTAAAAATAAACTGATAATCGATACACAAAAAACAACCATTGCCTCGGTACTTAAAAAGGCTGGTTACACAACAGCTTGTATTGGCAAGTGGCACCTTGGCTTTGGAACAACGGAACCCGTTGATTGGAATAAACCATTAACTCCGGGACCTAACGAACTGGGCTTCGATTATTATTATGGGGTTCCCGTGGTAAACAGTCATCCTCCTTTTGTTTATGTCGAAAACCACAATGTGGTAGGTTATGCAGAAGACGACCCTTTTGTTTACGGTAAAAGTGCCAAAACGGCAGCCGTTTTCGAAAAAATGAAATTGGATGCCATTGGTGGAGCAGATAAGGCACATGAGTTATATGTTGATGATGAAGTGGGAACGCATTTAAAAGGGAAGGCGCTTGACTGGATGAAAGGACAAAAAGAGAAACCTTTCTTTTTGTATTATGCCACCACCAATATTCACCATCCGTTTACACCAGCACCGCAGTTTGTGGGATCTAGTAAATGTGGATTGTATGGCGATTTTGTGCATGAGTTGGATTGGATTGTGGGGGAAGTGATGCAAACACTGGAAGAGATGGGGGTAGCCGAAAATACCCTTGTAATTTTCACCAGCGACAATGGCGGGATGTTTAATGCTACCGGTCAAAAGGCCTGGGGACAAGGACACCGATTAAATGGCGATTTGTTGGGCTTTAAGTTTGATGCCTGGGAGGGCGGACACCGAATTCCCTTTATCGCGCATTGGCCGGAGAAGATTCAAGCAGGTACCGTGTCGGAACAGTTGATTTGCAATGTGGATATGCTGGCCACCTTAGCAGCACTTACCGGGCAAAAACTTGAGAAAGGCCAGGGGCAGGATAGTGAAAATATGTTGGGCGCCATTACCGGACAAACCAACAAACAAATACGGACCGAAGTGCTACTGGCTGCTCAAAGAAAAACACACCTGGCCATTCGCAAGGACAGTTGGATTTATATTGGCGCGCAAGGAGGTGGCGGTTTTACGTCTGGAAAACACGGTGCCCATGCTTTTGGAGGTCCGGCAGCCATTACCTTTGCAGGAGAAGTGAATAGCGATATCGAAAATGGAAAAATAAAGGAAGATGCCCCACCGGCCCAACTTTATAATCTTGAAAAAGACCCTTCGCAAACCACAAACCTTTATCATGAATTTCCTGAAAAGGTAAAAGAAATGAAAGAGCTTCTGAAGTCCTATCAGGAATTGGGAAAAGTGGCCAAATAAAAATTATTTTTGAAAAACAAAAAAACATTAAAAACTAAATAAACACCATGAAGAATAAATCCGGAAAAATGTACCAATTATCAAGTCTATTTTTGATGGCCATTCTAATGTTGAGCGCATGCGCTCAGCCACCCAAAGAGGTAAGTATTGAATCACTTCTGACAGAAATGATAGACAGAGAGGCTGTGGCCCGCTTCCCGGAGAAAGATTTCCGGTTAAAACAGGAAAGCAGTTATAACCGTGCTTCTGTAAATCCGGAAGACACTGTAGGATGGTTTATAAATAAAGATTTTAACTCGAATGAAAAGGACAGTAACTTTATTCGTATTGAAGATAACAACGGGCAGCAAGAATGGGTATTAATGGACCATCAGGGAGCCGGTGCAATAGTGCGCACATGGATGCCATTCAGGAATGCAAAAAACCCGGGGACTAATAGTATCATCAAGTTTTATTTGGACGGATCACCAGAGCCTGTTCTGGAAGGAAATATGATGGGGCTTTTAGATGGAACCGGACTTATTCCTTTTCCATTGGCGCACAAATCTTTGCGTTCAGCGGTTTCATTTTTCCCTATTCCTTATGCAAAAAGTTGTAAGATAACGGTAACGGAAAGGCCTTTTTTCTATCAATTTACCTTTAGGGAATATGCGGAAGGGACAGCCATTAAAACTTTTACGTTGGAAGACTTTAACCAGGCTCAAGGACAAATTAAACAGGTGTGTGAAACGTTGTTAGCCCCTGTAAATACGGAAGAAGGGAAACATGTAAAACTCCATGAAAGCCTGGCTCCGGAGGAAGAAAAATCAGTTGCTCTGCCTCAAGGTACTTCGGCTGTACGTTCACTTTCATTAAAGTTGGGTTCGTATACCGATTCATTGGTGATGCGTTCAGTTGTTCTTCAGATGGAGTTTGACGGACAACAAACTGTTTGGTGTCCTGTGGGTGATTTCTTTGGTTCCGGAATCGGTTTGAACCCTTATCAGGGCTGGTATCGTACCGTGGGTGAAGACGGAACACTATCTTGCCGCTGGGTGATGCCTTATCAGGAATCTGCCAAAGTTACGGTTTTGAATCTGGGTGAGGAATCGGTGGATGTTCAGTTGAAAGCCGTTGTTGGTGATTGGGAATGGGATGAAAACAGCATGTATTTTAATGCCGCCTGGCGGGGACAGTATCCTGTGCCCACACGACCATATTCCGATTGGAATTATGTAACGCTAAAAGGAAGAGGCGTGTACGTTGGCGATGCGCTTACCATCATGAATCCGGTGGAGAAATGGTGGGGCGAAGGCGATGAAAAAATATGGGTGGATGGCGAAGACTTCCCGTCGATTTTTGGTACGGGTACTGAAGATTACTATGCCTATTCATGGGGAGGCATGAGTACCGATTTTTACGAGCACCCGTTTCATGCACAACCACGCAGCCACAAGTATAATAAGTTGAATAGAAAAACAGCAATTGGAGAGAAAAATACGCTGGGATATAGCACAGAAACGCGTACGCGGGCCCTGGATGTGATGCCGTTTGGTAGTTCTTTAAAACTAGATATGGAAGTATGGAGCTGGACCGACTGCGATATGGCTTACGGCGTAGGGGTTTATTGGTATGGCGATGCAACCACCACATCCAATCGTGTGCCTGATCCGGAAGGGGTATTGACCTCGCACTAAAATTCAAAATATAATTGGTGAAATTCATTATTAGACCATATAATCAAACGTATAAGAAAATGAGAGCATATATTGGAGGATTCTTATTAACTATCGTTTTGTTTGGGTGCACACCAGACAAGACAAAACAAACAATTCTCAAACCAAACGTTATCGTTGTCTTCATCGACGACGAAGGTTATGGCGATGTTGGCTGCTATGGTGCTACAGGCTTTCAAACGCCCCATATCGACGAAATGGCCGGCAATGGCATGCGGTTCACAAATTTTTACGCAGCTCAGCCGGTTTGCAGCGCGTCGCGTGCCGGATTGATGACTGGTTGCTACCCCAACCGTATTGGATTAACCGGGGCATTGTTTCCCTGGCATAAAATAGGACTTAATTCAAAAGAGTACACTATGGCCGAAATGTTTCATGACCAGGGGTATGCAACGGCATGTGTGGGTAAATGGCACTTAGGGTGGCAAGAAGCGTTTTTGCCATTACAGCATGGCTTCGACGAGTTTTTAGGCCTACCTTACTCAAACGATATGTGGCCACACTCGAATGTTACCGGTGAAAAGAAACCTAACAGCAGGTATCCTGCATTGCGTTTAATCGAAGGAAACGAAACCATCGATACCATTGCCAGTATTGCCGATCAGGACAAGTTAACCACGCTGTACACCGAAAAAGCAGTTGACTTTATTAACCGAAATGCCGACACACCCTTTTTTCTTTACGCAGCCCATACCATGGCCCATATTCCGTTGGGCGTATCCGATAAGTTCAAAGGAAAAAGCGAACAAGGGTTGTATGGCGATGTTATGATGGAAATAGATTGGTCGGTAGGGGAAATCATGAAAGCCCTGGAGAAAAATAACTTAACTGACAATACAATCATCATTTTTACAACGGATAATGGGCCTTGGTTAAACTTCGGCAACCATGCTGGCTCAGCAGGAGGACTGCGAGAAGGTAAAACCACCAGTTGGGAAGGCGGACAAAGGGTGCCTTTTATTATTAAGTGGCCGAACAAAGTTCCCGAAGGTATAGTCTGCAATAAATTGGCCTGTGCGGTTGATTTATTGCCTACATTTGCATCGATAACGGGAGGAAAACTCTCTGAAAATAAAATTGATGGAGTAGACATAACACCGCTTTTTGAAGGCAATTTTGAAAAAACTCCCAGAGAGACCATACTGTATTACTATGGCAAGAACAACCTAAATGCGGTAAGAAAAGGCAACTGGAAACTAGTTTTACCACATTCATACGGTTCGTATAATACAACACCGGGCAACGATGGGTATGGTGGAAAAAGAATTAATACAGTTATTGAAGAACCCGAACTCTATAATATGCGGCGCGATCCGGGCGAGCAGTTCAATGTAATTAAACATTATCCCGGGAAAGTGGAAGAATTGATGAAGGTAGCAGAAAAAGCCCGTGCAGAATTGGGCGACTTGAATATTGGCAAAGAAAAAGGGAGCGGGAATCGTGAAATGGGTCGTGTGAATACCCTAAAAACAAAAAGTATAAAGTGAAAAGTTATTCGAATAATATATTAGGATTAATTTTTGTGTGGTTTGGGATCGTATCATCTGCTTATGGTCAATCGTCACAACCCAATTTTTTAATACTACTCGGCGATGATATAAGTGCCTCAAATATTGGGTGCTATAATTCGAAGAACCCGGGAACAACACCCCATATTGATAAACTGGCAGAGGAGGGCATTCGTTTTACAAACATGTTTGTAGCCGAGGCAATGTGCGCTCCAACCCGTGCCGAATTATACACGGGTATGTCGCCTTATAAAAATGGTTGTACCGTCAATCATGCAGCAACAAAAACTGGTACATTGAGTATTGTTCAGCATTTGGAGAAATTGGGCTATCGTGTTGGCTTAACGGGAAAACGTCATTTCAGGCCAAAGTCTGTTTATCCATTTGAATTTATTGATGGTTTTACGCCAAATTGTACTTTGCACGGCAATGCGCCTGAAAATTGGGAGGGGGTTGAAGAATTTGTGAGTCGTAATCCAGAGCAACCTTTCTGTTTGATTATTTGTTCGGTTCATGCGCATTCTCCCTGGGATGCAGGGGATGCTTCACTTTGGGACCTGGATGAATTGAAGCTCCCCAAAAATTTAGTGGATACCAAAGAAACCCGTCACTATTATAGAGAGTACCTGGCCGAAATTAGATTGTTTGATGAGCAGGTGGGAAAAGCCAGGGAAACGCTTAAAAAACATAAGTTAGATGAAAGTACAGCGCTTATTGTTTTAGACGAAAATGGTGTGGGAATGCCCGGCGGAAAATGGACAACCTATGATTTAGGTGTTCGTTCGGCCTGTATAATGAAATGGCCAAAACCTTATGCCGCTCATTTTGAAACGGATGCTATTGGGAAATATTGTGATATTTTGCCAACATTAATAGACGCAGCAGGTGGCGTAGTTTCGGAGTCTATGGATGGAGAAAGCCTGCTTCCGCTTATTGCAGGCAAAAAGAAAGAACACCGCGAGAAAGCATTTTTTATATACAATAGCGGACCGGAAGGACCAGCTTTTTCTTCGCGTGCTGTTACCGATGGTCGCTATAAGCTAATATGGACTTTAACGCCTGAAAACCTGTATGCGGTGCGCACCATAAATGGTTTCGATTATTTTCATGTCGATAAGTTTGAAGATAGAGATGTGCGTAAGATGTATCTGTCATGGTTAACTAAAGCTGGGTATGATAAAAATGCAAGAGACCTTGTGCAGCGTTTTAGACAGCGTCCCGAATTTCAGCTCTTCGATTTGAATAGCGATCCTGAAGAAATGAATAACTTGGCTGAAGACCGGGTATATGCAGATAAGCTGCAGGAGTTAAAAATAGCAATTCATCAGTGGATGGAAGAGCAAGGAGACCTAATGATTAAATAATAAATAATGAAAAGAATACTTCAAACCATTTCAATAATTCCAATAGCTATTGCCGTGTTATCGGCTTGTAATCAGAAAGAAAGTAACACAAAACCCAACATCATCTACATTATGGCCGATGATTTGGGCTGGCAGGATGTGGGTTTTATGGGAAGCCAATGGTTTGAAACCCCTAACCTGGATAATTTGGCAGGGGAAAGCCTCGTTTTTACCGATGCCTATATGTACCCAACTTGTTCGCCATCCCGGACGGCGTTGCTTACCGGCCGTCAGTCATTCAGGACCGGTGTTTATAACGTTCCGGTATTGGAGCGCGGCAATGACCAAACCAATATATTCTCGCGCTGGACGGTTGGCCATGAGCACCCGGTGTATGCCGAGCCATTGCACGAGGCGGGGTATAAACTGATCCATTTGGGCAAATGGCATATTGTGGGGCCAGATCCTGAAGCTGAAAAGGATTATCCATTTCAACAAAAACTAAAGCAACCGGACAATGGCGATACCTCCTGGGTGGCGAAACATAAACAAGACTACCAAAAATATTATCCCAGGGGACGTGGTTTTGACGAGAACGTAGGTGGAACCTGGTGGGGCGATCCGGCCCGTGGTTATGACCAAGGGTATAAGTCAGAAAGTGGCGGCTATAAAGCGCCGTTTAAAAACCCGTTTATAGATGATCAGGAAGGGGACGAATGGTTAACCGACAGGTTGACCGATGATGCCATTGATTTTATCAAGCGCAACAAAAGCGAACCATTTTTTGTGAACCTGCACTATTATGCGCCACACCGTCCCACCGTTCCCAGGAACACGGCGTGGTTGCGGAAATTTATGGAAAAAGCCCCGGATACGGTTACGGGACAAGGCACCAAAAGGCTTGAGGAAATTGCGGGCTATGCCACCATGATAGCGTCCATTGATGAGAACGTACAACGAATTTTCGATTACCTGGATAAAGAAGGATTGCGTGAAAATACGATTGTGATATTTACCTCCGACAACGGGTTTAACGGTTTGCAAAGCAGCACAAATACCCTGCGGGGCGCAAAAGGTACGGTGTACGAAGGGGGCATTCGCGTGCCCGCATTTGCGAACTGGAAAGGACGGATTACGCCGGGAATTTCACAAACGCCTATTTGCGGAATGGATTATTTTCCTACTTTCCTGGAGCTGGCCAATATCAGCGATTATAACGAAACCCTGGATGGGCAAAGTTTGGTGCCTTTGTTGAACGGGAAAAAGGAAAAGGAACGTCCGCTGTTCTGGCACCTGGCAAGTGCCTACAAAAATCCGCCATGTTCCATTATCCGTAAAGGAAAATGGAAGCTGATTCAGTTTCTGAATGATGGAAAAACAGAATTATATAACCTGGAAGCTGACCTCAAGGAAAGTGAAAATCTGGTGGACGCAAATAAGCCAATAGCAGATGATTTACTGGACGAACTGGTAACATGGCGTAAAGAAAACAAAGTGCCGCTGCCGCCTGCTTCAGTATTGGCGTATTAAGGGGAAGCGACATGTGATAAAAAATATAGGATGAGGAAAAAATTACTTATTACACTGATTTGTATTTCAGGGTTTTTGCGCTTTACGGGTGTTTGCGCGCAAGAACAACGGGTTAACCGCTCATGGGCAGATCGGCTGGAGTATGCCGGGATAGCGGTGGAAGAACCAGGCTATCATGTTTGGGGGGCATCACCGGTAATTGGCCCCAATGGCAAAACACATCTTTTTGTTTCGCGCTGGCCCGTCGAGGAAGGGTTTGGTGCATGGATCACCCATTGTGAAATCGCACGATATGTTAGCGATCGCCCGGAAGGCCCCTTTGTTTTTAAAGAAGTGGTAATAAGGGGAACTGAAACAGATACATGGGATAGAAAATCCCCTCACAATCCCAATGTTCATCGGGTAAACAACCAATACGTGTTGCTTTACATTGCAAATAGCGGAGGTTCCCGAAACGAAAAGGTGGCTTCGCAGCGTATTGGAATGATGATTGCAAATAGCCCGGAAGGTCCCTGGAAAAAGGCAGGTGATCATGGATTGATCCTCGAACCGCCCACAGATTCTTTGATCTGGAGCCATGGCTCCGTGGTGGGGGTGAATAACCCGGCGCTCTTTGCCCATCCCGATGGCCGTTATTTTTTATATTACAAAGCGATGAAGAAGGGGGATGTGAGGCGCATGGGGGTAGCCATCGCTGATAAGTTGGAAGGACCATACGTTTTTCATAAAGAATACCTGACCGGCAATGATACCGAGATTGAGGATGGTTATGCTTTCTTTGAAGATGGAAAGGTCTGTTTCCTTACAACCAATAATCACCAAGGAGAGGGATATTTATGGAAATCGGAGGATGGACTCCATTTCGATATACCCGTACTCGGCTTTGATAGGATCGAACACTATGTGGGGAGTGAGTCCGTAAAGAATGCCACCATTCTTCGGGGCAAAAAATTCGAACGTCCGCAAATACTGATGATGGATGGAAAACCAAGGTATCTGTATGTGGCATCAGGCATCAATATTACAGGGGGAAATACAAGTTGCTCGTGTGTTTTGCGTATCAAGAATCCAGGCCAATTCTCGACAAAGTAGTCGTTACCTTCGATTAGCCCGGCTTGTATGCTTCATCTAAATCTGAAAAAAATGAAAACTATGGTGGGGATACCCATGCTGTTGGTATGGATAATATGTAACCCGCAATATGCATTAGAAATTCTATTACACATTGAAATTACTTTAAAACAAGGCACTCCGCTGCTTCACTTCAACTCACCAGAACGATGCTCCTTAAAGTAATCGGGACAAGTGAGGCCTCGTTTCGGCAAGGCCTTGTTTTATGGTGTTTTAAATGCGCATGACGTATTTCTAATACATCATCCGGGTTTAAGAACGCGAGGTGATACCTAATTTTTCAAGATATTGCGACTCGTCGTCACGAAAAATCAGACGGGCCAGACGTACCATTTCAGAAACACATTCATCCAGCTCATCCAATTTAGCATTACGCTCTTTGGTGGCATACTGTGCATCCCCGCTCTCTTGCTCCCGTTTGTTGCGTAATTGGTCCAGCGAATTTACCTCTTCCGAATCTGCCAGGATAGACTCAGCGGTATAACCAAAAGGAACCAGCTTAGCCAATACCTCTTCCTTGCTTAACAAGACGGAGTAGAAGTTTTGGGCTATTTTCTTAAAATCGGCATATTTACTGATTTTACTGTTGTACAAACCCATTTCAACCGCTTCCGGTGTGTCGGCATCATACCAGAACTTAAGCGACTGCCGAATGCGGCGTAACTTCTTGCGGGAAGATCCCAGCGTTTCATTAAATGCTTCGCTGGCTAGTTTCCATTCGGCATTCTCCTGCTCGTTTTTTAAGATCAAATCATTGCTTTCCTGAAACAATTGCTTGTTGGCCAGGTGACGATTTTCATCGAAGCCAAAAGGCGCAAACCGGGCACGGATAATTTCGTCGTCATGTGCATTGTAAATGGCAACACGCGAATACTCTAATTTGTCATTAATACTACTTTTGTTTCCCATAATATTAGTTTTAAAATTTGAATCAATAAGTTAAAAAATCTATCCGCTACTTCCATACGACAGCCTATTTCTTTTTACGAAAAGAATTATTATTGCCATAAAAGCATCCATTTTATACACGAACTATGGATTTTCGGTATTTACACATGTTTCTGTTTCACACAGTGCCGGGTTACCGGCTTTTATGAGGTCGCTACCGGCCAAAATGACCCTGCTACCGGCATTTATGGGGTCGCTACCGGCCAAAATGACCTGGCTACCGGCATTTATGGGGTCGCTACAAGACAAA
>NZ_JBNGOS010000069.1:0-15496 GCF_050589685.1 Saccharicrinis sp. 156
GAATGATACAGCTTTTGAATATTATTTCATTTTTTAATGTATAACCATACACGAAAGTGATTTACAGGGAAAGCCTACTTTAAAACAAGACACTTCGTTGCTTCACTTCAACTCACCAGAACGATGCTCCTTAAAGTAATCGGGACAAGTGAGGCCTCGTTTCGGTAATGCCTTGTTTTATGGTGTTTTAAATGCGCATGACGTATTTCGAATACATCATCCGGGTTTAATGACAATTTTTGGATTATCTGAATTAAGATTCCCTATCTGCCCGACAGGCAGGCTCACTTTGTTCGGAATTACAATTCGTTACGTAGTTAAAGAAGGAGGTCGCTCATTTTGTAAAGAGCGGTTTGTGTATGGCTTTGGTTGTTTTACTGTAAAATCATTGCAATAACGGCTGTAAGCATGGCATATTCTTTCAAAAGTTTCTTCCTTAACTGTTTTTTTGCCTGACTTATATGTTTTTCGATGACTTTAACTGATACGCCCATTTCTTCGGCAATATCAATTTGCTTCATCCCCTCAATCTTACTTTTTATAAATACCTTTTTCCTTTTAGGGGGTAATTCGTCAATGGCTTTTTTAAGGGAAACAATAAGTCTTTCCTCTAATGGTTTTTCTTTTTTTTCAAGAAAATCTAGTTGATATAAAAACTGAAGTTCCTGGATTGGCAACTCTTCAATGGGAATTTCATTTTTTAGCAGCTGTTGGTCTTTCAATACTTTTAAACACTTGTTTCTCAGGATAACAAACAAATAGCTCTCAATGGATTTCTGTACATCAATATTGCCCCGTTTGTCCCAAAGGTGCACAAAACAATCCTGAACAATATCTTCGATTTGATCTGCTTCTTTAATAAATAATCGACAGTAACTGCGCATTCTGGGATGAAGCTCTTTATAAATAACAGAAAAAGCATCCGGATTACCTTGACTTAAACTGTTATTTATTTCTATGTTGTTCATGCAGTTTATTATTTAATATAGGGATCAATGGAAAATCGTTACAATGTAAAAGTAGTTTAAATAATTAACAAAAATTAATAAATGGAATTAAAATTTATAACATGATTCTATGGGTAAAGTGTGCTTTAGATTGCATGAATACATAATGCCGATTCCGTATCAAAACAATTGGTAAAAATCAATCTGTGCTTATGTATTGGCATTAACTGTTGTTGTCAATAATGCATTATACATCATTTTAATATACAACTGGTATACGATTCGAGTATTGTCGTTTATAACTTGAATTAAAATGATAAGTGTAAAAAAAAGTAAAAAAAAGTATAAAAATAAGGTAGGGTTTTTGAAAATATGGACTACTACTAATGAAGGAATTTATAGTATGAAAGAAATTATCCAAAAATATTTTGAAGGAAGGGCTTCGAATTCAGAACAAAAACAATTGTTGGATTGGATGAAAAACGAGGATAACCAGATCACTTTTAAAAATGAGAAGGTTTCCTGGAAAAAGGAACTTCCTAAGTCAATGATGGGCAAGGAAACCGAAAAAGGGTTGATTCGGTTTCAGTCGCATATAATGAAGGATGAATTTAACCATTTAATGAGGTTAAAGAAGTTACGATCTTTATACAAGTATGCTGCGGTAGTTATGTTGTTAATAATTGTAGGAGGGGGTAGCTTTGTGGTAAAGGATATGTTGGCAGGTCCGTTATACACCAGGGTGGTTGCCGATAACGGACAGGTATCCAGGATCGTTTTGCCCGATAATTCAGAAGTCTGGTTAAATTCCGGTTCGGTACTTACCTACAATAATAAGTTTGCTCAATCAAACAGAGATCTAAAATTGGAGGGGCAGGCCTATTTTGACATTTCAAACAATGCCGGGATGCCATTAAATGTAAGAAGCCAGGATGTAGATGTTCAAGTGCTGGGGACTAAGTTTGAGGTGGAGGCCTACCCATCTTCCAATGTAACATCAGTTATACTAGAAGAAGGATCTGTTGAAATGTCTTTTGTGAATAAATCGGCCAAGAAGTTGTTGTTAAAGCCGGGTCATCAGGTAGTTTACGAAAGGGATAAAGCTAAGGTTGTCCGTAAAACCGTAAAAGTTGATAAATATACCTCCTGGCGAAAAGGGATATTGAATATTTATGATTGTCCCCTTTCCGAAGCAGCTTTAAAACTGGAAAGAAGATTTAATTATAAGTTTAAAGTGACAGACGAACTAAAAGATTACAAAATAACAATATCGATTGAAGATGAGGAGTTTGATGATGTGATTAATATTTTAAGGCATATAACCGCAGTAAATATAAATCATAGAAATGATACAATTTATTTTGAATCCAGGATGAAGTAAAAAAAAGGAAAGTGCTGGCACACTTTCCTAAATAGATGTAATAATCGGCATCAGCATTATGATGCCACACTAGTTAACCTAAATACAAATTTATGAAAAAAGTTGGTATCGCAAGAGAAGGTACGTCTTCTTTTGTAGGACGAAAAATTCTACGGATTATGAAAATCAGTGTGTTTTTATTAACAGTATGCTTGGCTCAGCTTTCTGCCATTGGGGGATATGGTCAGAAAGCGACCCTATCCGTTAAAATGGAAAAAACTACCATTGGAGAAGTGTTGGAAATTATTCAGGAAAAAACTGAATTTAAAATTGCATTCAGTTCGGAATATGTCGATCTGGATAGAAACGTAAATGTGGACTACGAAAAAGAACCACTTGATAATGTGCTTAAAGACTTGTTTGAGGACACTAATGTAGGCTTTAAGGTGTTAGACAAACAAATCGTACTATTTGATGTGACCGTAATACAACAGGCAGAAAAGTTGGCCATTAAAGGTATCGTTACCGACAACTCAGGACAACCTTTGCCCGGAGTAACTGTACTATTAAAAGGTACAAGCGTAGGAACAATAACGGATATCAATGGGAAATATGCACTAACGGATATCCCTGCCGATGCCGTATTATTATTTTCTTTTATTGGGATGCAGTCTCAGGAAGTGCAAGTTGCTTCACGGTCTGTCATCAATATTACTTTGCTTGATGAAGCGTTAGGACTCGATGAAGTAGTGGTGATCGGTTACGGTACCCAAAAGAAAGTAAACCTGACTTCGGCCGTACAAATGGTGGATTCCAAAGACCTGGAAAACCGGCCAGTAAAATCGGTGACGGAAATGCTTTCTGCCTCGGTTCCCGGATTAAACATTACAACCAAATCGGGTGCACCCAATGCGGAGTCCAGTTTAAATATCCGTGGGTTTACCGGATTTAATGCTTCAGGTTCTCCATTAATACTGGTTGATGGCGTTCCACAGGATATCGACTTGGTAAATGCCAACGATGTGGAAAGTATTTCGGTATTAAAAGATGCCGCAGCTTCAGCTATTTATGGGTCGCGTGCGCCTAACGGCGTGGTGTTAATCACCACAAAATCGGGGAAAAAGAGCCAAAAAATGCAGATTAATTTCTCAGCCGATATGATTGTAAGTTCGCCTATTGGACTTCCTGAAACCGTTAATAGTGATGTGAATGCTATTTTTAGAAATAACCAAAGGTATAACCATTTGAGATCGCCACTTTGGAGTGATGAAGCCATTGAGCGTATGACACAATACATCGATGGTGAAATTACAACCACCAACATTATCTTACCCAGTGGAAAATATGGCAGTGTATACGAGTACAATGCCAATAACGATCAATTCGACACCGCTTTTCGCGACAATGTGTTTAACAAAAAATACAATGTAAGCATAAACGGAGGGAGCGAAAAAACGACCTATTATGCCAGTTTGGGATATATCGATAACCAGGGGGTTTATGAAAGCCCGGTTGACTGGATGAAACGCTATTCGGCTTTGATAAAAGTAAATTCCGACATTACCGATT
This sequence comes from Saccharicrinis sp. 156, assembly GCF_050589685.1. Taxonomy (NCBI): domain Bacteria; kingdom Pseudomonadati; phylum Bacteroidota; class Bacteroidia; order Marinilabiliales; family Marinilabiliaceae; genus Saccharicrinis; species Saccharicrinis sp. 156. Next base: position 3,877 of record NZ_JBNGOS010000069.1, read on the forward strand.
GGTTAAGTGTGGGGGTAAGTTCAAAATACGGACGCCAACAATCGGAACGCCCCAGGATTTGGAGAAATGGTCAAAATGATGGAAACTTTTTTGATGCGGTAGGTTTTTTCCCTTCCTTACCATCATACGACGACAATGGCTCGCCCAACGAGTTTTCCATTGTACCCAACCTTAGTGGGGCTTCGGGATCTTTTAACAATACCAACGATGATGTATGGTTAACGGGTAATTTTGATTTTAAACCGGTAAAAGGGTTAAGTATAAAGGGTGATTACACCTGGAATACAAACCATCAGTTTGATAACAATACTTCATTTGTTTTTAATAGTTGGGATGCTGATGGCACACCAAAGCCAAGCCGACGCAGCCCATCAATTAATGATATAGAAGAAAGGTCTAAAAATAAATATTACCATTCTCTAAACTTTGTTGCCACCTACAAGCTGCAGGTAAATAAACACGACTTAACGCTCTTGGCAGGTTACAACGAAGAAGAAAATAAATTTAACAGCCTTTATGGTTACAACAGCTTATTCTACACCAATTCGGTTCCTTCTTTAAGCACAACCTACAGCGATAGCCCTGTGGTTGATGATGTCATTTATTCGTGGGCAACCCAGGGTTACTTCGGAAGGGTAAGCTACAATTACAAAGAAACCTACTTGCTGGATATCAACATGCGTTACGATGCGTCTTCCAAATATTCACCAGATACACGCTGGGCATTTTTCCCATCGGTATCGGCAGGTTACAATGTAGCCCGCGAGAATTTCTGGCCTTTAAAAGACTATGTAAGCATGTTTAAAATTAAAGGTTCGTGGGGTAAGCTGGGTAACAATACTGGTAGCAATTACGCCTATTTACCTACTATGGGTACCAATGCCCAAACGCCTGTTATTTTAGACGGAGGACGACTTCCTTATGTAAGCATGCCGGGTATTATTTCTGACGACCTTACCTGGACAAAACCGCGTACCATTGGTTTCGGTGTAGAGGCTGCCGCCTTAAAAAACCGCTTAAAAGTTGAATACGACTGGTTCCAAAGAACAGTATTCGATCAACAGGGACCTGCCCAACAATATTCAGAAGTTTTGGGAACCACAGGACCCAAGAAAAATAATGCCGTTTCAGAAACCCGTGGATGGGAAATGTCGGCAACCTGGAGCGATAGAGCCTTTAATGTGGCAGGAGATCCGATCAGGTACAGTGTTCGTGCCGGCGTTTCGGATTATATTGGTTACGTAGTTGAATACGAAGAAAATGAGACAGGAGCCCGCTCAGGATGGACACCAGGGCAAGTATTTGGCGAATTATACGGATATACCTGGGGCGGAATTGGCGAAACACCTGAAGATTTTCAAAATACTGTTTTATGGAGAAACGGATGGTTTTACCCGGGTGATTTTAACTTTGCCGACACCAACGGCGATGGCTTGGTAAACAACGGACAAGGAAGTTATTGGTATTCGCAAGGCGACCGTAAACTGTTAGGTTATAATTATCCACGCTACAAATACCACATTGCGTTAAACGCCAGCTGGAAAGGTCTTACTCTTTCTGCCCTCTTTGATGGGGTGGGGAAACAAACGCTGTATACCCGAAGAAAGTATGTGATGGTTTCAAAGAATTTTTACACCAAACAACAGGCAGAATTGGGAGGAACCTGGAATTTAAATAACCAGGATGCCTTTTTCCCAAGGTCGTACGATTTTAACTATAATCAGATTTGGGAAAGAAACGCCAATGACCATTATGCGCACAATATGGCGCATCTGAGAATTAAAAATGTGAACTTAAGTTACCAGTTACCTGCTTCAATAGTCTCGAAACTAAGGTTACGCAGCCTGGCTGTAAATATCAGTGGCGAGAACCTGGGTATGGTGTATTTCAAATCATGGGCGAATCATTTCGATCCCATCCAATTTGAAGAAGATTTTGGAACTTATCCGCCATCGCGCATATTCTCATTTGGTGTAAAAGTGGGTATCTAACATTAAAAATTTAAAAAAATGAAAAGAATACTATTATACACAATAATAATTACCGGGTTGATTTTTTCCATGTCGGCCTGTGACGACAGTATTCTGGATAAGTATCCGGAAGATGCCATGAGCGATGCCACCTTTTTTACAAAGGCCGCTGATTTTAAAACCTATGTAAATGGTTTGTACAACAATGTTTTATCCAACCAAAATATTGTGAGTAGTGCAGAAAATGGTACCGATAACTTTTTAGCTGAAGACCCTGGTTCCAACGAAATGCAGCACTCGAATAGTGGGGCAGCCAGCGAAACCAATGGTACCTGGAACAATCGTTATTCCTATATCCGACAGGTAAATTATGTTTTGAATAGCCAGGACAAACTCGTAGAACTGGATGATGAAGCCAAGCAATATATTGGCGAGGCTTATTTTATCAGGGCATGGCATTACTTTATATTGCTGCATGATTTTGGTGGTGTTCCTTATATCGATCAGGTATTGGGAACCGAAAGCGAAGAATTGTTTAAAACACGCGACAGCCGCGATTTTGTTGCAACTAAAATTATAGAAGATCTGGACAAAGCCATAGATTACCTGGATTGGAAAAACGAAGGCTTTGCCACAGCGCCACGCATCAACAAACAAAGTGCACTGGCCTTTAAAACCCGTGTAGGCCTTTTCGAGGGTAGTTGGGAATATTACCATGGCCAAAAAAACACTACGTTTAAAGTAGATGGTGCCGATGGTACCAACTTTTTAAATGCTGCAGTAGAAGCCGGAGAAATGCTAATTGCCTATCAAGGTACCAAAATATACAAAGGCAGGGCCGGATGGGAATACTACGATTTGTTCAACCAGCAGGATTACAGTGGCACCAAAGGTGTATTCTTGTACAAACACATGGATTATGGTTTGGATGTATTCGGAAATCATGGTGCCGGTGGTTCATCATATGGTGGTGGATTAACTAAAAGTGCTGTTGATAATTACCTAATGGCCGATGGTAAACCCGAAAGTGTTTCCGATGTAGATTATGATTATACCCAGCTGGCCAACCTGATTGCTGCCCGCGATCCTCGAATGGACCAAACCCTTTACTCACCTGCCAGGGGTAATTTTGCAGATTACGCTGGTCAGTTTATTCCTGTTGCTCCTGAAAACCAGACGAAAGGGCCATATCAGGATATAACTAACTCCTTTACCGGACGTGGTGGTTACAAAGTATTTAAAGGCATGCGTGATCACTATGTCGACAAATGGGGCGATAACCAGGATGAAATCATGATCCGTTATGCCGAAGCTTTATTAAATTATGCCGAGGCGAAAGCGATGCTGGGAAGCATCACCCAGACAGATATTGATAAATCGGTGAATGTGATTCGTGATCGCGTTGGAATGACACACCTGAACATGGCCGAAGCCAATGCATGGAGTGTTACCTATTCTGTGGCCCAGGGTTATGATCCTGCTGCTTCAAATATTTTAAATGAAATACGCCGCGAACGCCGGGTGGAATTAATACTGGAAAATTACAGAAGAACGGACCTAAAACGCTGGGCCATTTACGAAGATGTGGTAAATGGTTATAAGCCTGTAGGCGCGTATTACCAGGAGTTCGAAGATTTTTGGAACGACGACGAGCGTGTGCTTGCTGCCGGATATGCACAAAGCCAATTGGCATCGCTTAAATTACACCTTGGGCAAAATGTTGATGTAAGAGGTGAATATATGAATACATTGTTTAAAAATGCCGATTTTACAGAAACAGGCAGGGGCTATTATATCGACCCAAACAGAGATTATCTAGAAGCTATCCCTAAAAAGGAAATCGATTTTTACGAGGAAAAAGGTGGCGTAACTTTGGAGCAAAACCCGGGATGGTTTTAATAGTGTATGATAAACTTAAAATTTAATGCAATGAAAAATATTATAAAATTTGGATTCATATTCTTGTTCATGGCATCGCTTTTTTCTTGCGATCCGCGCATTGAAATGGATATGGCACAATGGGGCGACAATGCTTTTATTAACAACGTTCAATTGTTCAAACTCGAAACAAAAGACGGGGTTAAACTGGAAGAATATTATGTGGACGAGACAACTGTAACAGGTACACGAAAGGTTACAGTATCATCGGGCACGGCGGTAATCGATGAAGATGCCTTTACTGCTACGGTAACTTTAAATGCAGGGGAAACCTTTACCGGTATAGGTTTTTTAATCTACCATTACGGAACGAAAGTGGAACCTTTAAATGGGGCTCCTGTAGCCGGGATTATTAATGACTTATCTGCCGGCTCTTTTACTTACCGGGTGCATTCGGCCGATGGTACTACGCATGACTGGACGATTAATGTTGTCCAATAATTTAAAGTGATTTACAAATTAAGGCAGCTCATATGGGCTGCCTTTATTATACTATATAGAAATAGTTGCTATACGAATAACGTCGATACCTTGTGTTTCTGAATTTGGAAACAATGTAATGTAAGACCGTTGGACTCCGACTGGAGTCGTATATATTATTCATTATAAATTTTCTATCGACGTGTAAACCGTCTGGATTTAAATTCAATTACCCTTGTATTTGTTTGATGCCTGATTCCATTGCTCTATTTATACTATCGAAAGGGTCTGGAATTACTACCAACACAATTTAATGTAAATCAAAGTTTAATTGGTATTTAGGACATAAAAAGGCTGATATGGTTTAAATTGCAACATCTGCCCACAGGTTTGCAACATTCACCTTTTACATTAGTTTCTGCTATTTGTAGTTTTGAATGTAACTAAACTTTAAATGAATAAAGCGAGCATGAGAGAGTCTTCACACATTGGCGATTTATTAAAATCAGGCGAGTTCCATCTTATACCTTAGAAACAAATCATTTTAATAAAATGAAAAACATGATGAAAATTAATTTATGCTTTTTGCTTCTTACAGGTTTAATCTGTTCCTGTGCGCAGAAACAAACACAAGAAGAAAAACAAATCCTCCCCAATGTTATCCTCATTTATGCTGATGACCTTGGCTATGGTGATTTGAGTTGCCAGGGTGCCACAAAAGTACAGACACCCAATATTGATAAGCTTGCAGAGGAAGGTCGCCGATTTACTGATGCGCACACCGCTTCAGCGGTTTGTACGCCTTCGCGCTATGCGCTGCTAACAGGTGAATACCCTATAAGAATTGACAGCTGGGGACCTTTAGCTACCTTAAATAAACTTCTTATTGATACGACCACACTTACAGTAGGTAAGGTATTTCAGAATAAAGGCTACCAAACCGCTTGTTTGGGAAAATGGCATTTAGGATTTGGCACAGAAGAGAACGACTGGCAAGTACCACTCGGAGCTGGCCCCAACGAAGTGGGATTCGACTACTATTGGGGTGTTCCCTTTGTAAACAGTGGCAGCCCGTTTGTTTATGTTGAAAATAAAACCGTAGTTGGATACGATGCGAACGATCCATTGGTTTATTTAGGCAGAAATTATAAAGGCGATTTAAAACCTTCGCCAACACCTACTTTCCCCAAAGAAGCTTCCAAAAAGAGTGACAATTTATTTGCAGGGGCATTAGAGGCGCATAAAATCTACGACGATGAAAAAACAGGGACTTACTTAACTGAAAAAGCAACAGATTGGATTACCCAAAACAAAGAGAATCCATTCTTCCTTTATTTTGCAACAACCAATATCCATCATCCTTTTACGCCTGCACCTCGTTTTAAAGGGACTAGTCAGGCCGGCCTTTATGGCGACTATATTCACGAATTGGACTGGATGGTAGGAGAGTTGGTAAAATCGCTCGAAGAAAATGGATTGACCGAAAATACCATGATTGTTTTTACCAGTGACAATGGTGGGATGCTCAACCTGGGTGGCCGAATTGCTGTTGAAAAAGGACACAAAATAAACGGAGATTTACTTGGCTTTAAGTTTGGTGTATGGGAAGGCGGACACCGGGTTCCTTTTATTGTAAAATGGCCTGGCAAAGTTCCTGAAAATACGGTTTCCGATCAGCTAATTTCATCGCTGGATATGCTGGCTACCTTTGCGGCTCTTACCGGTCAGGAAGAAAGCCTGTCGCTGGCCGACAAAAATAGTGTGAATGTTTTACCTGCATTTCTGGGAGAAGAGGGAACTGTACGTGAAGAACTCCTTTTGGCTCCAAGAAAAGCTACAAATTTATCCCTTCGACAAGGGAAATGGATGTACATCCCAGCGCAAGGCAGTGGTGGATTTAATGGTTCCAAGCCTGAACATCATGCCTGGGGAGGACCTGCAGGAGTAGAGTTCGTAGGTGGTAAGAATAGCGATATGGAAAATGGAAAGTTGAAAGAAGAGGCGCCTTCTGCACAATTGTATAATCTGGAAACTGATCCCAATCAAACCCAAAATATAGTGAATGACCATCCTGAAATTGTTGCCAAGATGGATGCGAGATTAACTGAATTAAGAGAAAAATATTCGGTTAAATAAATTTTATGATGAAAACCAATCAGATATTTAAGAGCGTTTTGGTTTTGCTGCTTTTTGCAGGAACAAACTGCACGCCAAAAACTGAAAAAAAAGAGCCGGGAGAAAAGTCTCCTAACCTTGTGATCATCTTTACCGACGATCAAGGCTATGGTGATTTGAGCTGTTTTGGAGGAGCGCACGTTTATACCCCTAACATCGATAAAATGGCGGAGGAAGGTGCCATGCTCACCAGTTTTTATGTGGCTGCTCCGGTTTGTACGCCTTCGCGTGCAGCACTCATGACCGGCTGTTACCCACGACGGGTAAGTATGGAACCACCCTCGGGTTTGGCGGTGGAGCTACCTAATGTCCCTCCCGGAAAGCGATTCCCGGTTTGCCTGGCAGCCGATGGTAATGGCCTGAATCCCGATGAAATTACCATTGCCGAAATTGCGCAATCGGTGGGTTACCGTACCGGGATGTTTGGTAAATGGCATCTGGGTGATCAGCCGGAGTTTTTACCAACCCGCCAGGGTTTTGAAGAGTACTTTGGTTTGCCATACAGCCACGACATATCACCCCGTCATGCGCGACAAAAATATTTTAACTTTCCGCCGCTTCCGCTTTTGGAAATGGAAGAAGTAATTGAACTTGACCCGGACGATGATTATTTAACCCGAAGGATTACGGAACGAGCTGTGAAATTCATAAAAGACCATAAAAATGAAAACTTCTTTCTTTATGTTCCTCACCCCATTCCGCATGGCCCCTTGGCAGCCTCGCCCGAAATTAAAGAAGAATATGCCCAGGTATTAGCGAATGGTGTACAAGCATCGCCGGAATTATATTCAACTGCAATTTATGAAATCGACTGGTCGGTGGGAGAAATTCTTGCGGCCCTAAAAGAGCAAGGCATTGATGAGAATACAATCGTATTATTTACCAGCGATAACGGACCAGCAGGAAAAAGGGGCTCTGCAAAGCCATTGTCGGGACGTAAAACCCAGACTCTGGAAGGTGGTATGCGTATGCCAACAGTAATTCGCTGGCCCGGAAAAATTAAAGGCGGCAGCCAAATTGATAAGCTACTCACCACAATGGATTTGTTGCCAACCTTTGCAAAATTAATTGGCGCTGAAATTCCCAACGACCGCATTATTGATGGCAAAGATATTCTGCCTGTGTTACTGGATGGAGCAGATAGTCCGCACGAATATTTCTTTTATTCGCATTGGGGAACTTTGGAAGCGGTACGCTGGAAAGACTGGAAACTCCGTATTATTAAAGGGGAAGAAGCGCTTTACAATCTAAAGATGGATATGGGCGAGCAAATCAATCTGAAAGACCAGTATCCCGATATTGTTGCGCAATTGAAAAAAGCCATGCAGGAGTTTGATGCCGAAGTGACAAAAAATGCGCGTCCGGCAGGACATGTTGATAATTCTAAAGCACTTGCATTACAATTAAATAAAGAGTGAAACTAACTATAGACAAGATGTTTAAACCAATTGTTATATTCAGTTGTATTCTTTTGTTTTTCTCTTGTACTCAGCAGAAAAATGAGCGAAAACCAAATTTCATCATCATTTTCACTGATGATCAGGGCTATCAAGATCTGGGCTGTTATGGTTCACCCAATATAAAAACTCCGCAAATCGACAAAATGGCAAAAGAAGGTATGCGCTTTACTAATTTCTATGTGCAGCCCATTTGTGGCCCTTCCCGTACAGCTCTCAACACCGGCTGTTATCCGATGCGTGTAGCCGAAGTTGGGAATATTAAGCGTAATCACCCCATGGTTCACCCCAAAGAAATTATGCTGTCTTCATTGTTAAAACAAGCCGGATATTCAACGGCCTGTATTGGGAAGTGGGATATGAATGGACATAAAGCCGGGTTTGCCAGGGATGATATCTATCCCGACAACTTCGGCTTTGATTATTGGTTTGGAACAGGAAGCGGAAATGATGGTGGACACATCGATCTCTGGCGTAATCGCGAAGTCGTTGAAAAAAAGGCTGGGATGGATCTTCTGGTACAAAAATACCATGCCGAAGCAATAAATTTTATTGAACAAAACAAAGAGAATCCTTTCTTTCTCTACCTTGCCCATACCATGCCGCATACCAAACTAGGGGCATCCGAAGCATTCAAGGGAAAATCGGAACGTGGATTGTATGGCGATGTAATAGGTGAACTGGATTGGAGTACCGGGGAGATTCTTAAAGCTGTAAAAGAATATGGTTTAGACAAGAATACGGTTGTTATTTTTACGAGCGACAATGGTCCCTGGCTGGTTCGAGGAGAGAATGCAGGTAGTGCAGCTCCCTTGCGTGGAGGCAAGGTAACCACCTGGGAAGGCGGCGTTAGAGTGCCCTGTGTAATGTGGGCTCCGGGCTTGATTCCTAAGGGTAAAACTTGCAATGAAATTACCACCAGCATGGATATTCTGCCCACTTTTTGCGTAATGGCAGGTGTAGAAATTCCCAACGACCGGATTATTGACGGAGAAGATATTAGCTCTTTAATTACTGGGGAAAAAGAACGTTTCGACGAGGAACGTATTTATTACTACTATTTCCTTACTCACCTACAGGCCGTTCGAAAGGGGAAATGGAAATTGGTTCTAAAACGTCCGCAGGCACCTGAGTGGTGTGGCTTTCTGGCTCATGCATCAAAATGGAAGTTGCATGATGTACTGGAAATCCCGGAGCATCAGTTGTATGACCTTGAAAACGATATTGGTGAAACCACTGATGTGGCAAAAACACATCCCGGGGAAGTTAAAGCGCTGCTACAGCTGGTAGAAAATGCCCGGAACGACATTGGGGATTACAATAAAATAGGTGAGGGAGCACGGTTCTTTGACGATGAACCCCACAGGTATGATGCGAAAAAGTGGATTACAGGAAGTAATTAGCAGCTAAATAAGAATGAATATAAAAACGCTGATAAAATATAGTGTAAGTCCAAGATTAAGCCCTTCCCGAATAAGAGCAATGTACATTTACGGAATAATTCTAATACTTATCGGGTTATTCGGATGGTACAAATCAGGTTTCAAATTAAATCCATTTGGTATATTCTTGCTATTGGTGGAGTTTTACATATTATTCAAAGCTTGTTTGGAAAAGAGTTAACAAAAGAAAGAATTTTCATTTCATTTGGGAATGATGTAATAGAATACAGTAAATACGTCTAAAAAGCCCCGAAAGATAGAAATTGAAGACTTGCTGGATGTTAGAATTGAAACTGCGATAAAAATGACCATGCGGTTGTGACTTATGATTTCTCTGTTTTTCAAAAACAAGAACTTGATAGTATTAATGAATGCTTAGAACGAATAAAATCAAACATGCTTATATAACCACCATAGTTTAAGATATGAAATTCATACTTTTTATTGATATTAACACTAATAGCAATAGCAGCTCAACTGTATAAAGTTGAAGCCAGGGGAAAAGATGCAGGTAAAAGCCAATCTCCAAATATCATCTATATTTTAGCCGTTGATTTGGGTTACGGTGATGTAAAATGTTTTAATCCGGAAGGAAAATCCCTATCCCAAACCGGTAAATATGGCTGCCAATGGCCACGGGATACATTGGTAAATGGCATTTAGGCTGGGATTGGGCGCTTGATAATGCAGGAGCCAAAAATATTGATAATTTAGATGTAAGACCAAAGGTAAATCTTAATGTAGCCGTAAAAATGACCCTACAACGTATGGTCTCGAACATTGGTTTGGTTTTTTTGGCTCGCTCGATATGGTGTCCTATGTGTATGTGGAGAATGACATGTCGTCCATGGTCCCCCAAAAACGACGGTATTGGTCAATAAAAAAGACCGTATCAAAAGTCAATAAAATACGTAACTTGCAAATTGTGAGAACTACGTACAAAGGTGGTGGGATGGGGGTGATTAGTATCCTACCTACCATTCGTAAATTATTCTATGAACCCAAATACTTTTGAGACAGCTCTATTAAAAAGTATGGCTTGGCGGGAGAACACCCTCTGAGCGCTTCGTGGTGCTTTATTATGCCCACTAAAACCCATACAGCCTCAATAATTATGCACGTTGGCCTGCTGAGAGTTAACAAAAGTTTTAAATCAACCATTAGAAGTGTATTTTTGTGCCGGCTATTTTTAATAAAGTAAGAAGCAATAAGGGGATATCATGATAGATTTACATACGCATACAACAGTTTCTGATGGAACCGTTACTCCCAAGGAGTTGATTTACCAGGCAAAAGAAACAGGGCTCCTGGCTGTTGCCATAACAGATCATGATAGTATTGACGGTCTCGATGAAGCGCAACATGAAGCAGACAGACTGGGTGTTACTTTTATTAACGGGATTGAATTTAGTGCGACATTTGGTAAAAATCGCCTGATTCATATACTCGGACTGGGAATTGATCCACAAAGTGAAGGGTTTAAACGGATATATACAAATTACCGGCAGAATAGATCAGACAGGCTTTTGCAGGTTTTTAAAAAACTCCGTTCTATGGGCGTTGCAATTGGTCCGGAAGATGTAGAGCCATTTGTCACCGGAGGGTACATGGACAGGCAGGCTATTGCTAAATGTCTGGTGGCTAAAGGACTTGCGAAGAGTGTGAGAAATTCCTGGATAAATTATCTGGATAAGATAGATTACATAAACGGGGAACTCATACAACCGGAAGCCGCATTTAGCGCTATTCATGCTGCCGGAGGAAAAGCATTTCTGGCTCATTATCACTTAAAGATTGGATTTAAAGGTTATTCAGAAGTAAATACCCGTATGTTGCTGAAAAAGCTAAAGGAATTGGGCTTGGATGGTATGGAGTGTTATTATCCCTCTTTTTCTGAGGAAGAAAAGCTCCGTTGTGCTGAGTATATTGAAGATTTTGATTTTATAAAGTCAGGGGGGACCGATTTTCATGGCGCTAACAGGTCACATATTAAACTTGGCGTTGGTGAAGGTGATTTTAACGTTCCTGATGAATTACTGGACGAGATCCTCGCAGAAAAAGAAATAAAATTATAGGGTCGCTACCAGGCAAAATGACCTTGCTACCGCCATTTATGGGGTCGCTACCAGGCAAAATGACCTTGCTACCGGCATTTATGGGGTCGCTACCGGCCAAAATGACCTGGCTACCGGCATTTATGGGGTCGCTACAAGACAAA
>NZ_JBNGOS010000070.1:0-14543 GCF_050589685.1 Saccharicrinis sp. 156
CCTTCTTGATTTTTTCATGCAACAAATATATCCTCTTGAAATCTCTTATAGAAGACCGGGTTAGCCGTGCGGATACTTTTAATTTGTCTTTTTCACATATTGTGTAAGTATAACAATTTGCTGACCATTCACCCTGCCTTCAATATGTTCCGGGTTATCGTGCACCAAACCAATACCTCTTACTGCAGTTCCCCTTTTGGCAGTAAAACCACCTCCTTTAACATTCAAATCCTTGATTAGCACAACAGTATCACCTGCCTGCAATTGAACGCCATTACTATCGATATGTTTAACGGCATCCTCATCCTCTTCTCCATCACCCGCTGCCTGTGCCCAAGCTAATGTTTCTTCATCCAGATAAAGCATATCCAATAAATCCTGCGGCCAGCCTTCAGCCCGCAGTCGACTAAGCATTCTCCAAGCCATCACCTGTACAGCTGGAACGGTACTCCACATGCTATCGTTCAGGCAACGCCAATGGTTGACATCAACTTTATCCGGTTCTTCTATTTGCTCTTTACATGTAGCACAAATATAGATATTTTCGTTTGCAGGAGATGATGGTACCTCATAAACCGATAAGTCGTCCGAAGCACCACACAACTCACAAACTGAACCACTTCGTGCTATTAATTCTTTTTCTACACTCATTTTCTTTATGTCTTAACAATATTGAGAGGCAAAGATATATAAATAAGTCAGCGGTCAATAGCCAATGCTCATGGACCAATGACTATTTTCTGACGGTTTTTTTACGTTTTTTCTTTTCCACAGCATAGCCAAATTTACCGATTCGTTTACCCACCTCATAATAGTTACCGTGCGAATAACATAATAGTTTTGCTTTAAACAACGAAAACGCCCCACTTCGCTCGTCGATAAACTTTTCATCTGCTTTAACATTGACCACCTCAGCCATAAACATATCGTGCGTACCTAATTCCACCACCTGAGTTACCTTGCACTCGATATTAACAGGCGATTCTTCAATAATAGGGGCGCTCACCACACTGGCTTTTCCTGGGGTAAGGTGCATTTCCTTAAACTTATCATACTGCCTGCCCGATCTCACCCCGCACCAATCCGTGGCATAAGATAAATCTTTGGTGGTAAGGTTAATGACAAACTCGCCCGTTTCCTTTAAAATAGGATAGGAATGTCGCCCTTTACGAACTGAGATGTAACACATGGGCGGATCGGAACAAATTGTCCCGGTCCAGGCTATGGTGATGATATTATAGTTTTCGGGCGAATTACCAACAGTTACCATCACGGCAGGCAAAGGGTAAACCATGTTCCCCGGTTTCCAATCTACTTTCGACATATTTTACAGTATTTCAAGATGTTCCTCAGTGGTAATCTTTTCGCAATAATGACATTTTAATGCCAAAACATTGGAGTTTACCAACGAAAAATTAGTGGTGATATTTTCGTTATTGGTAATGCATTTGGGGTTAAAACACTTCGCAATACCCACAATTTCCTTTGGGACGGTAACAAATTTCTTTTCTACCACCTCGTATTCCTTGATAATATTTAAACGAGCATCGGGTGCTACCAAGGCAATACGGTTCAGGTCTTCGTTCGCGAAAAATTTATCGGCTACTTTAATAATTGCTTTTTTTCCGTAACGGTGACTGCCCAGGTTAGTCCCAAAGGTAATAAGATTCTTGCATTGGTCGAGCCCTAAAATACTGATTACCTTAAACAAACAATCCGCTGGAATATGATCGATCACAGTACCTTCTCTGATGGCACTAACACTTAATTCTTTCTTTTTACTCATTACTTAATAGATGATTAGATGACCTTCCTTACCCGTTTCGGAACAGGCAGCCCCGCCGGATTGCAGGAAGATACTTGATAATTACTAAATCTACGCTAATCCCAGAATGGAACACATAATAGCCATCCGGGCATAAACACCATTTTCGGCCTGTTCAAAATAATATGCCTTTGGATTGCTATCCACATCGGTATCTATTTCGTTTACCCTCGGCAGCGGATGCAGGATACGCAAATTGTCCTTTGTGTTATCCAGCATCGCATTCTTTAATATATAAACGTTTTTCACTTTTTCGTACTCTATCGGATCAACGAATCGTTCCTGCTGAACCCGCGTCATATACAATATGTCAGCCCTGGAAACAATATCGGTAAACTCGTCGTGTTCATAGTACTTAATACCTTTTGAATCCAACCAGAATTTATATTCGTCGGGCATTCTAAGTTCTTCGGGAGAGATAAAATTAAACACCGGATTAAAGTGGCTCATGGCTTGCAATAGGGAATGAACCGTTCGTCCATACTTTAGGTCGCCCACCATAAAAATATTCAGGTTTTCAAGCGTACCTTGCGTTTTCTGAATAGAATACAGGTCGAGCAAGGTTTGGGTAGGATGCTGATTGGCGCCGTCTCCCGCATTTACGATGGGAACCCTCGATTGTTCCGATGCATAGCGCGCACTCCCCTCAAGTGGGTGGCGCATCACAATCAGGTCGGCATAATTGCTCACCATTTTTATGGTATCCTTTAGGGTCTCCCCCTTGGTTGTAGATGACGAGGACGCATCCGTAAAACCTACTACCCTTCCTCCCAAACGGTTGATGGCAGTCTCAAAACTCAGGCGGGTACGCGTTGAAGGCTCAAAAAACAAACTGGCCACCACTTTGTGCTTCAACAAATCTTGGTTTGGATTGGCTTCAAATTTCGCAGCCAACTCTACAATTTTCAGGATCTCCTCTTTGGTAAAATCGTTAATGGATACTAAACTTCTATTCTTCATGCATCTGTACTATTTAATGAGATTACAAAGTTGCGATTGCACATGGAAACGGGATATTCCCAACGTCGGAATCTCCAATTACTTTTAGATATTTCATTATTTATTTTCTGACAAAACAAAAACGACAGGAAATTTCTAAACTCGTTGACGAAAAAGCAAAAAAAAGACCGACCATAAAATGTCAGCCCATTAAATATCAGGAATAAGAAAAAAGAAAAACGTCTTGTGTAATCATCTAGTTTTAAAGATGAAGTGCAGGTTCGATGACAGTTTTTGGATATTATTATTTCATTACTCATTCCAAAGCTTAAAGATAATATAAAAATTACAATACCTTAAACTTTTTTATGGGCAAGATTTAATTATCAACCTTAAAAAATTAAGTGTAACAAATCGGTATTGTTTGCTTGCTTAAATACTAACTTTGCTATTTATTTTAAACCGTTTGCCAATTGAAACGTTCCCATTCATCATCCTTGATATGGATGCACCTGATTGTATTAATTTATGGATTTACTGCCATATTGGGCAAACTGATTGAAATGCCGGCTATACAAATGGTTTGGTACAGGATGTTGATTGCCGCAGCAGGACTGTTTGCATATTTATTATATAAAAAAAAACAGATTTTAATTCCGGGCAGCCAGGCGATAAAACTAGTTGGCATCGGATTGGTGGTTGCGGCTCACTGGATCGCCTTTTTTCATGCCATTAAAATATCAAATATCTCAGTAACTTTAGGAGTTACGTCCTCCGGGGCCATGTTTGCCAGTATACTGGAACCCATGTTCTTTAAAAAGAAAATTGATTGGCTGGAATTTCTAATTGGTATATTTATCGTTCTGGGAATCTATTTGATTTTTAGCTATGAGGTAAATTACAAAATGGGAATCACAGTGGCACTGATAGCCACTGTATTGGCTACCATATTTACGATTCTCAATAAAAAGTACACCACCCGATTTCATCCCACACTCATTAGTTTTTACGAGATGGTTGGGGGGGTTATGGGAATATCCGTTTATCTGTTGGTCGTTAATGGTTTTTCGGCATCATTTTTTTCACCTAGTCTTTCAGATAGTTCCTATTTATTAATTTTAGGCTTAATATGTACTGCCTTTGCCTTTGCGGTTAGTGTGGATGTTATGAAAGAACTTTCAGCCTATACGGTGATTCTATCCCTTAATATGGAACCCGTCTATGGCATTATTTTGGCCTTTTTTATCTTCGGCCAATCGGAACATATGACAGGCGGTTTTTATGCAGGTACAATAATCATACTAGCTTCGGTGTTTTTGTTTCCGGTTATAAAGCGCAGAAGGGAGAAATTAACTAAGAAAAACCAACATATAGGGAAGCGTTTTTAGATTACCCAAAGTTACCCCCATCCCCACACCATTGGTGCGGTACTTCCCCCAAGCCTAAGGGCTTAAGGGAAGAGCCATAAGAATATGAAAATTTATCTGCTATACACCGCATTTCTGACTTTTAAAATTCTCTGAAGGCCATCTTTTATAGTTGTTTTTGGAGAGCCAATATTCATACGTTGAAAACCGGCTCCTTCGGCACCAAATGAAACGCCATCGTTCATGGCTACTTTACCAATCTCAATCATGGCATTACGAAGTTTAGACGGAGATAAGCCCCACTTCCTAAAATCGAACCATAACAGATAAGTTGCTTCAGGAAGCACAAACCCTACTTCCGGCATATTCTGCTGAATAAAATCACGCACCATTAAAGCATTTTCCTCTAAGTACTTTTTTAGCGCTTCCAGCCACTCTGCGCCATCGTTGTATGCTGCCTCCAGGGCAATACCACCAAAAAGGTTACCCATATGCTGTTGCATTGCCCAAAGCCTTTTATGAAAACGATCTTTTAATTTCTTGTCCGAGATAACAGCATAAGCAGTTGATAATCCTGCTACATTGAAAGTTTTACTGGGCGCCATGCAAGTTATTATGCGATTGCCAAGCCCGGGAAACAGGTCGGCCATCACCAGATGCTTGTTGCCAAACAAACATAGATCGCTGTGAATTTCGTCGGAAACGATTAAGACATCATGTTTGATGCAAATATCTGCAATGCGTTTTAGTTCATCGCGTTTCCAAGCTCTGCCAACAGGATTGTGTGGGTTGGAGAAAACAAAGATTTTTGTTTTGGGATCACTGGCCTGTTCCTCCAGGGCCTCAAAATCCATGGTATAGTAACCCGCTGTTTCAATAAGACTGTTTTTAACCAGCTCTCTTCCATTTTCGCTTACAATAGAATAAAATGGAGGATATACCGGTGTCTGGATGATTACCTTATCCCCAGGCTCACTAAACTCATAAATAGCCACCATAATGGAAGGTAATACACCGGGGGAAAATTCAATCCATTCTGCTTCAATATTCCATTGATGTTGATTCCTTAACCAACTGCATATAGCTCCCGTAAATTTTTTGTCGCGTACCGTATAACCATAAATCTCATGCGAGGCCCTGTCCTGCATAGCTTTTACAACCGCCGGAGGAGCTTTAAAATCCATATCGGCAACCCACAAAGGCAATACATCGTTGGCCCCAAAAAACATCTCTCTCAGCTCTAGTTTAAAGGCATCTGTTCCTTTACGAGGAACTATTTCATTAAAATTGTATTCCATATTTCGTATTCAGTTATCAGTTTGAACAAAGGGACATTCCGGCACAAAAAAAAGTTTACACTTTGGCGGGAAACCAGTGTTCCGCAATCAGTATATATGTAAAATGGTGTTCGGTCTCTTAAACATCAATATTTTGATTTATTTTCGAGGTTACTCATCCTATAACCCAAATTAAAGATTAGTGTTTTCGGATTTACAAAAAAAACAAATAGATCCGACTTTCAAACCATTTTATGATCATTAGTCATACTTATAAGATAGGCATAAAACAAAAACATCCGATACAAATGTATCGGATGTTTTAAGTTAAGGTATATGAACCTTATAATTTTTTAACTACTCAAGAGTTACATCAATCGTTTTTGTTGCAGTTTTTCCAACAGCATCCGTACAGGTTATTGTTAAGGTATAAGAACCAGTCCAAATATCTGACGCAGGAATACCGCCAAAAAGTCCTTTATTCACTTCTCCAGTTTTACCTGATAATGCAACCGTTTCTGCTTCAGGCTCCCATGGCTCATCTTCAACTCCTGTTGCGGCTTTCAAAGATGCAGCTGAAGTTGGTTTATTGTCTTCTAAAATAAACTCCACTTCTTTTAAATCCAAATCATCGGTAAACGTTCCTGTAAATTGGAAAGTGCCACCTAAAGGATAAGTTTGACCAGTAGCTGTTGGTGTAGTAACCGTTATAACTGGATTTGCCGAATCTGTTGGTTCTGGTTCTGGTTCATCGCCACCTCCGTCTCCTCCACATGCCGATAGCATGAGTGCAGTTGCGATAGCGAAGCAAGAAATCATTTTTGGGAAATAGATTTTCATTTTCAACTTGTTTTTGTTAGTAAGAATTAATTGACAAATATAATATTTATAAATTTGTTTCCAACATGAACGCATCAGGCTTGTTTATATTGTGTAAAAACACGTTCAATTCCTTCCGTAAGGTCGATGCTTGCCTTCCAACCCAGATGGATCAACTTGTCTACATTCAATAATTTCTGGTAGGTACCATCCGGCTTGTCACTGTCCCAAAGCAATTGACCTTCAAAGCCAACAATCCCTTTAATCAGCTCCGCTAGTTCCTTGATAGACTGATCCTCACCGACACCTATATTAATATGGGTGTTACGTATTTCTTTGTTATTGGGTTGCCTTAAATCCTCGAAATCTACTTTTTCCATTACGTAGACACAAGCATCCGCCATATCATCGGAATGTAAAAACTCGCGCCGTGGATTACCTGTACCCCAAAGATTTACCGATACATCACTCTCCGATTTTACCACGCCATATTTTTCCAGAACAGCCAATTTATCAGCCTTTGCGTGTGTACCGGAAATTCCTTCAATAGGCTTTTTATCCAGGTCTGTGTTTATGCTTACCCAATTATTTTCCATCAAAGATTTGCCCAAATACATCTTACGAATTAATGCGGGCAACACATGTGATTTTTCCAGATCGTAGTTATCGTTGGGTCCGTACAAATTGGTCGGCATCACCGAAATAAAATTGGTGCCATATTGCAGGTTGTACGATTCACACATTTTGATGCCAGCTATTTTAGCAATCGCATAGGGCTCGTTGGTGTATTCCAGTATATCCGTCAACAAGTAATCTTCTTTCATGGGCTGAGGACAAGCCTTTGGATAAATACATGAACTCCCTAAAAACAACAGCTTCTTCACGCCCGATTTATAAGCATGATGAATAACGTTGTTTTGTATCTGTATGTTTTCGTATATAAAGTCGGCCCTGTACGTATTATTGGCTACAATACCTCCCACTTTGGCAGCAGCCAGAAACACATAATCCGGCTTTTCTTCAGCAAAAAAAGCCTCGACAGCTTTTGCGTCCAACAGATCCAGTTCGCTGCGTGTTTTTACAATTATATTGCCAAAGCCCTTTTTCTGAAGTGAGCGAACTATAGCCGAACCAACAAGTCCTCCGTGGCCGGCAACATACACTTTTGAATTTATTTCCATATCTTTTATATAAGACTATATGTTTGAAGATTAAAAGAGGTGAGGGGTGAGAGGTGAGGAAAATTCCAATCGGATAATCATTACTTGCAAAATTTGCCAGAATTATTAATCATGGAAATCAACATTTTTCTTACTTCTTCGTACTTGTCCATTAAATCTACAAATACATTTTCTTCAATATATTTGCAATCTAATGAATATTGCAACCAAGTTTCTGTCTCATACTCCTCACCTAAACAGTCTGTTAATTTATTAACAAATACCTTTTCACACCTCCTTCTGGCCCAAGCCTCTGAAAGATTGGCACAAATTGAACGAGATGATCGCCTAATTTGATCAACTAAAGAATACTTTTCTTCTTTTGGAAAACTTTTCGTCAAAAGGAATATTTCCATTGAAGATTTATAAGCTTTTTGCTATACGATTAAATGTCTAAAACTATTTATCTGTGCCATAACTTAATCATTTATCTCATCTCTCCATTCTCATATCTCATCTCTAGTTTTTACTCGAAATAATTCATGGTCTTATAACCTCCATCCTTCAGGTACTTGTCCTTCTTCATCAGTTTAATGTCGCTTTGCATCATATCGTCAACCAACATTTTTAGGTCATACTTAGGTTTCCAGCCTAATTTATCATGGGCTTTTTTAGGATCACCAATTAACAAATCTACTTCTGTTGGTCGGAAATATCGAGGGTCAACCTCTACCACACAAGTTCCATCTTGCAAATTATATTCAGTGTTCGCACAAGATACCACATATCCTTTTTCATCCACTCCTTCACCTCTGAACTCCACAGTTACTCCAATGTTTTTAAATGCCATACGAACAAATTCACGAACCTCGGTTGTAATGCCGGTGGCTACCACAAAATCTTCCGCCGCATCCTGTTGTAACATTAGATACATCGCTTCCACATAATCTTTTGCGTGTCCCCAGTCACGTTTGGCCGACAAGTTTCCTAAAAACAGTTTATCCTGCAACCCTAAACCGATTCGAGCAACCGCTCTTGTAATTTTACGTGTTACAAACGTCTCCCCTCTTATGGGCGATTCGTGGTTAAATAATATCCCGTTACAGGCGTATATATCATAGGCTTCTCTATAGTTTACCGTAATCCAATATCCATACATTTTGGCAACGGCGTATGGCGAACGAGGATAAAAAGGTGTCTTTTCCGACTGAGGAACCTCTTGTACCAAACCATACAGCTCACTGGTAGAAGCCTGATAGAATTTGGTCTTTTTTGATAAACCTAACAATCTAATTGCTTCAAGGATACGTAAAGTACCTATACCATCAGCATTAGCTGTGTACTCCGGAGTATCGAAACTTACCGCAACATGCGACATCGCTGCCAGATTATAAATTTCATCAGGCTGTGTTTCCTGAATGATTCGGATCAAGTTGGTCGAATCTGTTAAATCCCCGTAGTGAAGAAAAAAGTTCTTGTTATCTACATGCGGATCTTGGTATAAGTGGTCGATTCTATCTGTATTGAAAAGAGATGAACGACGCTTAACACCGTGTACGATATATCCTTTTTTCAATAAAAATTCTGACAGATAAGCTCCGTCTTGTCCAGTGACTCCGGTAATTAATGCAACTTTTGCCATGATGTTTCTGATTATGATGGTTTATTATTATTTATTTCGATAGATTATTCCAGTACCAATCAATAGCCTTTTTTAATCCTTCTTTAACACTATATTCTGGTTGATAACCCAATAGTTCCCTTGCTTTTTCAATAGAAGCGAGCGAGTGTGGTACATCCCCTACCCTTTCCGGCCCATAATTGATTTTCACATCTTTAATGGATGCATCGTATGGCGACAAATATTCTTTTAAATAATCCAGCAGTTCATTTAGCGATGTTCTCTCACCAAAGGCCACGTTGTAAACTGTGTTTACAGCCTTACTATTGTTAACAGTGGCGGCAAGTTGATTTGCCTGAACCACATTATCGATAAAAGTGAAATCCCGGGAAAACGAACCGTCACCATTTATCGTCGGCGATTCGTGATTAATCAATGATTTCACAAATTTGGGTATGACCGCGGCATATGCTCCATCCGGATCCTGGCGCTTACCGAAAACATTGAAATAGCGTAGACCTACCAACTCCAAATCGTACAGTTTGGCAAATACATCCGCATACAACTCGTTCACAAACTTGGTAACCGCATATGGCGACAAGGGACGACCGATAACATCTTCCACTTTTGGCAACGATTCACTATCGCCATAGGTTGAGGAACTGGCTGCATACACAACCCGCCTGATTCCTGCATCCCTGGCGGCAAGAATTACGTTCACAAAGCCTGAAATATTAACATCGTTGGATGTCTTCGGATCGTTGATTGATCTGGGAACCGAGCCTAAGGCCGCCTGATGAAGGACAACATCACACCCCGCGACCGCTGTATCACAGTCTTCCCGATTTCGGATATCACCTTCGACCAGCTTAAAGGAAGAATCTATAAGAAAAGGTTCAATGTTTGCCCGTTTGCCTGTTGCAAAATTATCCAGACAAACTACATTATTGTTTTGTTTTAGCAACCTTTCTATAAGGTTAGAGCCGATAAAACCGGCTCCACCTGTAACTAAAACATTTTTATTCTCCAGATTAGAATTCATAGAATATTGCGTAGGTATAATAACGAGCCCCAAAATAGGAATCTTTCGCCACCTTCGCTAACAATTTATGACCAACACACCATTATTTGGCGTAATTAATCGCTCTTGTTTCACGAATCACTGTGATCTTCACCTGTCCAGGATAAGTCATCTCTGTTTGTATCTTTTTCGCAATTTCATAGGATAGTGTTTCGGCATCTTTGTCGCTAACTTTTTCGCTACCTACAATAACTCGCAATTCCCTACCTGCCTGAATAGCATAGGTTTTTAAAACACCCGGATAATTCAGCGCCAAAGTCTCCAGGTCTTTCAGTCTTTTGATGTAAGAATCTACAACCTCGCGACGGGCTCCCGGACGTGCACCAGAAATAGCATCACAAACTTGTACTATTGGCGCCATCATGGTGGTCATTTCAATTTCATCGTGGTGGGCACCAATGGCATTGCAAATATCTGGCTTCTCTTTATATTTTTCCGCCAACTTCATCCCCAGGATGGCGTGTGGCAATTCTGGCTCCTCATCGGATACCTTACCAATATCGTGCAACAGACCGGCTCGTTTCGCTTTTTTAGGATTCAACCCAAGTTCGCTGGCCATCACCGCACATAAATTGGCCGTTTCGCGAGAGTGTTGTAGCAAGTTCTGCCCGTAGGAAGAACGGTATTTCATTTTACCTACCAGCTTGATCAATTCAGGGTGTAATCCGTGAATACCCAAGTCGATAGTGGTTCGTTTTCCTGTTTCAATGATCTCTTCCTCAACTTGTTTTCGCACTTTGTTCACGATTTCCTCGATGCGCGCGGGGTGAATTCGACCATCCGTTACCAATTGATGCAAAGCCAAACGGGCAATCTCGCGTCGCATTGGATCGAAAGCGCTTAACACAATGGCTTCCGGCGTATCATCCACAATAATTTCAACACCCGTAGCGGCTTCCAGTGCACGAATATTTCGCCCTTCGCGTCCAATAATCCTACCTTTAATCTCGTCCGAGTCGATATGGAAAATGGTTACCGAGTTTTCGATGGCATTCTCCGTTGCAACACGTTGAATGGTTTGTAATACAATTCTTTTTGACTCTTTGTTTGCGTTAATCTTTGCCTCATCCATAATGTCGTTGATGTACGACATAGCCTCGGTTTTAGCTTCCGCTTTTAATGACTCAATCAACTGACTTTTGGCCTCATCTGCTGTCAATCCGGAAATGGCTTCCAATTGTTCCACATGTTGTTTTTGCTGACGGTCCAAAGCTTCCGATTTCTTTTCCACAATTTCCAGTTGGCTTTCCAGATTCTCGCGGATAACATCCGTTTCCTTTCGTTTTCGTGCTAATTCCTCCTGTTTTTGGGTGAAGACGGATTCCCGTTGTTTAAGTTTGTTTTCTGCCGATAAAATTTTGTTGTTTCTGGTGTTTATCTCTTTTTCGTGATCGCTTTTAAGTTGTAAAAACTTTTCTTTGGCTTGTAATATCTTATCTTTTTTAATTACCTCGGCTTTAGTTTCGGCCTCCCGTAATATTTTGTGGCTTTGTGATTTTAATATCTTGCCATATACTAGCCATGTGCCCAGGGCTCCCACCAACAGGGCAACAATTCCAATCTCTATCTCCATTTCAATTGTTATTAAATAAAACAAAACCGCAATCGCCATCACATTTAAGGTAACCCTTACCTAAATGTAAAAACAATGCGGATATTATTGATATATATAGTCTATTTTACTCTCTTTCAAGAATATCACCCAGAAACTGATCCAGCTCTCTGGCCTTTTCAACTATAGGTGACACATCTCTTTTCTCTTCCAACTCAAGCAGTTTATTTACAAACTGTAATGCAGCCATTCCTAAAAAATCCTGGGGATCTTTATCTGAATAGTGTTGTTTATATTGTAATACTTTATCGTTGATCATTTTAGCTGCTTTCCTGATACGCTCTTCCTCCGCACGATCTATCTTCAAAGGATAGAACCTATCGGCTACATTCACACGTATTGAAAGTTTATCATCCACCGGCAACTAATTATCTGTTTAAAAGAGCAATGCATTTATCAATTTCCCGCACCATCTGGTTAATCCTGATTTTAGCAAAGTGAACGTCTCCACCTTTTGCATCAATCGTTTTAGAAAATTTTAATGTATTGTATTTTTCCTTTAAATCGGCCATTTCCCGAACCGATTCTTCCAATTTGGTGGTGAGTTGATCGTTTTGTGCTTTTAAAATCTCGTTCTCCGATTTAGCACTCCTGTAACGTTCAACCAACCGCGATATTTTATGTTGTAAATTGTGTACTATTTCTATATTTTCGCTCGCCATATTTACAAAAATGCCATACAAAGTTAACATTGCAAATAAAAAATAAAAACAAAGGCTTGCTTTCTTTTCATTATCTGTTTAAGTAATTAAAGAGAATAACTAAAAATTAATGTTTTACATCTCAAAAAAAAGTGTATTTCAGGAACCTTTTGTTTTAATTTGCAGTTTAATGTATTAGCTAAACAGATTTGGCATCAAGTTGTTTTGCACAAACTATAAATCATAAACATCAAACTAAATGATGAGGCTCACAAATTTATATATTGTTATCTTCTTTTTAATCACTCCCTTTGTTTATTCTCAGCAATCGCCCCGCTACGATTTCCTTTTTCCAATAGACATAACACCGAGTGTGAGTGGTTCTTTTGCCGAGCTAAGAACCAATCATTTTCATTCCGGGATAGATTTATCGACCAACGGGAAGGTGGGTCTACCTGTAAAAAGTATGGAAAAAGGAACCGTATCACGCATAAAGGTGTCGCCGGTAGGATATGGAAATGCTATATATATTAAACATCCCAACGGGTATACGACGGTTTATGGTCACCTGAGAAACTACGCGTCAAAAATAGATTCGATTATTACGGCAGAACAGTATAAAATAGAATCATTCTCCATCGACTTTTTCCCAAAAGAAACAATAGAGATTGAAAAGGGGGAAATAATCGGGTTTTCCGGTAATTCCGGCAGCTCAGGCGGGCCGCATTTACATTACGAAATTAGAGATACGGAAACGGAACAGCCGATCAACCCTTTCTTTTTTCAGGATAAGATTAAAGATGATGTTCGTCCCAAAATAATGAACATCAGAATATATACCTTAGAAAATAACAGCACCATCAATGGAAGCCATTCAGCCAGAAATTACCCTGTTGTATTTTACGATGGCGCCTACCATTTAAAAGGCAACCCCAAAATTTACGCTTCAGGTAAGATAGGTATTGGGATTGAAATGTTGGATTACATGTCTGGTTCATGGAAAAAATGTGGTGTTTATCAACTAAATATGAAAGTGGACGATCAAGTGTTCTACAGTTGGAAGCTGGATCGCTTTTCGTTCGATGAATCGAGATACATTAACAGCCATATAGATTATGCCTACAAAGCTAAAAAAGGAAAACGATTTGAAAGGTGTTTTCGACAACCAGGCAATATGTTAAGCGTATATGGTACGCGACAGAACGACGGTATCATATCCATGGATACTTCAAAAACAGTTCACATTCAAGCTTTTGATGCTGCCAATAATGTGGCCGACTTACAGTTTAAGTTACTAAAAGGAAAAGAATCGACTAATACAAGCGCCGCTCATTCAAAATTAACCTATACCACCGAACACATACTAAAACACGAGGGTATTCAGTGCACCATACCTAAAGGCGCTTTATATGAAGATATTGAGATGGAACTTATTAAAAAAGCGAGTCCCGAAGGAAGTATTCTTTATAAAATCGGAGACAAACACACTCCATTGCATAAATACATGAATATTTCGATTCAGATTCCAAATTCGCTAAAAGAGTTTGGCAACAAAGTATGTCTGGCAACCGTTAATGGTTCCGGTAAGAAATATTATGCGGGTGGAAAAACAGATAACAACACTATTGCACTAGCTACCAAAAGCTTTGGTGATTATACTTTGGTTATTGATACTATAGCTCCAACTATTAGAGCGCTCCAAAACATACGTGGCAGGGTATTTAAGACCCATTCGAAATTCCTATTTAAAATTAAAGACAATTTCTCTGGCATAGGCTCCTACAAATGTTTTTTAAACAACAAATGGACACTTTGCGAATATGATGCAAAATCGGATCAATTAACTTGCCCGCTATCAAAGGCCCCCATAGAAAAGGGCAGCAAATACAATTTTAAATTGATAATTACCGATAACTGTGGAAACGATACGATGTTAGAAAGTCATTTTACGGTAAGCAAGTAGTGATATAGCAAACCCTACCTATTAGCCATTAGTAATGCCAAGCTTAAACAACACAACTGAAGCCCCAAACAGGACTATTAATTGACTTTCAATTAAATTCCAAACGATGTCAAAATGGCGTTTAAACACCTATATAATAGGACTTAAGCATTTAAACGCTGTTTAACCCGCAATATGCATTAGAAAATCTATTACACATTGAAATTGTTTCAAAACAAGACACTCCGCTGCTTCACTT
>NZ_JBNGOS010000071.1:0-11433 GCF_050589685.1 Saccharicrinis sp. 156
CCCGCAACATCAAGTGCGATGAAATTTTAATGTAATTTTTTTACCCACGATAAATTCTTTGATTACTTTCGGGAGCACCGTTCTGGTGAGTTGAAGCAATTCAGTGAAACGCCTTGCTTTGAAGCAGTTTAATTGCGTAACAGGATTTCTAATGCATATGGCGGGTTCAAATAAAGGTATGGGGATGAACCTAGCGATATGATATTGTGAAGATAGCATGCTTAATAAGAATCGAGAGGTGGTGAAGGCACCAAATGAATTGTTAGAAAGTGTAGCTTACACCAGTATAAACCCCAATCGAGTATGGTTTGTAACTACCTCCTTGTTCCGTAACGGAGTTCATGAAATACCTTATTCTGGGTTCAAAGTTAAAGTCTAAAGATTTTAATATGGGTGTTCGCAGTCCGAGACCAAAGATGGCGGTATAGTTAATCTCACTTATATGCTCCATTTCACCGATTTTGTCTTTGGAATTGTTTTCTATTTTGTACGCTCCGTTTCCTATCAAAAAGTTGGTGCTCATACCGCCCGATATTGAAATGCCAACAGACTTATTAAGTAAGTCGTATCGTAAAAGGAAAGGGATTTCTATGTAATCCAACTCCTGTTGTATTTTTATTATTTCCAGTTCGTTAGCCGTAAAGGTGGCATCGCTTCGGGTA
Source organism: Saccharicrinis sp. 156 (assembly GCF_050589685.1). Taxonomy (NCBI): domain Bacteria; kingdom Pseudomonadati; phylum Bacteroidota; class Bacteroidia; order Marinilabiliales; family Marinilabiliaceae; genus Saccharicrinis; species Saccharicrinis sp. 156. Next base: position 663 of record NZ_JBNGOS010000071.1, read on the forward strand.
TTGAGTTGTATATTGGCGCTGGATGTGGCTACTTCCTGAATTAAATCCTGTTGGGCGGAGCTTTGAAGTTTAATATTACCCATGGAATTCTTCAAATTGGCTTCCCTGCTTCTAATCCCTGCGGCTGGGGAGGCGCTGTACAGCATTTTATCAGATCGCCCAATAAGCGGATTGCTAAATTTTTGCCCTACCTGTGCATAAAAAATACCGGTTTCTATTCCCCATCTTTTTCTGGTTTTAATGTTTAGGTTTATGCCGCCTGTATACGACATTATCCCGTCCTCGTTCGCTGCTGTTGAGTTAGCATTTCCGGATGACCCGGTTTCCCGGTATGAATAGCTTGGCGAAAATTGACCCCCTATGGCAAACTGCAAAGTTCTTTTTTTATTTTCTTCCGGGTTGTCCAATGGATTGTTAATCGCTATAAGCAGATTGTTGGCGGCTTGCGTTTCCAGATCAATAATCGTATTTTGGTTTTGGGTATTAAAAAGTTGAGTCGCATCAACAGGTAATGCGTTGGCTAATTGTATATTAGCGCCGGGTTCTATTTTAGAAATAGGCACGGCATGCGGGCTTGTTGCCATCCCATCGGTTACACCGGTAGATGAGTTAATTTGTTCATTATTTACCATCCTTTCCGAAAAGCCTGTCGAAACATTTTCGGTACCGGTTTTTCCTTCGGGGTGTACAGCTTGCTTGTTGTTTTTAAAAGCCACTATTGGTGGATTCGGAGAATAGTTTGACTCCGTATCCATGTATTTCTCCTCATGGGATTCTTCGTCGGAAGAATCCTTTAAAATCATATTGTCAGTATCTTCGTTGGCTTTTTTAGTGTCTGTTCCTTTTGCAGGAATGGCGTTATCGGTAACCATTGCTTTGTTATCGATTCGGTTATTCCAGAACAAGCCGCCTAAAAACAGTAGGCCTATGATTACGGCAGCAGCTACACTCCTCCAGAAAATGATGGCTTTTTTATTTTGTCCGACGCCTTGAGCACCTCCCTGAACAGCATTCCACACATGAGCAGGCGGAACTTCCGAGAAGTGGGCAAGTCCATCTTTGAATATATGATCGATATTTTTATTCTTATTCATCTTTTGTTTCAAGCTGTTTGCGATTTTTTATTCGTTTTTTCAGCCAGTTTTTGCTTTAGTATTTTTCTGGCCCTGGATAAATTCGACTTGGAGGTGCCCACCGATATTCCCAGTGCATCTGAAATTTCCTGGTGTGATAGTCCCTCGAGAGCGTACAGGTTAAAAACAAGTTTGTATTTAGGCGGTAAAGATTCTATTAACTCAAGCAGTTCTTTTGTCGAATGTTTTGGGATTTCAGCGGTTACTTCTTCATCTTCTATCTGGAACTCCTCTATGGAATCTACCAGATAAACGAGATTTTTCTTTCGAAACGATTCAATGATCGTGTTTACCATTATTCTCCGCATCCACCCTTCAAATGATCCCTCAAATCTGAACTTATGTATGTTATTAAATATTTTTATAAAACCTTCCTGCAAATTATCCTCTGCCTCTGTTCTGTCTTTACAATATTGTATACAGACACCAAACAGCCAAGGCGAAAAGTTCTCGTATAGATTTTTCTGCGCTTGAGCACTGTTTTTCTGGCATTGTTTTATAATTTCAATTAGGTTCTCCACGCTTGTTTAATTATCCTCATTGATACTAAGTTAAAGCTTTGCGGCATTCGCTCAAAACATATATGAAGATAAAGTTTTTAGGGAAGATGGATGAAGTATGTAAAGGTTGCGTGTGGTGTAAAAGAATTAGTGACTTTTTTTAATGCGATCCATTTCCCGCTTGGCATCTTTGGTCTTGAGTGTTTCTCTTTTGTCGTGACTTTTCTTTCCCTTGGCAAGCCCAATTTCTAATTTGGCCCATCCTTTTTCAGTAATAAACACTTGAAGTGGGATGATGGTAAGTCCGGATTCTTTTGTTTTTCTGTCCAGTTTACGGAGTTCTTTTTTGTGCAATAAAAGCTTTCTTTCGCGCAACGGCATGTGGTTGTTATAGGTGCCAAAAAAATACTCGGCAATATTAAAGCCTTTTACCCAAAGTTCGTTTTTTATAAAGTAACAGTATGCCTCAACCAGGCTGGCTTTTCCCAACCGTAAGGATTTAATTTCGGTGCCCGATAATTGAACACCGGCCACGTATTTTTCCAAAATATCGTAGTCGAAATAGGCTTTTTTGTTACGTATGTTAATTTTATTTTGTTTTGACATGATGGTTGAAATAGATATGTGGTAAAATGATGGAAATGTTACCGGATGTCCTTAATATAAAGCAACAGTTTCTATAAAAATTACCGAAATAAAGTATGGTACAAACATAAGAAGCAGGCTTACTATAACCGTAAAAACGACGCGTAAGTCATGCGATTCAAATTTACCTATGCCATGGGTGGCTATCCAAACCAAATACGCGGTATAAATTCCGATGATTTGCAAAAAGTATATCTGGGGGATTAAGGCAGTTGCTATTACAATCAGGTATAAAATAATGGAATTGTAAGCTGCAATTTTAAAGGCAAGCAGTTTCAGGTTTTTGTGATAAGTTCTTACGGTGAATTTGGGGATAATCTTAAGTACAATAAAATACGAGATGTATAGCCCAAAAAAGAAAGAGGCAAACTGCGACAATGCTCTTTTTAGGGCCGTTTCAAAAGGGTATCCTTGATGCGATCCAATGTAACTCACAAAAGTAATTAACGATAGTACAGCCATATAAGGCAATACATAATTGCTTAAAATTATATTTATGTCAGACGTCTCATTGTGGATTGCTTTCCATTCTTGCTTAGGGGAAACAATCAGATTTTTAGTCCTTACAAATAAACTTTTATATTTTTCAGTTAGGCTTTCCTGCTTTTTTGTTGCCTCCATGATTTCCCTGTTTTAAACCTAAGTGCATTAAAATAATACGCACTAAATTAATTAGCTTTGCAGGGTAAAAGTAAAAAAATCGAGTCAATTAGTTTATGATTAATTCCAATAAATATAATTTAATAGTGGTATTGGGGCCAACAGCCAGTGGAAAGACCGCTTTGGCAGTGCCGTTGGCGCATCAATTAAAGGGGGAAATTATTAGTGCCGATTCACGACAAGTTTATCGAAAAATGGATTTGGGTACGGGAAAAGATCTGGAAGATTACGTGGTAGAGGGACATCAAGTACCCTATCATTTGATAGATATTGCCGATGCCGGTCATAAGTACAATGTTTACGAGTATCAAAGAGACTTTTTTAAAGCATTTGAAGATATTCGAAATAGAGGCAGGTTTCCGATAATGTGCGGTGGAACGGGCATGTACATCGAAGCCGTATTAAGTGGTTTTAAAATGATACAAGTACCTTCAAATCCAAATTTGCGCAAGGGATTGGAAGATAAATCCTTGGCGGAACTGACCAGTATATTGTCGTCTATGAAGCGCCTGCATAACAAAGCAGAAGTAGACACAAAGAAAAGAGCCGTCAGGGCCATCGAAATAGAAACCTACTATCAAAACCATCCCGAAATAGAAGTGGAGTTACCAGAACTGCGCCCATTGATAATTGGGGTTAATATTGACCGGGAATTAAGACGGGAAAAAATTACCGAACGGTTGAGATCAAGGTTGGACGAAGGTATGGTAGATGAGGTAAAAAAACTATTGGATTCTGGTGTAAATGCCGAAGATTTATTATATTATGGCTTGGAATACAAATATTTGACGCAATATGTTATTGGTGAAATATCCTTTGAGCACATGTTTGAGCGGCTGAACATTGCCATACACCAATTTGCTAAGCGCCAAATGACATGGTTTAGGAAAATGGAACGGAGCGGATTTGAAATACATTGGGTGGATGCCAGTGAATCAATCGAAAGTAGACTTGTGAAAATTAAAGATTTATTAAACGGATGAATCTTGATGTTTTTAAAATTAACACTGCTTTAAAAAATTGAAATAGCTCGATCTTAGTTTGGTCAACAAAATTAAGGTGTTCAAATATTAAAACAGTTATTTAACACAAAAATAGTATACTGGTGTAAACTATTTTTATTCAAGTCCGTAAACTATGTTACGCTGCATATAAAAGTAGACAGAACTAAGTGTATATGGACAATATAGAGTTATACATAAGCAGGATATCTAAACTTGCCAACAGAAACAAAGAGCTTAACCGCGAAATGAACGAAATTGTTGGCAGATACAATTTTATTCAAAAACAAAACGATAAGTATCTTAGCTTACTTTCCAATTTCTCGTTTGAGGATGAAGAGAAAAAAACACCCCGTAAAAAAATACATCGCTTTAAAAGGGCCTCCTTGCTTTATGCTTCCATCGAAGGATTTGATAAGTTAAGCGGTCACCCAAATGCAGAGCATCTAATGGATAAGTTGGATGAACTTCAATTAACGATGGATACGATTGCCAAAAGATACAACATATTAAAAATAAAGACCGTTGGTGATATTTTCATCTATGGAGGGGGTATGTTGGAAGAAAACAGAACCAACCCCATAGATGTTATTCTAGCTGCGTTTGAAATGCGACAGGCTGCCGTTGAAATTAACGGTGGAGAAAATAACACGGCTTTTTGGGGGTTAAACATTGGTATACATACAGGGCCTGTTTTGGCGGAACCCACCGGACGGAAATCGACACCTTACAGATTGGCGGGCGACGCAGTTAATTTTACAAGCCGGCTGGGTAAGGCAAGCTCGCCCAACATGGTTAATATTTCCGCCATGACGTATGAATTGGTAAAGGAATTTTTCACTTGCGAATTGTCAGGCGATATGCCGGTCAAATATAAAGGACTGATGGACTTGTACCATGTTGCAGGTTTATTGCCCCAGCTGGAAGATCCGGAACACAAAGGCCGGAAAAACAAGGATTTCGATGTCAAGTATTCGTTGATCCAGTTCCTGGATATCCAGGAAGAAGTGCTGGATATGATGGAGCAAAACTTGCCGGAAAAACTTTATTATCATAACATCAAACATACCATCGACGTTGTTACGGAGGTAGAACTGATTGGATGGGCCGAAGGACTTAACGAAGAAGAAATTTTAATCGTAAAGCTGGCTGCCTTGTTTCACGATTCAGGTCATGTGATCAGTTACGATGACCATGAGTTTCACAGTACGGTGATTGCCAAAAAAATGCTGAGCAAATACAACTTCCCCGACGATATGATGGATACTGTTTGCGGCTTGATAATGGCCACTAAATTTCCTCCCGAACCTCAAAATATTTTACAGAAGGTGATTTGCGATTCTGATCTGGATTATCTTGGACGAACGGACTTTATCCCGGTATCCAATATGTTATACGAAGAGCTGAAAGTGCGCAATATGATTGGCTCTTTTAACGAGTGGAATCAAAAACAGCTCACCTTTATTCGCAAGCATCAATATTATACCGATACTGCCCAAAACCTACGCGAAGTAAATAAAAACAAGCAAATAGAACGACTGGAGCGCATGTTGTCCATAGAATCAAATGCCGGATAGGCAGCTTTTTACGAATCGTTCATGATTCTTTCAGAAACGGACGTAGCGAAATCTTGGTATTTTCTTGCAAAGACTACGTAAACACCATCTTTCATTCATTTGATAAGATGGTGTTTTGTTTTGCAGGTTTCTTTCTTTATTAAAATTATCCTTACATTTAAACTGCCTTATTCACCATATTTCGACCCGGTGAAGTCGAGGGCTGGATACTCCAATAGATTTGAACGCATGAAATTTTCGCTGCTAAAACCGTTGATTTGGGTGTTGTTGTTAATCGTGATGCCATCGCTTTTGATCACGTTTTTTCAATTGAACTCTATTAGCCAGCAAGAGGAAGCTTTTGAAGAAATCTATCAAAGACAGCTTACCTCTGTTATTTTCTCCATTAATATGTATGCCGATGATGTGGTGAATCGCTGGGTGGCAGATGTAGCCGATCAAGCTAAGGTGCCGGGACGAATTAAAGAATCGGATTTCAAGGTATTATCAAACCAACAGCAATTGATAAGGGGGCTTATCTTTCAAAAATATGACAAAGATAGTTTAAAAGGAATCCATACGGTTGTAGGAGATATCTCCGACGAGTTGACGCAAGAAGTGGTTGACTCATGTAAAAATAAGATGGGAGAAATCAAGAGGCTTTTTGTATACCTGGAGAGCAATTACCATAAAGTTTTGGTTTTTGAATCAAAGCAAAAGGTGTCAACCCATTTGATGTTGTTTGTGTTGACCAATGCGAATGGAGAAAAGCTTGTAGGCGTCATTGCGGTCGATTCCGAGCGTTTTATATTGGATGTGCTGGCTCCCAGAATTCAGTCTGTTGCACTGCAAGATGTTGCCATTGGCTTGTTGCACTCACAAACACAAAAGTTGCTATATGCCAACGAAAAAGAGGTGGATTTTAAGGAAGAAGATATAAGCCAAACTTTCTGGCAGCTGCCAAGTTATTCCTTGTATCTAAAACCATTGGGAGATTCTCCTCAGGCTATCATCGAAAAAAGAAGCAGGAACAATTTAATGATTTTGGTCATTGTGGATATCGTTTTATTGCTCGGGGGGGTATTAACTTATAGAAACGTGCAGAAACAACTTCAGTTGGCCAAAATAAAATCCGATTTTGTATCCAATGTATCCCACGAAATTCGCACACCGCTTGCACTCATCAGTATGTATGCCGAGAGTTTACAGTTGAACCGTGTAAAGGGAGCGGAAAAACTTCAAAAAAGTTACCATGTTATTTTCAGAGAGGCGCAACGCCTTTCCGGAATTGTGAATAATATTCTTAACTTTTCGAAAATGGAGAGTGGCAAAAGAAAGTATGTTTTTAATTTTTTTGATTTAAACGAAAATGTAAGTGCTGTAATTGAAAGATATAAATATAGCATCCGGCAAAACAATTTGGAATTCGTATTAATTAAGGAAGGGAAGCTCAAAAATGTGTGGGGAGATAAGGAAGCCATAGACGAAGCTTTGGTGAACCTGATAGACAATGCTATAAAATATAGCATGGAGCAAAAGCGGGTAGAGATAACAACCGGAACTTCTGATGATATGGCATGGGTAGAGGTAAAGGATTCCGGAATAGGGATACCGCGAAAAGAGCAGAAGCTTATTTTTAAACAATTTTATCGGGTAACCATTGGTAATTTAGCATTCCGTGCCAAAGGATCCGGGTTGGGCCTGAATATTGTTAAACAGATTGTAGATGCGCACCATGGCAAGATAAACGTAGAAAGTGAAGTGGGAAAAGGAAGCAGCTTTAGGATTTATCTGCCAATCGCAAAGGAATAATCAATTCAACGAACGCGGACATGTCAGCCTTGTTTGCTTCTGGCTCGTCCAAGTGATTAACGGACAGTTAAATATGGAAAAAATTCTTGTAGTTGAAGACGAACCGGATATGGTTATGGGATTAAAAGACAATCTTGAGTTCGAAGGTTACGAAGTTGATGTTGCCCTGGACGGTGAGGATGGGCTAAGTAAAATATTGTCCTCAAAGTATAATTTGGTATTGCTGGATGTAATGCTTCCGAAATTATCGGGCTTTGATGTATGTAAAAAGGCACGTAAAAGTAACGTGCAAACACCTATTATATTTTTATCTGCCAAAGGAGAGGAGCTGGACAAGGTAATTGGCCTGGAGTCTGGTGCGGATGATTATATCACCAAACCCTTCTCGTTGAGGGAATTGTCGGCAAGGATTAAAGCCGTCATCCGACGTTCCTCAACACCAGTGGACAAAGGTAATATCGCTCAGGTTGAAATAGGGAATTTAAAAGTAGACTTTTCCAATTACATGGCTTATGCAGGAACCGATCAGGTGAAAATGAGCATGAAAGAATATGAGGTGTTGAACCATTTGTGGCAAAATAAAAACAGAACCGTCACTCGCGATAACCTGTTGGATGCAATTTGGGGCTACGACTTTCAGCCAACAACCCGTACAATTGATAACTTTATATTAAAATTGCGGAACAAAATAGAAGATAACCCCAATCGTCCCCATATTATTCTAACAGTTCACGGAATTGGTTATAAGTTAGTAAGTAATACGAAGGGAAATTGAATATATATCTTTGTAATATATAAAAATTCAGACGATTAGCTTCTTGATGACAAATTGATGACATCTTTTTACAAAGTATGACATGGCAGTGACACAGTAGTGTTATTGCCAGCATACATTTACAGTGTAAATAATAACAGTCATTAATCATCATAAACTAATCATCATGAAAACGATTAAATTTTTAACTCTGGCGGTATTGATTTTTTGCACAGGATTTGGAAATGTTCGGGCTGAAAAAGTTGATAAAGAAGGAACGATCAAAAAAATGGTTAAACATGTTCAGAAAGATATTAGTCGCTCTTTTCTGGATGAAGATATCAGTTTGTTTGTCGAAAATGGAAACAGAACCAAGGTATATGTGACGCTAAGAGTTTGTAACGATTGTTGTATTGTGGTTTTGGATGTTGAAGGAGCTACTGAAGAAATACGAAAATTGATAAAAGATACAATTAACAATAACAAGGTGAAGACAGATGAAATTTGTAAGTACCGAAGTTTCCGGGTTCCGTTAACTTTTGTGTACAGGGAATAGATAGGATGACCAAAAACAAATACCAAATATATGGAAGTTAGCAATTGATATAATTAACCTCACACACTTTTATTGGATAACCGAATGAGAATATTTTTAATCGTACTATTATTTTTGGGTTCACAGGTGAGTATATTGGCTCAGCAACTGCAGCAGATAGAATCGTTGCAGGGGTCATGGAATTTTAGTGTTGGGGATGATATGAGTTGGCGTTTGCCCTCGCACGATTTTTCAGGCTGGGACAAGATATATATCCAAAACAGTTGGGAGAGCCAGGGCTACGAAGGCTATAATGGCTATGCCTGGTATAAAAGAAAGGTGGAAATCCCCGATGTTTCCCCAAAGGACAAAATTATATTAAAATTAAATCGTATCGACGATGCCGATGAGGTTTATTTTAATGGTACACTAATCGGGAAAACCGGAAATTTTCTTCCCAATCCCGTTTCTGCCTATTCCGAAGAAAGACACTATGAAATTCCGGTAAGTTTGATAAATCAGACAGGTGCCAATTTAATTGCGGTTCGTGTCTATGATTTGTATTACGAAGGAGGTATTCTGGGAAGCGTAGGATTGTATAAGGATGCAACGGCCCGTTACTTTTTAAAAGATCTTTCGGGTAACTGGAAATTCAAAGCAGGAAATAACGATAGTTACAAGGGTTTCGAATACGACGATAGAAATTGGGAAGTCTTGAGGGTACCCGGAAAATGGGAAACTCAAGGTTATCGCTTTTTAAATGGATATGCCTGGTACCGGAAAACATTTAATTGGGATAGATCGACTTCGGGAGGTGATGTTGTGGTGGTATTAGGGCGAATAGACGACAAGGACATAAGCTATTTAAATGGCCAAAGAATTGGTTCCGTGGACGAAATGAGACGAGGCTCCTATTTTGCAGATAAGGAGGACTATCAGACCCTAAGAGCTTATCGTATTCCAAGCAGTAAACTTAACAGTGGTAAAAATGTACTGGCCATAAGAGTGTGGGACGATAGGTATGATGGGGGAATTTACGAGGGGCCGGTGGGAATAATGTCGGTTGAGGCGTTCGATAACTATTTTTCGGAGTACGAGAAGAGTAAGAATATATTTGAACATTTTTTAGATAATATTTTAGATTGATATGTTTAAAAAACAACTGGTTATATCGCTTTTGAGTCTATGTACGTTAGGTCTGTATTCACAAGGCCAGGATTACAAAACCTTGAATCATCTGTCGGGAAAGTGGAAGTTTTCTTTGGGAAACAAATCGGATTGGAAGGATAGGACGTTTGACGATTCGGAATGGGACGACATACGTGTCCCATCGTCCTGGGAGATGCAAGGCTTTAATGGCTACGATGGTTATGCCTGGTATCGCAAGGAAATTAATATTCCCGAAGAATATCGGAAAGAATCGCTGGTATTGGAGCTAGGGTATATCGATGATGTGGATGAAGTTTTTTTTAACGGACAAAGGATAGGCGGTTCAGGAAAGTTCCCACCATATTATACCACAGCATATAACGCGCATAGGTTATATGCCATACCCGAACAATTGATTTATTTTAGCGGGCATAATGTAATTGCGGTTAAAGTGTACGACGACCAGATGGAGGGCGGGATAAACAGGGGCAATGTTAGGTTGTTGGCCGAAAAAAGACCTTTAAAACCATTTTTGAACTTACAGGGAGAATGGAATTTCAGAACCGGAGATAATCTGGAGTGGCGATATGACAATGGTGATGGCAAAGAGTGGGGTAAGATCTACGTTCCGGGTACCTGGGAAAACCAAGGTTATAAGCGCCTGGATGGATTTGCCTGGTATCAAAAAACATTTGTTGCAAACGATAATTTCGAAAACGACAGGGTGGTATTGCTGCTGGGAAAGATTGACGATTTGGACGAAGTTTTTATCAATGGAATTAAAATAGGCCAAACCGGTTTCCTTGAACCCGGAAACAGACAGGGCGAATATACAAAAGCCTACACACAATTAAGAGGCTATTTGGTGCCTGAAGGCGTTATTGAAATGGGCAAAAAAAATTCCATTCAAGTGCGCGTATCCGACTTTTATCTGGAAGGTGGCATAACCGAGGGCCCAATAGGGTTTATTACACAAACCGATTATATCAGCTATTGGAGAAAAAAGAAGGAAAATCGATAGAATAG
>NZ_JBNGOS010000072.1:0-10617 GCF_050589685.1 Saccharicrinis sp. 156
TTTTTTGACGCTTTTTTGACAATTTATGAGCCTGAGGACAAACCGTTTTTTGGGTGGGTAAACTCCGTTTTATCTAAAATAGAAAGCAATCTGTATTTATCTTTTACTTTAAGGTGTTTTAAATAGTCGAAACACCTGTTTTTTACTGATTGAAAAAAGTATGCCTTAAGCGAAGTTCTGACTATTAGAGAGTCATTATTTTCCCATAACCACACAAAAAAATCCTGTACAATATCTTCGCTCACACATCGGTTAAATACATAAACTTCAGCAAATTGTACTAGGCTATCGTAATAATCCTCAAAAATGACTTCGAAAATCCTTCTATCACCATTCCTTAGCCTTTTTAAAATGTCCTGATCAAAACGATATACTTCTAATGGTTTTTCATGACTTAAGGATTTCATGCTATTATTTGTAGATATTTAGTAAAACTACATAAATATAAGTTACCTGTTTATATCGTTCTACTTTTATTCACATTCAATGATATCGCTTTTCCTTCTTCACAAAAATACAGTACATAAAAAACAACTGCATACATTAATCCAACTTTTCTTATCACAATACCGCTCAACCACACAACAAAAACAATACCAGAACAAAAGGCGTCAACACATTGAACGCCTTTATAATATTATTATGATTTTATCTTAATTCGATTATTGATTCCAGTATTCGTCAACTATTTTCTTGATATGCGGATAGTTTTCATCGGTATCTCCTATTTCTTCACGCAGTGCTTTGAGTTTCTTTTTCATCATTACTTTAACCTGGGCGTACTCTGGATTATCATATACGTTGTTCATTTCTTTCGGATCGTTTCTTAAATCGTAAAGCTCCCAGGCCGGAGGTGTATGACGGGTAAAATCGTTACCCCACGATTTTTTGTTCCATTCAGCATTCGGGTCATCCGTATCTACCCAATATTTTCCGTAAAAGAATATCAACTTATAATCCTTGGTTCGAACCCCAAAGTGAGCAGGATTTGCATGACGGTGAGCCATATGCATCCAATATCTGTAATAGGTTGCATCCCTCCATCCTTCAGGTTCTTGACCGGTTTCAAGAACTTTTTTAAAACTTTTACCTTGCATGTACTCAGGCGTTGTTCCTCCTGCCATTTCAATTAAGGTAGGTGCAAAATCTGTATTGTTAATGATGGCATCTGTTCTTTGTCCCGCTTTAATTTTTTCAGGGTAGTGAACAATAAATGGCATACGCATTGACTCCTCATACATCCAACGTTTGTCGATATAATCGTGTTCTCCTAACATAAAACCCTGGTCTCCTGTATAAACAATAATGGTATTCTCCCAAAGTCCTTCTTGTTTAAGGTAATCGAATAAGCGTGCCAGGTTATCATCCACTCCTTTTACGCAGCGCAAATAACGCTTCATATATTCTTGATAAGCCAGCTTTGTATACTCAGGATCAGGGATATTCTGATCTATATCCATATGCATACCCATATTACGAATAGTATTTCGATGTGAAACAGATGATCCAATAATATTAATTAACTCATCATTATAACCTTTGGTTCCAACAGAACCATTATTCTTATTATCATACAAACTAGCTGGCTCAGGAATAAATGTTTCTTCTAAATAATCCTTATAGCGAGGCGCAAACTCAAACAAATCATGAGGCGCCTTATAATGGTGCATTAAAAAGAACGGCTTCGTTTTATCCCTGTTTTTTAGGTAATCTAAGGTAAGATCCGTAATCACATCCGAACTGTGACCTTCTGTTTTAATGGTTTTTGTATTCTTAGTTATTGGAAACTCATACTTCATTCCTTTTTCAATAAATACCGGATTGAAGTATTCTCCTTGTCCGCCATGTCCAACAAGCACTTTATAATAGTCAAATGCAGATGGTTCATTGTGCAGGTGCCATTTACCTATAATAGCCGTTTGGTATCCCAGCTTTTTCATTTCTTCAGGAAGATACTGTTTATCACCAATATGTCCTTCCAAGTCGACTACTCCATTAACATTGCTGTACTGCCCCGAAATAATACAAGCTCTACTGGGCGTGCAAATAGAGTTGGTAACATAACAGTTGTCAAATATTATTCCTTCCTCTGCAAACTTATCCAAGGTAGGTGTAGGATTTAATTTTGCCAAACGGCTATTATATATACCCAAGCCCTGTGCGGCATGATCATCGGACATGATATATATTATGTTTGGTTTATTTTCTTCTTTAGTAACAGAACTACAAGATGCTGAAGCAGCCAACACGATGGTCAGCATTCCTATTACTTGACGAGTTGCATTAAACATGATAGTTATGATTATATATTATTAAAACCTAAAATTAACAGTAAGAATGAAACCAACATTACACAAACAGGTAAGAAAAAGAGGGGGGTTTTAAAATATCAACTCCCATTGACCACCAAAACAGCGTTTTCACCAATGTTCAAACAAAAGCCCCCCCTATTCATTCTTATTTGTTCCCTTTGAAATTAATCGCTTCGGGTAATTTTACATGTCTAAAAATAAGGTCATAATTAGTAACTATTGAGAATAATATAAATAAACACTATAACAAATGGACAGAAAATTACGAACGGGATTGTACATTTTAAGTACTGCCATTGCAATAACATTGGGCGGTTGCTCCACCACGTCCATAGATAAAAGCTCTGCATCGTCTGATGGTAAGGAAACATTTACCGCGGATTGGGAATCATTAAATAAAGTAAACCAAGTACCTGAGTGGTTTAAAGATGCTAAGTTTGGTATTTATGCACACTGGGGACCTGTTTCTCAGGCTTTTGTGGAAATGGAACCTAATCAACACATGGCTGGCTGGCACGGAATGATGATGTATGGAGTTAACGGAGTACCTAACTGGGAAACCGGAAAAAACACAGGAAAACCCACTTCCAATTACCTTCACCACAAAAAACTATTCGGCGACCCAGTCACAGAAGAAAAATTTGGATACAAGTATTTAATTGAAAAGTTTGACCCTAGTGGTTTCGACGCTAAAGAATGGGCTGAATTATTTGCACGCTCTGGAGCTAAATTCTCGGGTCCTGTCGCCATGCATCATGATAACTTTGCTATGTGGGACAGCAAAGCAACACGATGGAACTCGGTTAACTACGGCGGAATTGATGTATCCAAAGAACTTAAGTCTGAGATTGAAAAACGGAACATGAAGTTTTTAGCTTCATTTCACCACGCGTTTACCTGGATGTATTATGCGCCGGCGCACATGTATGGAAAGGTTGACCCAAAGGATTATGACCTTTATACCAACAAACACACCATGGACGACAAAATGCCTGATGATGAATTTCATGAGCAATGGTGGGCCAAGCTAAAAGAATATATTGACGTATATCAGCCGGATGTACTTTGGTTTGACTGGTGGTTGGAAAATATGACCGAAGAATGTAGAAAAGAATTTCTAGCATACTACTACAACAAAGGAATTGAGTGGAATAAAGATGTGGCTGTTCTGTTTAAGGAAACCACTTTTACAGAAGAGACTGCCATCAGAGATTATGAACGTGGTCGCCCGAACCAAATAAAAGAGCAAGCCTGGATTACGGACACTTCCCCAGGTGCCTGGTTCCACAGATCTAACGCGAAATTTGTTACAACGAATCAGCTGGTTGATATCTTAGTTGATATTGTATCCAAAAACGGTAACATGTTGTTAAACGTACCACCAGATCCGGATGGAACTATTCCCCAAGTGATGAAGGATCTTTTAATTGGTATGGGAGATTGGTTAGCGGTTAACGGTGACGCCATTTATGGAACACGTCCCTGGGTAACTTTTGGAGAAGGACCAACTCGGCTGCCATCGGGTGGTCATAAAATTGAGCGTAAAAAAATTGTATACCAAGAAACCGATATTCGTTTTACGAAAAAATCGGATACTGAATTCTTTGCTATTGTAATGGATACGCCTAAAAAGGATATCGTTATTAAGACTTTAAGTACCGATATGGCTGTATTACCAGTAGCTATTGAGAAAGTGGAACTATTAGGTAGCGACGAAGAAATAAAGTGGAAAAGAACTTCGAAAGGTTTAGAAATCAAAACCCCATCTTCATACCCTTCTAAACACAGTCATGCTTTCAGAATAATCTGTGAAGGATATAAAGAAGCGGATATAGGTGGAGCAATTGAGCAGAACTTATAATCAATCTATTTCCTTATATTAACTTTAAAAGCCTCCAGTCTGGGGGCTTTTTTATGCTTTATCATGCACCACATACAACCTTAAAAGACTTCATCCATCAACACCGCCCTCCCGATTGGTAAACATGTCGAAATTCTACTTGGCCTAAGCCATGACAGTATCTCCAAATCCTCAACCAAAACACCAATAAGCTACTAATGCAAAGCTAAGCATCCACACCTACTATCCCGTAGCATGAATCTTGGAGTTAAGGGATGATTAATGCAATAATCAAAAACTATTATACAATATCTCATAATTTCCATCCTCTAACGCCATTTTTTAATAAACCAATATATTTCAAAAACTCACGACTATCACATATAGATGTACTTACTTTCACGATACTAAATATCGAATATATCGCATATAGCGCCATACAAAACCTACTATGATAAGAATAGTTTAAAATATGAATTTAATTACATCACCTCTACATGAACCAGTTCACAAGTCATATCGGTCCTGTGTATACCAGTTACTTTAAATAGTGCATTAAAGTGTTTTGTCCCTTTGGGAAGTTCATTGAAGAATTCGTCGAGCCATACTTGATTGGTGAAGTTTCTAACGGTGGCAAGCGTGCCAATATCATTGTTGGAGGTTAAAAACAGGGCCACATTGTTGTTTTTCAAGGGCATACACGAAACCATAGCATATTCTGTTTTCCTACCGTTTTCGTTGTGCGTTGTATATTTCAGCTTTTTCGTGCCATCCTTATACATAAAGCCATCCACATACTTTGAAAACACTTTGCTTTTACTCAAAAACAGTGCGTCCGAAGCGTTCATGGTTTTAAATTGTCCCACATAAATTATATTGTAATCTCTGACTTGTTCTAATCGCAACTCCGACTCCAATCGCACTTCAAATTTATTGTCATGTGCGTAAAACCACCTATCCAATTCATGCAAGGCATAAGGTGCCATCTTTGTCATCATGGTATAGTCTGCAGCCCTTAAATCGGTTATATTATTATCGCTCATATATTTAGATAACTCATATTGCGAATTTATGCCTTTTATATGCACCGGCATCCACGAGCCATCCTCCAGTTCTTTTTCGCAAATAAGATGATCGGCTATAACACAAATATTCTGTGCCTTGGGAGAAAAATAGTCATCCCAACAATAGGATTTATCTTTAGGATAAAAAACAAAAACCAGGGCACTAAGGGCCAACACAATTCCCGCCAAGATAATGGCCATATTGTTTGTTAAAGATTTTTTTTCACCATTTAAATCATCGCTGTTTTCAATTTTCAGGGTTTCTATAAAATGCACATTATATTGTCCCTTCTCAATCCTGAAAATGACCTCATCCTGCTCCCCCACTGCCTGATAATACTCATCGAGTTTTTTTCGTAGGTTAAACATATATACCCTTACCCTGCCATCATTACTATCCGGATTGTAATTGTTTTGAAATAATTCAACTCCGATTATATGCTCTTTAATATCTTCACCTTCCACAGCCTTACCTACTAAAAAACTCAGTAAGCGCGCATTTCTGGGTGACTTAGTGAAAACATAGTGGTTAACAACCTTATCCAGTGACTGATTAATTTTTATGATATCGGGTATGCTTTTCATATAAGCACAAAACTATAAAAATCTAAACTAACAATAAATAATCATTTACATTTTTATAACATTGACTGTCAGGTTAGTTAACATTATAATTAACGGTTAAATTACAGTTTCTATTTACGCTAAACAACACATAATCATGTGGTTTTATAAATTTACATGACACTTAACGCCATAGATATCCATTTAATTTCTTTTAAAAATTATGACACGATTAGGACTCATTATTTTTGTACTTACAACTATAAGTATAGCCTCTTGCAGTAATTCACAACATCTCAACAAAAAGGAACTTTTTGACTTTGATTGGAAATTCACAAAAGGTGAAGCTATAGGATCAGAAAATCCAAACTTTATCGATAATGGTTGGCAAACTGTCAACTTGCCCCACGATTGGAGTATAGAAGGACCCTTTAGCAAAGACAACCCTTCGTTTTCGCGCGGAGGCTGGTTACCTGCGGGAAAGTGTGCTTATCGCAAAAATTTTATGGTTGCCAAAGATCAGAAAGACCAGCGCTTCGTTATATATTTCGATGGTGCCTACCGTAACTCTGAAGTTTATATTAACGGAAATCTTCTCGGGAAAAGACCATTGGGTTACATTGCTTTTTACTACGATATGACACCGCATATCAAATTTGGAGAATCCAATGTGATTGCCGTAAAGCTCGACAACTCTTCGCAACCGGGTTCTCGTTGGTATACAGGTACAGGGATCTATCGTCATGTTCATTTAATTACCACCAATAAGTTATATATCCCCATTTGGGAGAATTACATTGTAGCCAACAAAGCTTCTGAAAAAAAGGCCACATTAGCTATTGAAACCAAAGTTCAGAACGATTTTAAAGAGGACAAAAACTATAAAATCATTTACTCTGTTTATAATCGAAAAGGAATTGAAGTAGCCCGGAAGGAAGCCGAGCAAAACGCAAAAGCAGGACAAAGCCATACTTCAAAAACAGAAATTGCACTTAAAAATCCGGAATTATGGAATCCTGAAAATCCACATCTTTATTCTGTAAAAACAGAAATCATTACCGATGGAAAACTAATCCATTCGCAAACGGATAACACAGGAGTTCGGAATTTAGCATTCGATAGTGAAAATGGTTTCTTTCTAAATGGCAAAAACATTAAATTAAAAGGCGTTTGCCTGCATCACGCCGGTGGTCCACTGGGCGCAGCTGTTCACAGAAGAACTGTTGAGCGTCAGTTGGAGAAATTGCGCGAAATGGGATGTAATGCAGTTCGTACCGCCCACAATCCGTTCTCCGAAGAGTTTTTGAATGTATGCGACAGCATGGGTTTTTTAGTGATGAACGAAATGTTCGATGAGTGGGAAAAAGAGAAGGAACCTGCTACTACCCAAAACGGTAAAAAAGTAAGAATCCCTGTTGATTTTTACGCTAAGATATTTAAGGAGTGGGCAGATAGAGATATGACAGATTTTGTTCAACGTGATAGAAATCACCCTTCTGTTATCATGTGGAGTATTGGTAACGAAATAGACCAGATGCGCCGCCCCGAAGGAGAGCCCATCGGTAAACGCTTGGCGGATATCGTTCATAAGTTGGATTACCGTCCTGTTACAAACGGGGTACATGGTTATGGTTGGGGTGTTTGGCCTGATCCGGGTGCTGCTGCGGTCAATGATATTTACGGATATAACTATATTAAAGATGAAGGCCTGGACAAAGAACGCCAACAACAGCCTAACACCATGGCTATAATCACCGAACACGAATCAGCACAATCCTTCTACCCTCGCGGAACATATCTATATGGCGATGCAAAAACAGCTTGGTGGGACAAATTAGGCTATGAACATGATGAAGCCTACGAATGGGTCGAAAAAAGAAATATCCGGGGCGAAAGCGGAATGGATGCATGGAAATGGGTTAAAGAACGTCCGTATGTGATGGGTATGTTTATCTGGACCGGCTGGGACTACCTGGGTGAAGTGATTCCGTTTGGATGGCCTGCCCGTTCGTCTTCTTTTGCACCTATTGACTTATGTGGATTCCCAAAGGATGGGTACTACTTTTACCAAAGCCAATGGTCTGATAAACCCATGGTTCACATTTTTCCTCACTGGAACTTTAAAGGTATGGAAGGTAAAACCATAACTGTACACGCGTTTACAAATGGCGATGAAGTTGAATTGTTCCAGGATGGAAAATCCTTGGGTAAAAAGAAAAATAGCACAGAAGGAGTAGAATACCAAAGCTGGAACACAGTTTACCAACCGGGCGAACTTAAAGCTGTATCGTATAAAGATGGAAAAGTTTATGCAGAGAAAACGGTTAAAACAACTGGTGATGCTGCAGAAATCAAGATGGAAACCCGTCGCCAAACGATGAACGCCAATTCTCAGGATTTAATTTATGTGGAATGTACTATTCTGGATAATGACGGCAACGAAGTTCCAACGGCCAACAACATGCTTGAATTTGAAATTTCAGGACCAGCCACTATTGCCGGAGTTGGTAATGGTGACAACATGTGTCTTGAGCCTTTTAAAGCATCTTCACACACTGCCTTTAATGGTAAATGTTTAGCTATAATTCAATCTACTAAAGAAGCTGGAACTATTACGGTTACAGCTAAATCGGAAGATTTAGAAAGTGCAATGATCCGGTTAGAATCAAAGTAAAATCGATTCACCCTGACTGTTGAGTTAGGGCATCGAGAAATATACATCTTAGTCTTTAGCCATGATGCCCCAAAAGTCATGGCTTAAGCCATTAAATCATAGATAGCCGAAGCTGTTTCAAAAGTAGTATGCTCAACCGTGGAACTTATGAATTGTAAGTTGGGATACTAATAAATACCCATTCCATTTACACGGCCTTACAATTTATAAGATTGCTCAAAAATTTATTGACTTCTAAGTCAGCCCCTTATTGAAAATTCGCTAATTTTTTATTCATGAAAAAAAATCTCATCCCCTTTCTTCTTTTATTCTGTTTTCAACTTTTATCATCACAAAACAAGTTTGACACTTCCACAGTATCACTCACCCAATATCAAATACCTGAATGGTACAGTGATGCCAAACTTGGCTACTGGTGTACCTGGGGACTATATTCTGTTCCGGCTTATGCCGGTGATCATGCAGCAGAATGGTATGGCAGATGGATGTATAACGTGGACGATGGTTCTGGCAAAGAAAAAGGACATGGACATGAAAAACGTGGACTTAAAACGGCTGCCTATCACAAGGAAAAATTTGGGAATCCATCTGAATTCGGATACAAGGATTTTATCCCTCTGTTTAAAGCCGAGAAATGGAATGCCGATGAATGGGCCGACTTATTTGTGGAGGGAGGTGCTAAGTTTTTTGTATTTATGGCCATGCACCACGACAACTTTTGCTTGTGGGATGCAGAAACACAACCTTTCAACTCTGTTAAATTGGGTCCTAAAAGAGATTTTACATCGGAAATGAAAACTGCTATTCAAAAACGCGGGTTGAAGTTTGGTGTATCGAACCATTCAGCATGGAACGGGCAATTTTTTGAATACAACCATCGCAATGGTTTCGATGGTTTAAAAAAAGAAAACCATGCCTTATATGGCACAGGCAAAGTTGATTCTGCCGCTGTTGAAAGATGGTGGGCAACCACTACAGAGCTGGCCAACAAATACCAACCCGATTTATATTATTTCGATTGGGGATGGAATTTAAATGCCTTTAAAGAACAACACCGAAGAAACTTCCTGGAATATTATTACAACAAAGCCATAGATTGGGGAAAAGGAAAATTCCCCTCCCCTAACGTGGCTGTAAATTATAAAAACAGGAAAAAGCTTCCTACCGGATCGGCAGTGCTGGATTTAGAAAGAGGCGGCATGGAAAGTACTGAACCTCGCCTCTGGCAAAATGATACTTCGTTGGGTTTACACTCATGGAGTTACGCACCCGACGAAGAATATCGCTCGGCCAACCAAACTATTGATATGTTGATGGATATTATCAGTAAAAATGGTGTCCTGCTGCTAAATATCGGCCCTAAATCTGATGGGACCATCCCTACAGAAGCCAAAAAAACAATCAAAGAAATTGGAAAATGGTTGAAAGTAAATGGGGAAGCGGTATATGCCACGCGCCCCTGGGAAATATACGGTGAAGGCCCGACTGTTCCTAACGAAAAAATGCACGGCGACCAGGTTGAATACTCCTCCGAGGATATTCGTTTTACGAGAAGCAAAGACAATAAAACCTTATATGTTACTTTCCTCGGGTATCCCAACAAAGCACTTGTTCCATCTTTAGCAGAATTAAATTTGTCAGGTTTAAAAAAAGCCACCCTTTTATCCTCTAGAAAGAAGGTAACATACAAACAATCCGCTAAGGGCTTAAAGTTTAAATTACCTGCCAGTCTGCCTAAAGATGATTTTGCTTACTCTATCAAGTTAACGTTTAAAACATCTATTTCTTCATTTAAAGAGAATTTGTAGTTGGTCACCGCCCCTATCCTCGTGGTCAGATTGTAACTGACCTTTCCCAGAATGACGGACATTTCCATGGCCATTCTGGGAAAGGGGAGAATCGTTCTGGGTAAAGTCACAATAAATATTTCTTGGAAAATATTGGTACTGTCCTAGTCCAACATCATTCTCCCCTAGGTCAGGAGTGTTCTTGCCGAACTATCTGCCAAACTCTGAAAAAAACAATATCCCCCTTTTTTTACAAGCATTTTATTCAACTCAAAAATCTGGTAATTACTAACATTGTCTCTTGACTTCCGCATTGGGACACCCTAAAAATATTTTAAGATAATTTCATAAAGTTCTTCTTGTTCAGTGTCCATTT
>NZ_JBNGOS010000073.1:0-9652 GCF_050589685.1 Saccharicrinis sp. 156
GTGGCTCCAGCTATAGGTTCCGTTGCCATAGCTCACGTCTGCATCATCCACCGTATATGTTCCACCCTCGCAAATTGAGGCATTACTTCCGGCATCGGCAACTACCTGGTTGGTTACGGTGATATTCATTTGATCGGCTGACTGTGCACAGTCCGCATTCCCGTCGGCCGTTAACGTTAAGGTTACGGTATTTCCCGCATCTAAGGCATCGGGGGTATAGGTCGGTGTCAGTGTGGTTTCGTTGGCCAGGCTTCCGTTGCCGTTGTGTGTCCAGCTATAGGTTCCGTTGCCGTAATCCACATTGGCGTCACTTACCGTGTATGAGCTGTTTTCGCAAACCGCGGCATTACTTCCGGCATCCGCAACGACTTGATGCTGCACTGTTAATGCAACAGTAGATGAATAAATAACGGAAGCATCATTCCCTGTTATTCTGCATTGATATAAATAACCATTGTTTGTGGAGGGAACATTCTGCAGGCTGAGTTTATGAGAATTTGCACCTGAAATATTAAGATCATTAACCAAATCAACAAAACCGCCACCATCATCCACCTCCCACTGATATGAATCAACATTGTTTGCTTCAAGTATAAAATCTACATTATGATTTTCACATATGGATTTATCTAATGGTTCTGTCGTTATAATTGGTGAAGAACCACTTGACACAGACTGGTAAAAACTGTATATAGGATCGTAGCTTAAATCAACTAAATTACCAAAAGTACATCCAGAATAAGTATAAGGAACTTCAGGTTCAGTGCAATCCAAGGCAGTATAATTAACATCATCGTCGGTAAGTTCGGCAGGTTCGATCGCTCCTCCTATAAAAATTTTTGGCGGACTGTCTGTCGCTCCAAAATTTGCATTATAGGTATCTCCTTCAACCATAACATTTCCACTAACAATGAGGTAAGCTCCCCTTTTTACGATTATTGCCTGAGATTCATCCTGTATGTACAAAGAGCCGTTAATAATTAATATAGCATCTCTATCAATGACAATACTTGTAGAAATCCCCATTCTTAAATCCCCATTAATAACAAGGGTATCCTCCACCGTTAACCCACCTGATTCATAACTTACTCCATTATTACATGTGATGAATCCATAAATAGTAATCTGGTTATTCAAATTATTGACTATTGGCGTATTCCATTCGGGACTCCAAGACGTTGATGATTCCCAATCTCCTGTATAATTATAATAGCTTGCATGAGGTTGCGAAAATAAATCATTTACAGAAGCTAATAAAACAAAAATCCAGACTATTAAAATATTAAGCTTAATGATTCTAGCGCTAAAAAATAGAGATCGTTTTAATCTATTAACCAGATTGGTTTTTATAATATTAATACTATGTTGTAATAAATGCAGGTACGTCATAAATCTTAATAATCAACTTAATCTCTAAGGCAAAACAATTTAATTGTTTGAACACCAAACATACTTCAAAATACCTTTATGAAATATGATACCTCCTATACTCAAAATAACGTTAAAGGTTTAACTTTCTTGATAAAAGTTCAACTATTCCACATGAATACATCAAAAGTCCGTATCATTTTACGAAAAAAACTGTTTATAGCAAGTTCACCTACTCAAAATATTCATCTTTAAAGTTCACCAAATAGAGCTTATCGGTGCAACGGGTAAAGGCGGTATACAGCCACCTGTAATAATCTCTGTTAATATTCTCATCGGGGACGAAGCCCGGGTCGACAAACACATTTTTCCACTGTCCTCCCTGGGCTTTGTGACAGGTCATGGCATAAGCAAATTTAACCTGCAACGCGTTATAGTACTCGTTGTTTTTTACGGCTTCATACTGTTTTCTTTTGGGACTCAGGTCACTGTAGTCTTCCATCACCTTGTAAAAAAACTGTTCTTGCTCTTTCTGTGTAAGCCCAGGGGTATCCAAATCAAGTGCATCCAACATTAATTTCACATCCACTTCCAGCTCTTTGTAATCCACCAAACGAATTACACAGTTCACAAATCTCTTGTCGTATAATTCTTCGTATCCTCTGATTCTAACTATCTCGGCGATATCCCCATTAGCAATAAAATCAACCTCCTTGTTGTTTTTTAGCCAGTGATAATTATTCTTTACCACTAAAACAATATCGCCAACAGTTAATTCCTCTTCTTTATACAGAATACTGCTTCGGATTCCCTTGTTGTATAGGTTAGCTCTCTTATTGGAACGGTTAACGATCAAGGTTTCATCCATGCCCACCTGATCATACGATTCAGAAATGGCATCAATCAGCTCTTCGCCTGTAATTTTTTTTACATCATCGAAACCCTGCAGGTTTATTTTAGGTAACTCGTCCAAAAACTCCTGCGACTCGATATCAAATCTCAAATCCGAAGAACAACTTAACACACCACTTTCTGTTGATTGCCTCACCACATCCGACAAGAAACATTCGGTAACATTCGCCGAATAGTATTCCAGGGTATCCTTGTCTAGTGCCGGGCTTTCCGAATTTCCGACAGGGGGTAACTGGGCAGCATCTCCAATAAGCACCATACGGCAGTTTCTTTCTTCGAAAACAAAATTCATTAGATCCTCCAAAAGATTCCCTGTTCCAAAACTGGAATATTCACCTGAAAAACCGGAAATCATAGAGGCCTCGTCCACAAAAAATATAGTTTCGGGTTTTAAATTTTTGTTTAAGCCAAATGCACCAAAGCCGTCGTTCGCGGATTTCTGCCTGTAAATTATTTTGTGTATGGTATGCGCAGCGCGCTTGGCATATCCGGAAAAAACTTTTGCGGCTCTTCCCGTAGGTGCCATCAATTCCATTTTAAAATTCATTTCGGACAAAGTCTCCACAAATGAACTGACCAAAGAAGTTTTACCTGTGCCCGCATATCCTTTCATTAAAAAAACCGGATGTTCCTTATCGCTCATCAAAAATTCCGCAAATTTTTCAATTGTCGATGCCTGCGATGGCGTCGGTACATGCCTAAAATTTTGTTTTATGGCTTCTTTTAGATGTTTATTTATCATTATTTCTATAAAATAAGCGAATGGAAATTTAAAATTTGATTTTTTTTTTAAATTTGTGAATTCAAACTAATACAAAAATCTGTAAATAATGAAAACAGTCATTCAAATTGTACTTGTTCTTGCTATTATCGCATTGGCATATCTATGTGTAGATAGTATCCAGAGACCTATCAGATTTATCAAGGAGCATAAATTACGTAGTGAGGCAGTAATCAATAACCTAAAAGACATTAGAACCGCTCAAGTAGCTTACAAATCCTTATACGATAAGTTTACGGGCAGCTTTGATACGTTAATCGATTTCGTCAAGCATGATTCGTTAAAGCTAGTAAAAAAAGAAGGAAGCCTATCCGACAGCCTGCTTGAAGAAGGATGGACGGAAGAAAAGGCACTTAAAGTAGGTATGATTAAGCGCGATACTATTTTGGTTAGCGTTCTTGATTCGTTGTTTGGCAAGAAATACCCTATTGATTCTTTGCGTTATGTGCCATTTACCGACAACGAGCAATTTGCAATGGGTGCCGGAATCGTTGAAACGGGTTCGGGCGTAAAAGTGCAGGTGTTCGAAGCGAAGGTTCATAACAATATTTATTTAAATGGTCTTGAGCAACAAGAAATCGATAACTTAAGCGATAAGACATTAAAGCTGGAGAGATACCCTGGATTAAAAGTTGGATCGTTAACCGAAACTAACAATAACGCCGGTAACTGGGAATAAATTTATTTCTGGTATGAACAAGGCATCAGTTATCGATACAAGTTTCGATATAAATATTACAACATCATATTTTTTATCCATCCAGCTTCATCTGGATGGATTTTCTTTTTGTGTGCTCGACCCTGTAAGTAACGAGTACATTCAGTTTGAGCACCGTCCTTTAAAATTCAACGAAGAAATAATGGACGTACTCGAAAAAGAACTAGCGCAAAGGCAACTATTGGTATATCCTTATCAAAAAGTTTTTGTGATTTATAATACTCAAAATTATTCGCTAATTCCTCAGGCACTCTACAGTTCAATTGAAGATCCCGGATATTTGGATTTTTGTTTTGCGGATGGATTTGATGGCGAAAACGAAGTTTGTTTTGCCAATAAAATTAAAATGGCAGACTCCTTCTGTTCTTTCAAAGTGCCCAAAAGGCTGACTGAAATTGTAGACACGTATTACAGTCATGTCAAGTACTTTTGCCAGGCAACGCCGTTTATTGAAACAGCTCTGTTAAGCACGTCAACTGACATTGGCCATAATCATGTGCATATTAACCTTCAACCATCTGGTTCCTACTTTGATATCATAGTTACATCCAGCAATAATCTAAAAATGCACAATACATTTAAATATCACGATCACAAGGAGTTTTTGTACTTCGCCATGTTTGTGTTTGATCAAATGAAGCTTGACACCCGCCACACCAAGGTGTTTTTGACCGGCAACATAGAGAAAAGCAATGAGATTTATTCCATGTTGAAGAAATACATAAAACAAGTTGAGATAGAAACAACAACCAACCACTTTAAATTTTCAGGCGTATTCAAAAACATACCACTGCAAAACCACCTAAATTTATTCAACACTCCCCTATGCGTATAGTAAGCGGCTCGTTAAAAGGAAGAAGATTTTCTCCCCCAAAAAATTTTAAGGCAAGGCCAACCACCGATTTTGCCAAAGAAAACCTGTTTAATGTTTTGAACAATTCGATTGATTTCGATGACCTTAAAGTATTGGATTTATTTGCCGGAACCGGGAGTATCAGTTACGAATTTGCCTCCAGGGGAAGCAATGATGTTACTTGTGTCGAAACGAATTTCAACCATTTTCGTTTTATTAAAAAAACCATTGGAGAACTTGGTCTTGAACGCAGTGTAAAGGTTATTAAAGGGGATGCGTTTAAATTTGTTGAAAAAACGCCCGAGAAATTCGACCTTGTTTTTGCAGACCCACCGTATGACCTGGTTGGCGCCGAAAAATTACCAGACTTAATTTTTAAGAACAACATCTTAAATGAAGATGGGGTATTAATTTTTGAGCATTCGGGCACCGTTTCCTTTAATACTCATCCTAAATTCATAGAGAACAGGGAGAACGGTAAGGTTATCTTCACTATTTTTAAACCATAAAAAAAGAGGAGCGGTTGCAAGGCTCCCCTTTCATTACGTTTTATAATTCATTCATGATCTGGGATGAAATTGTATCATCGTATTCTTCAGATACTCTTTATCGAGATGAGTATATATTTCGGTAGTAATAATAGACTCATGACCTAACATCTCCTGAACAGCACGTAAATTGGCGCCTCCATCAATAAGGTGGGTTGCAAACGAATGCCTGAATGTATGTGGGCTTACATTTTTCTCGAAACCTAACTTGGCTACGAGGTTTTTAATGATCGTAAAAATCATGACGCGCGATAACTTCTTACCTCGCCTGTTTAAAAACAAGATATCTTCGCTGTCAACATGAATCTTAAGGTTTCTCCTGTACTCGCTCAAATAAAGATTAATTTCCTTAACTGCTTTTGTGCTGATTGGAACCAAACGCTCCTTGTTTCCCTTTCCTTCAATTTTAATAAATCCGGATTCGAAGAAAAGGTTAGAAATTTTAAGTTCGATTAACTCTGAAACTCGCAGTCCACAACTATACAAAGTTTCCAATATCGCTTTGTTTCTTTGTCCTTCCGGCTTTTTAATGTCAATAGCATTAATAATACTATCAATTTCGTCTACAGATAAAATCTCAGGTAACTTCCTGCCAATTTTAGGAGACTCCAGCAAGGCCGTTGGGTCACGATCAATCTTCTCTTCAATTAACAAGAATTTGTAAAAAGATTTAATTCCACTGATAATCCGGGCTTGAGTTCGCGGGCTAATGCCCTTTTCTGTCACCCATTCCATCATTTCTTTCAGATTTGCCAACGTAACACCTTCAGGTCCTAATTCATAACCTTTATCCTTTAAAAACTGAACCAATTTTGTTAGGTCTGTTACATAGGCATGGATAGAATTATCCGACAACCCTTTCTCAACTTTCAGATAACCTCTGAATTCTTCAATTTCTGATTCCCAAATCATACTAATAAATTTTAATTAACGTAAATGCAATATCAAGTAAATATAAATATATAAAATTATCGAATCAAGTAAAATATCATTTTTTTTATGTAAATCCATTAAATGATAATGTTGTAAACCAATAATTAACTTAATTTATTAATTACACTATAGACCTAACTCTATATAGCTTATTTGTTGATATTTACGATTTCAACATCTGCATTATATTGAATATTTTATTCATAAATGAGTAAGTGGCCCAGGTCAATTCATTTTATCATGCCATGAATTTTGTACAGAATATTTTAACAAAGCGATGTACTGTTTAATTTCCAAGAAATTATTAAGTAAAAAATATGGCACCGAATATATTGGCGTAAAACCAACATTATTGTATGAAAAGCCTATCCAAATTTAATCAGCCGATATGCAAGTGTCGGTTAATTATCAATAGCATCAATATGTAATGCATCCACGAAAATCGCAGAAGTTAAAAAATGTGAATGTTTGCAAACGTACCCTTATGGCCCCTTGATTCATTTACATCCTATAGATAACTGACAATATGTGACTTACACCTGCATATTTTAATTGATCCGAAAATAAAATAAACTCAAATAAGATTAGAATGATTATAAAAGCCTGTATTTTGTTCATTTAACTTTAAACTGAGTTTAATATCAAATAACTTTTCAATACATTTGTTGCCTGTTAAAAGTAATAGCAAAGAATAAGTAGTACAAACACTACAATCCAAATTAAATAATGAAACTTTTAATATTAAATGGCCCCAACCTTAACCTGCTAGGCAAAAGGGAAGTAAGCATTTATGGGAATCAAACATTTGAAAGTTATTATACTGAATTACAAAAAGAATTTAGCCATATTGAGCTACATTATTTTCAGTCGAACAGCGAGGGTTCGTTAGTAGATAAAATTCAAGAAGTAGGTTTTAGTTACGATGGAATTGTTTTAAACGCAGGTGCTTATACGCACACTTCAGTTGCGATAGCCGATGCCATCTCTGGCATATCATCCCCGGTTATTGAAGTTCACATTTCAAACATTTATAAGAGAGAATCATTTAGGCACCACTCCTATTTGTCGCCAGTTTGCGTTGGCACAATTGCTGGCTTTGGTTTGAACTCCTATAAAATGGCTATTCACGCTTTAATTAATAAATGATATAATAATAAAGATATTTTTTGCCCAGTAAAAACATAGAAATAAATATTTAGTTGATGAAAAAATTTACAAAAATTGTCGCTACCGTGTCAGACATGAAGTGTGACGAAGATTACGTAAGAAAACTGATCAAAGGTGGCGTTAACGTTGTGAGGTTGAACACCGCACATATGGATTACGAGGGTCTTTGTAAAGTAGTTAAGACAGTCCGCTCTATTTCTGATAAAGTAGCTACTTTGGTAGATACAAAAGGACCAGAGATTCGCACTACGCCAACCGAAGACGGAAACAAGATTTTGGTGGCCAAGGGTGATACATTACAGGTAAAAGGTGCCCCGGAAATGAAGTCTACTGCCGAATGTATCTGCGTGTCCTATCCAGATTTTGTTGCTGACATGTCTGTTGATGGTGATATCTTAATTGATGATGGAGAAACAGCTCTGAAAGTAATTGAGAAAAACGACGACCACCTGGTTTGCCGTGTTGAAAACGATGGTGAAATTGGCGGTAAGAAAAGTGTTAACGTTCCGGGTGTTCGTATTAACTTACCTTCGCTTACCGAAAAGGACATCAAATTTATTGGATATGCCGCGGAGCAGGAAGTTGATTTTATCGCGCACTCTTTTGTTAGAAATGCTGCCGACGTTGCTGATGTGCAGGCTGAATTGGACCGTTTGGAGTGTCCGGCCAAGATTATTGCTAAAATCGAGAACCAAGAAGGTGTTGATAACATCGACGAAATCATCGAGTCGGTATACGGTATCATGATTGCACGTGGAGATATGGGGATCGAAATTGCCCAGGAAAAAATTCCCGGAATTCAGCGTCAGTTGATTCGGAAATGTGTTGAGCGCAAGAAGCCGGTAATTGTTGCTACGCAAATGCTTCACACGATGATCAAAAACCCTCGCCCAACACGCGCTGAGGTTACCGATGTTGCTAATGCTATTTATTATCGTACGGATGCTATCATGTTAAGCGGTGAAACTGCCTATGGTGATTACGGGGTTGAAGCGGTTAAAACAATGTCGGAAATTGCGCGCGAGGTAGAGGCTGCCAAAGATAATCGTAATGATATCCCGGTTCCGAATGTCGCAAAAAGTAAAACTACTTACTTGGCTGATACTGCAGTAAAAGCTTCCGATGATCTGAACATTAAAGCTATACTTACGGACAGTTTCACTGGTAGAACGGCTCGTTATCTAGCGGCCTTCCGTGGAAAAACCCCAATTTACGGTTTATGTTACAGCAAAAGAACTGCTAGGGAACTAAACCTATCATACGGTGTTTCTCCTCGTATCATGGAACAGGGTAGATCGAAAGAAGAAATATTGATTAAAACGATTAATAAGCTTAAGAAAAAAGAAATCCTTTCCGACCAGGATCAGATTGCTTATTTAGGCAGTAGCTTTGGCATTGGCGGTGGTACATCTTTCCTTGAGATTATTACGGTGAAAGATTTACAGGATAGAACAACGGAACTAATGGAAAAGTAATTTTTCATTCATACCATATAATTTGATTAAGCTGTCCTTTCCGGACAGCTTTTTTTTTGTTGTATGTTTCCTATCCATAGCTAGCAATATTGAAAATGTGGTGGATTTGCATCTTTCCATACCTCTAATGAGCGTCATGCGCTAAAAAAACGAAAACCATCCTATTCTTCAACGATTAACGAATGCAACTAGCGCACTATCCTACTTTCTGGATTCTAACATTAAACCCGCCATATGCATTAGAAATTCTATTACACATTGAAATTACTTTAAAACAAGACACTTCGTTGCATCACTTCAACTCACCAGAACGATGCTCCCAAAAGTAATCGGGAAAGTTATGCCTCGTTTTATTGTACTTGCAATGCTCATGACGAACCTCCAATACATAATCCGGGTTAAACCAAATTTCACCGTATCGAATATTCAAGTATGAATGCGATAAAAACAAGGTCTAAAATAAACCTGGATTCTGAATACTCAGTTGACTAAACTTTTTTTAAAAAAACGAACTTTCACCAATTGACTTAACATTCTGGTAAGCAAGCCGGTATTGAGATACAGTTAATTTAAGCTTAAAATATTTGCATAAAAAAACACCCCAACTATTGCATAAAGGAAAAGAAGCTCTATCTTTGCATCGCTTTCAGAAAAATGATACCATTTGGTCTGGTAGTTCAGCTGGTTAGAATGCCGGCCTGTCACGCCGGAGGTCGCGGGTTCGAGTCCCGTCCAGACCGCAAACTGTAAGCAAGAACAAAGAAAAACGTGCTTTGTTTTTAACTCGAAAAGTAAAACGTAACAACAATTGTTTTTTAACTGGTCTGGTAGTTCAGCTGGTTAGAATGCCGGCCTGTCACGCCGGAGGTCGCGGGTTCGAGTCCCGTCCAGACCGCA
>NZ_JBNGOS010000074.1:0-1215 GCF_050589685.1 Saccharicrinis sp. 156
GAATGATACAGCTTTTGAATATTATTTCATTTTTTAATGTATAACCATACACGAAAGTGATTTACAGGGAAAGCCTAAATATACAAATTGAAAGCAATTCACAACTGCCCTACTTGTGGTTATATTTACCCCGAACATGTCAAAGACCGCATTAAATATACAAATTGAAAGCAATTCACAACGAAGTAAAATGAATTTAGAAATTAATGGGCCATGTCAAAGACCGCATTAAATATACAAATTGAAAGCAATTCACAACATGGCTAGTAAAGTTCAGAAGGACGCAAACATGTCAAAGACCGCATTAAATATACAAATTGAAAGCAATTCACAACACCTCCAGATCAGCCAATTCGTTAGATGTTCATGTCAAAGACCGCATTAAATATACAAATTGAAAGCAATTCACAACCCATTCAATATCTGAATCAAACATTTTTGGCATGTCAAAGACCGCATTAAATATACAAATTGAAAGCAATTCACAACAGGAGTTTAAGCAAACAAACTGGGGGATTGCATGTCAAAGACCGCATTAAATATACAAATTGAAAGCAATTCACAACAACAGCTCAGGAAAGGAAGTTTGGCTGAACCATGTCAAAGACCGCATTAAATATACAAATTGAAAGCAATTCACAACCAATTCTACGTGGATATAAACACATTACTTCATGTCAAAGACCGCATTAAATATACAAATTGAAAGCAATTCACAACCGGGCTTGGTATTGGCGCTCCTCCCGAAGGCATGTCAAAGACCGCATTAAATATACAAATTGAAAGCAATTCACAACCAGAAAATGTCACATTCGACACCGATGGAACATGTCAAAGACCGCATTAAATATACAAATTGAAAGCAATTCACAACGCATTTTACAGGGATACGCATGCATTGGGGCATGTCAAAGACCGCATTAAATATACAAATTGAAAGCAATTCACAACTCATGAAATTTAAACTCGCTGAAAACGATTCATGTCAAAGACCGCATTAAATATACAAATTGAAAGCAATTCACAACTTCCTTGCTTCTCCTACTAAGTGATTATTACATGTCAAAGACCGCATTAAATATACAAATTGAAAGCAATTCACAACATTTCGGAACGTTCACTAAAAAATAAATTTCATGTCAAAGACCGCATTAAATATACAAATTGAAAGCAATTCACAACATTTCGGAACGTTCACTAAAAAATAAATTTCAT
>NZ_JBNGOS010000074.1:1311-1621 GCF_050589685.1 Saccharicrinis sp. 156
TCATGTCAAAGACCGCATTAAATATACAAATTGAAAGCAATTCACAACCACATGTTGGCGGTAGTTTAATGATTTCAACATGTCAAAGACCGCATTAAATATACAAATTGAAAGCAATTCACAACTTCTTTTACTTCATCTTCTTCATTGGTTATCATGTCAAAGACCGCATTAAATATACAAATTGAAAGCAATTCACAACGGTAAGTGGTATCATATTACGGAAGATGAACATGTCAAAGACCGCATTAAATATACAAATTGAATTGGAGCTTTAGCGTAAATCAATGAATACCTATAGAAGATAATA
>NZ_JBNGOS010000074.1:1719-9491 GCF_050589685.1 Saccharicrinis sp. 156
ATTGAATTGGAGCTTTAGCGTAAATCAATGAATACCTATAGAAGATAATATTCTATGAATTAAAGCAATTCACAACAACGATTACGATTTTTTTGATATCGAAATACATGTCAAAGACCGCATTAAATATACAAATTGAATTGGAGCTTTAGCGTAAATCAATGAATACCTATAAAGGTCATATTTTATGAATTAAAGCAATTCACTGTTTGTTCAAATATAAGGAGAAGTCACGTGTGGTTCTAATAGCAAATGAACTGTACATGTACTGGGAGGATGTACATGAAAAGCAAAAGAAGAACTCTATCGGTAAGCCGTAGCGCCTATGCTGAAGCTTCAGCGTAAGCATATGAGGGAAGACTTCACAGCCTGTCCACGAACATCGGGATACGGTTTGAAGAAGGGGGTGCTGATAGTTTGCATATAACTATTACTTTTATAGTAATTTATTAGAGTAAGCCATCAGGCTCTACTCTACTGCCTAATATAAACAGAAAGACGCGCGTTTCTTAAGGAAAAAATTGGAAAGTGTAAACGAAAAAAAAACAGGAAATACTGTGAAATGGATTATAACCAAATTCATTATTTAAAAAAGTGATTTATCAAATGGAATACTTGGGTTCATGTTTATGCAAAGGAATAAAATTTAAAGTTAAAGGTGACTTTGACAGTTTTTATTTATGCCATTGCAGATATTGTAGGAAAGACACAGGGTCTGCTCATGCTGCAAATTTGTTTTCCACAACAGCTAAACTAGAATGGATAAAAACGGAAACTGAAATTAAAATATTTCAACCACATAAAAGTAATCATGTGAAAGCTTTTTGTATTAATTGTGGTTCAGCCCTGCCCAATTTGCAAATGGACGGTAAACTTTTAGTAGTACCAGCAGGATGTTTAGATACTACATTGGAAAAACGACCTAATGCACATATTTTTATCTCAAATAAAGCAAGTTGGGATGAATCGTTGGAAGCAATAAATAAATTTGGACGCTTCCCTGAATAAGAAAAAAAAGAAATTTGCTCCTGTTTTTTTTTCAAATAGACATGGAGAAACACTTTAATGGAGATTAATATAGAAGGGAAATTGAAAAAACTATGCCCAATAAATAAAGGGCATGGGCTGGTAGCATAAATTTGGGAGTTTTTCTCTTTAAATAAGTTCACCGAAGCTTTTGCTTCGGCTGGTTAAAAGAATAAATTTATAACCAAAACCTTAGCTTCGGCTAGGTGGGATTTTGGCAGTTTGGCTTTTCAAATTAGCCACACCCTTATTAGTAATATTAGCAGTAAGCAATACAAAATTATGAACACATTTAAATTTTTGATATTCCTTTTAATTTTTATCTCTTGCAATGAGACTAAAAAAGAAAAACCAAATAATGAAGAACAATCATCTGAACAAGAAATTGCATTTGTAACTAATAGAGATGGTAACTCTGAAATATATATAATGGATATAAATGGAGATAATGTGCGAAATATTACAAAAAATGATTCTCTTGACTTTAGTCCTTCTTGGTCAGGTGATGGGCAAAATCTTTATTTCTATTCAAAAAGAGATGGTAATGCAGAAATATATACAATTAATTCTGATGGGACTGAATTAAAGCGACTAACAAATCATCCTACAACAGATGTACTTCCTGAATTATCGCCTGTTGGAGAAACAATTGTATTTATGAGTGAAAGGGATTCTCTTTCCAGGAACATTTATCTTATGAACAAAGACGGCTCGAATATTAGGCAATTAACAAGAAATAAATTTTACGAAGAAAGTCCTAGTTGGTCTAATGATGGTCAGAAAATTTTATTCACCAGACAATTGCGCGATTCAGCAGACACTTCTCATGCTGCCAATGGAGAAATACATATAATGGATGTCAATGGCGAAAATGTCAAAAGACTAACTAACAAAATTGGTTACGATTCTGGAGCTAAATTTTCACCCAACGGAAAACAAATTGCTTTTTATGGAATCAATGATAATAACTGGGACTTATTTATAATGAATTCCGATGGAACTAATTTGCTCAACCTGACCTATGATAGTATTGAATGCTATTCACCAGATTGGTCAGCAGATGGACAATGGCTTGTTTATACAGCAGGTAGTAAAGGGATTTACAATATTTGGAAAATAAATATTAGCACAAAAGAACGAATTCAATTAACCAATACGAACAGTAGAAATGAGAGTCCTGTTTGGAAAAAATAGCCAGGCGCCGATAAATAGGAATAGGAGCGGTCTGCAAGACCCCGCGATTATTCCAGGTTGAACTACAACCCGGTTTAGATACCTGCCAGGTATTTTAACCTAATGGCCATAGTCGGGGAGAGTGGCACAATCCGGTCTTTTTTATACTTGCTCTGTCGGATATGGATGGTCTGCCTTTCAAAATCCACATCTCCAATTTTGAATTTATGACTTCCTTTCCGTGCAGCCCGGCCGAATAAATGCGTGTCAGAACGGTGCGCTGTTTCAAAAGCAAAGGGGTGCGGAAAAACGCTTTGAGTCCGGACCGGTTAAGGATCACCGGTAGTTTCGTGTCCCGTTTCAATTCGGGCAAGGCCTTAAAATGAATCACAAACAGCGCTAACCTTCTGCCATAATTTTGCAAGGTACTCTTGTTTTGGCCGCGCAGTTCAACCTGGGTTTCAGGTTTCTGTAAAACCTTTTTAAATACAGGCACATGGCAATGGCCTTTTCCAAAATTGTAAGTGATGTTTTCATTCTCATAACAGTAATTTTTTATGCGATAAATAATTATTGTTATACGGCAAGCAAAGAAGGGTGATTAATTGCCATATTGCATAGTTAACTCGTGTGGGTTTTGTTCAACACTGTAGATAAAACATTTGGCGGATAGTGCTAATTTTAAGTATATTGCATTTAACAAACATTGGAACAGGTTGATGGGAAATCTTATTGAAATGCCAAACGTTTCATATACTTGTCTGTTGTAAGCCGCATACAACAAGACTGTGCAACTATGGAACGAAATGAAAATTAATAAAACCGGATTTTTGAAAAGAAACCAGAGAAGAGAAAGGATACATAAAATTTTAATCGAGCACCTTTCAAAAATGTAATTTATCCTTATCTTTTAAAGAACTAATGATTAAAATAAAAGTCTCAATTTTTTGACCATGAGAAATAAACTAAAAAAAGATTTAGGATTGTTCGATGTTTTTGCCATTAGCACCGGGGCAATGTTCAGTTCCGGGTTCTTTTTGCTACCAGGCATTGCTGCGCATTACACAGGACCATCCGTATTTTTGGCTTATTTACTTGCTGGCATATTAATATTGCCGGCCATGTTTAGCATTGCCGAAGTTTCTACTGCCTTACCTCGCTCAGGAGGAGCGTATTTCTTTCTGGACAGAAGTTTAGGCCCAATAATGGGAACAATTGGTGGCTTAGGTACATATTTTGCTTTAATGTTAAAAACAGCTTTTGCAATCATCGGTATCGGTGCATATGCTGCTGTTTTCTGGGATATCCCAACAAAAACAGTTGCCATAATTGCCACGCTTTTCTTTATGGTTTTAAATTTAGTAGGCGCAAAAAAAACTTCTGCCTTCCAAAAAATATTTGTAATATTTCTTTTAGTTATCTTAATTACTTTTATTGCCGACGGACTTTTTTCCATATTCACAATAGAATCCATAAAAAATCAATCATTTGGTTCCCAGTTTACCCCATTCTTTTCAAATGGGATTGGGGGTATGTTCACAACAATAGGTTTTGTTTTTGTTTCTTATCTGGGATTAACCCAAATTGCAAGTGTTGCAGAGGAGGTTAAAAATCCTGAAAGAAATATCCCCTTGGGAATGATATTGTCTTTAGTTGTTACAGGACTAATTTATGGTTTGGGTGTTTTTATTATGGTTGCCGTTATTGAGCCAACCTCATTTGCCAATGATATGGCTCCGGCAGCTACTGCTGCTAAACAAATTTTTAAATGGTTGCCCGATCATGCAGGAGTATGGTTGATGTCAATTGCTGCTCTTGCCGCGTTTGCTTCAACAGGAAATGCAGGACTTTTATCAGCATCACGCTATCCCTTTGCAATGGGGCGTGATAAATTGCTTCCTGCTGTTTTGTCAAGGATTGGGGGGAAAGGAACTCCAATATTAGCTATATTGCTTACAACAGCTTTAATTATCTTATTCATCCTAATATTGTCTGAAGAAGGAATTGTAAAACTGGCAAGCACCTTCCAGCTGCTTATTTTCATTTTCATCAATTTCTCTGTTATTGTTTTCCGAAATAGTAAAATAGAATCATACGACCCGGGATATTTGTCTCCCCTTTATCCTTTTATGCAAATTATTGGGATTGTTATTTCGATTATACTCATTATTTATTTAGGGTGGATGCCAATTCTTTTTACCACTGGTGTAGTTGTAGTGGGGCTACTTTGGTATCATTTTCACTCCCGCGGAAAAGTAAAACGAGAAGGAGCAATATTTCACTGGTTTGCACTATTGGGTAAATATCAATACGACGAATTGGAAAATGAGTTAATGACGATATTAAAAGAAAAAGGCCTTCGTGAAGGTGACCCTTTTGATGAAACTGTTATTAAGTCGAAGATAAAAATATTAAAAGAAGCTACCGATTTTGAGGAAATATTAAGTAATGTTTCCGATAATTTTTGTGCGAAATTAGAGACATGTAAAGAAGAAGTTACACATAAATTTACCCATTCATTGCCCGAAGAGTCAGTAATAACCTTACCCGGTGTTTTGGTTTTTCATGCTAAGTTCAAGAGTGTTTTGCACCCTTCGATGCAAATAATTGTTTCCAATACTGCTATTGATTGCACAATGCTATTTAAAGACAATGAATTAAAAACGCCAATACACATCTGTGTTTTTTTAATTAATTCCGACGAAAATCCTAAACAACAGCTACGTATGTTATCCCGACTCCTCGATATTTTAGAAAGAGAACACCTTGTGAAAGCGATACTAAATATGAATAGCCATAGAGAAATTAAGGAATATATGTTGCAAAATGAGCGTTTTGTAAGCATAAAACTATTAAAGGGAACACCACAAGAGGTAATGATTGGTCGTCAATTAAAAGAAATTCAGCTTCCCAAGGATGTTTTAGTTGCCTTAGTTGAAAGAAATAATAAAACTTTTACTCCTAATGGTTCTACAACTTTAATGACTAATGATGTTCTAACCATACTTGGAGAAATTAAATCCATTTCAAAATTATACAGAGAGTATATGAGTTATGAAATTGAAAAATTAGATACTTAAAAGTACAAAGTACGACGGCACAATAAATAGGAATATCGAGCGGTCTGCAAGACCCAGCGATTATTCCAGGTTGAACGACAAACTGGTTTAGATACCTGCCAGGTATTTTAATCGTTTTTTTTGTGTTTTTTATGTCTCAGGAATGCTAGATGCTACTTTCTTATTCAATAACCTTTCAAAATGTAATAGACATGAAAAATCACCTTTTTACTATTCTGACATTAATGCTGTTATTAAATGTAAATGTTGTTATTGCACAAGAAGACGATTCCAGCAGATTTAATCTAATGAAAGCCCCAATCGACAAAGCTGCGAGAAACGCAGTTTGGAGAACGGACTTTTATATATGCACTGGAATAGCATATGCAAAAAGTGCAGGAAGAACTACGGATGATTTTATGAAATTTGTTGCTGATACACATGTTAATACCTTGAACTCAATAAAAGGTAAAGGACTTGAGCCCATTATTAACTTAGCAAATTTTTTAATTACTAGCTATCCGGATGGAACATTTGAAATTATTTCGGAATCTCCGTCAACAGTTAAGTATAAAACCAACAGACCTTATATCTCATATTTTACGAAAGGATATATGGTTGGGGTAACAATTGATGAGTTTGAAAAATGTTTGTGGGGGCACTTCAAATTAATGCTTAAATCATTGGGAATTGATTTTGATTATCACATTGAAGGGGATTTTGTTGAAGCAGAGGTTACTTTAATGGAATAATATTTATGGTTAAACGGCACACAATGCACTGGTATAGGGTATATACAGTTAGTTATTTCTTGGGAGTTAAGTGGGACTATCGACCACCGCCAAATCTTTAGAGATGCGAATATGGAATTGATACTATCCGTGCTGGCTTTGTCCTATTTGGCTGAAATAATTAAGTAGTTGATTCTAAATGTCGCTATATGTTTGTTCAACCCGCAATATGCATTAGAAATTCTATTACACATTGAAATTACTTTAAAACAAGACACTTCGTTGCATCACTTCAACTCATCAGAACGGTGCTCCTGAAAGTAATCGGGACAAGTGATGCCTCGTTTCAGTAATGCCTTGGTTTATTGTACTTGCAATGCTCATGACGAACCTCCAATACATAATCCGGGTTCAAATATGAAGAGAAATCACAAGTGGTTTATTCAGCTAATGAACTTTACATGTGCCGGGTAGATTCATGTGAAAAGCAAATAGAGAACTCTATCGGTAAGCCGTAGCGCCTATGCTGAAACTTCAGTGTAAGTATATGAG
This sequence comes from Saccharicrinis sp. 156, assembly GCF_050589685.1. Lineage (NCBI taxonomy): Bacteria > Pseudomonadati > Bacteroidota > Bacteroidia > Marinilabiliales > Marinilabiliaceae > Saccharicrinis > Saccharicrinis sp. 156. The sequence goes on from NZ_JBNGOS010000074.1 coordinate 8,261, forward strand.
GGAATACTTCACGTGCGGTTTGATGCAGGGGGCGCTGATAGTTTACTTATTATTGTTACTTTTAGTGGTATTAATTAGAGTAAGTTATCAGGCTCTATTCTACTGTTTCATACAAAAACAAACATTATGAAAAAAACAAAGTATCCTAAAATATATCGAATAATTCATTGGGCCATAGCGATATCATTTCTGCTATTGTTATTAACGATATTTCTACGATTGACGTGGCTGAACAAGTTTAATGTTGCAGCTATAATACAGGACTACCTGAATACTACCGACCAGATGTTATCTCAGGAACAGCTCATAGTTTTAGCAAAAAAGATAAGACAACCAATGTGGGATTGGCATTTTTATATTGGTTATGTACTAGTTGGACTATTTAGTATTCGTTTCACACTTCCTGCATTAGGACATATGAAGTTCCAAAATCCTTTGACCAAAGATTTATCCTTAAAGGAAAAATTTAAGAAATGGACGTACCTCATTTTTTATGTCTGTGTTATCATTTCTCTTTCAACTGGACTTATTATAGAATGGGGACCAAAAGAACTAAAGAAACCAATGGAAGAAATCCATATCCTTGGTATTTATTACTTGGTAGCGTTTGTTGTTATTCATTTGGCAGGGATATTAATAGCGGAATTTACAGACCAAAAAGGAATTGTTTCACGAATAGTAAGTGGAACAAAGGACAACGATTAAAAAGTACGAAACCACAATATTGGCTATGGTAAATGTGGGCATATTGCTCCAAAATGAATGTGTTACAACTAAATAAACTTACGGTATCTGGAGCGGAAAACGGTTTCGAAATCCCGATCTTGCTATAGCCAGGGCCGTTGTGCTTCTGGAGCAAATGGGAGATGCATTCACTTTTTTTATCGTCTTTTTGGGCCCTGAAAACGGGTAAAAGTCCTCATGTAAGCACATGGATTCAAATAAATACCCACTACACATTATTTCCAATACACTATCAAACTATCTATATTTAACAAAAATAATGACAATATAAATAGTTTTTAGACAGACTGACGTTGCCTGTAATTTAAACATAGACATCACAACGGCGAAAAAGAAACTAATAATTTTAATTCCGACTATTATAGTATTAATCCAATTCATAAGGATTAATACTAATAATGCTGAAAGTATGTATCCCCACTACCAAGTAGGTCATAGATTTTTATCGGAGATGTACGATATTTGTTTACTGTTGGGGATTTACAGC
>NZ_JBNGOS010000075.1:0-8126 GCF_050589685.1 Saccharicrinis sp. 156
ATGGCAGAAGATGCATTAATCTTGCGATTTTGTGTAGTTTAGACTAAGCTCCCGCTTTGCGGGTTTAGTTCAACAATCTGGAATAAATCATGCGGATTCAATGATGTTTTGGGAGATTAGTTGGGTGTTTGAACACCGCCAAATCTTTGATTTGGCATTAAAATGAAAGATAATAACAAATATAAGATTTGGCTCTGCGGCGATTTGGGAGGTTTGTTTCGTTTAATCTCCGCACGCTTCATCCAGTGACCGTTGTAGCGCATTATAAAATATTACACAGAAAAACATTACATGATTGACAAAATATTAAATTTTCAAAGAATTGAATACGAAAGTAAAATGTCTATTCATGACTTCAAATCAAGACTAAGCAGCATCTTTGACCAGAAAGGATTCAAATATAATTTGTCTGGAAAATTTACTACAGAACTCGACTTTAAAGCGACTGACAAATGGACAATTGGAATTTACATTCGCAGTTTTGAAAATGACCCAGCATATTTGAAAGGAAAAATTAAGGATTCAAAAGAAGGAATTATTGTTGACGTAACAGTAAGACCTAATTCCATATTCTCATTATTTGGATTGCTATTTCCTCTAGTTGGTTTGATTGCTTTGATTTCAACTGATTTTGGAAAAACAGATGAAGAGGCTTTGGGTGTAGGAATCGGGTTTATCGTTTTTGGACTAATTTGTTACCCAATTGGTAACTATTTGAGAAATAGGATAAGAAATAAGTTTGAGGAATATTTAGAACTTAAAAGACCCGTGTTAAACAGGGAGTAAACCCATTTAGAAGAAATAACGACGCTACAACAAAAGCTAATACGTAATGCGGAGGCAGTAATGTTTTGGGTATTTGTAAGGTGTCTGGGGGCGCCAAATTTTCGTCCCAAAAATTTATTAAGTTTAAGGTAAAATTTCAAAACGTAAATTTGGCTCTGTTGTGATTTGGGGCGTTAAATTGGTTTTTCCTCCCTTACGCTTCATCCAGTGACCGTTACCACCAATGCAAAGAAAGGCGTTACGTTCAGAATTATTCAACAATCATTTATAAACTTAAGCGCATATTTGAGTAACAAAAAAAGGAACAGATATTATAAACTCCATTCTTTATTCAAGCCTATGATAAAAGTCTATATTAGATTTACGCAATCTTTTTTCCTGCATTAGCTCCTGCACTTTGGTCATATACTTCCAATGGTTCAAATAACCACACACCTTTGCAAGGAAGCCCCATTTTTTCGAGTTCCTTTTTCATAGTTTCGAAGAGGTTTCCTTCAGTTTGGTGGTCTTTTACCTTTCCAATTACTTGATATGACTCCATATCTTTAACTACTAAAACTGCTACATTGGGATTGTTTTTAAAGTTTTCAGCAGTTGTGTGCATCATAATTTCTGCAGCACAAATCAAATCAGGTTGTGGCGCCATAGTACTTCCGATAACAACCGTATGTGGAATCCCTGTTGTAGAAACAGAAGTAAGAACCTTAGTTGCTTCTTGATTATTCAATAGTTTGATAACTTCTTCTGGTATTTTCATAATTATTAAGAGTTAAATTTCTAGATTAGAACGTAACAGTATATTCTATTTCAATTGATATTTTTCTTTCAATTTAGTTTTATCAACTTCACTTAAAGAATTAATATATCCTTTCCACCCTGGACACCAATTTATGTGCCATCTCCAAATTCTACCTCCAAATGATTTCGGATTTTTATCATACTTTGCCCTTCGCTTGCAGTTTTCACAATTATGCTCTTTCATAATATTCTATTTTAATACAACACAAAGTTAAATGCAAAAATGGCTACATTTGCAAAAGTATTTAAAATGTAACTAGTAACCTATGTGTAACTTAATATGACTTGTACAAAATGCTCTGGAAAGGGAGATTGTGATTCTTTTTTTCTTCCTTTGAATGATTTACTTCGTGTGTTGAACGGAAAGTGGAAGATGCGACTCATTCTTTGTATTGCATCTGAAACCAAACGATTTAACGAAATAAAGAATTGTCATGAAATTTCTCCTCGGATTCTTTCAAAAGAGTTAAAGGAATTGGAAATGTATGGAATAATTAGTCGAACAGAGGTAAATGATAACTTAAGGTCAGTAAATTATGCATTAACCGATATAGGTACTGAACTTGTACCGATTATTATTCAGTTTCAAAAATGGGGAACTGACTATCGACAAAAAGTATTGGTAAAAATGCATTAGGATGGATTAATATATCCAAAGTATTCTTATGCTTGAAGAAAAAGAATTGATAGATATATGTTTAAAACATGGAGCTTTTAAAGCACACATGATTAGTGTTGACAACATATCATTTGATGAAAGGTTACGTGATTATTGTGAAGTAAACCAATGTGGCTACTATGGAAAAAACCATGCTTGTCCTCCACATGTTGGTGGGACTAAAGATGTAATCGAAGAGGCAAAAAGCTATAATAAGGCATTAGTTTATCAAACAATAGGCAACCTAACCGATTCTTTTGATTATGACGGAATGAAAAATTCAATTAAAAGACATAGTGAAGTTTCAGATAAGATAGACAAAAAAGTTACTTTATATTTTGAAAAGCATCTTGATTTAAGAGCTGGTCCTTGTAAAATTTGTGAAGAATGTTCTGTTATTGATAATGACCCATGCAAATATCCTGATAAGAAAAGAGCTTCATTAGAAGCTTATTGTATTAACGTTTCTTCATTAGCTAAGGAATGTAATATGGATTACATTCACGGTAAAAATACTGTAACTTATTTTGGCGCATTTTTATTAAAATAAACTAATTGATTGTAAAGACTGAATATAGCCAGCGTACAATAAATAGGGATATCGGTCTGCAATGCCTGTCCCGAAAGTCGGGAACCCAGCGATTATTCCAGGTTGAACTACAACCCGGCTTTGATACCTGCCAGGTACTTTAATAGGTTTTTTGCGTTGTTTTATAGCTTTTGAATACGCGACACTACGTTTGTTTTTACTTATACACCAGCTTTTAGCCGTTAGTTTTACTGATAATGTATGCTTTTGGTGCAAAATCCGGAGCAAAACGGACACCCATTTCGGGGTAAAACGGACACCCGTTCTGTTTTAATGCGGACACTTTTCTCATCACATTTGCCATAAATTTTAAGCAAGCATTTATGGCAAACAAAAGGATTGATATGAGAAAAGTACGTGAACTATTACGATTACATTTCACGCAAGGACAAAGCGCCCGACAAGGGGCAAAAATTGTTGGCATAGGAAAAACCTCGGCCAGCGAATATATTTCAGGTTTTAAGAACAGCGGCCTTGATTACACGTGCGTAGAAAAACTGTCGGATACCGACCTGCTGCAAGCCATCAATGTGCAAAAAGAAACCGGGAACACCCGTTACAAAGCACTCTATGGGCAGTTTGTCTATTTTGAGAAAGAGCTGAATAGAACCGGGGTCACGCTACAGCTCCTGTGGCAAGAGTACAAAAACACTCATGCAGAAAGTTATGCCTATAGTCAGTTTTGCCACCACTTTTACAAGTGGCGCAACGATCAGAAGGTAAGTATGCCCATGGAGCATAAAGCCGGCGATGAGCTATTTGTCGATTATACGGGCAAGAAACTATCTTATACAGATGTAGAAACGTGAGAGCTGATCGAATGCGAAGTTTTCGTAGCCGTACTCGGGGCAAGCGGACAGTCGTATATCGAAGCAGTCCCGAGCCAAACGAAAGCGGACTGGATAACGGTCAATCAAAACGCCTTGCGATACTACGGTGGAGTTCGGCGGCCATTGTCCCCGACTGTTTAAAGTCCGCTGTTATTAAGGCCGATAAGTATGAGCCCAAGCTAAACGAGACCTATACCGACTTTGCCAACCACTACAATACCGTTATACTGCCGGCAAGGGCGCTACACCCGAAAGATTAAATCCTTGGCCGAAAACTTTGTGCGCAATGCTTACACGCATATTTATGCCCCATTGCGTAACGAGACCTTTTACTCATTGGAAGAGTTGAACGCCGCTTTAAAAGAAAAACTCCACGCTTATAACAACAAGAATTTCCAAGGGAAAGACCATTCGCGCCAGAACCTGTTCGACCAGATTGAAAAGCAGCACTTAAAGCCACTTCCTGCCGAGCATTACGAACTCAGGCACTTTAATATGTTGAAGGTACATTACAACTACCACATCTACCTGGGCGACCACAAACACTATTACAGCGTGCCGTTCCGTTATGTGGGCAAGAGGGTAACGGTGGCGTATAACAACCGCACCGTAGAAGTGTTTTTCAACAATGTCCGCATCGCAAACCACAAAAAGGGGCGTTATGCTTATAGGCACACCACCGTGCCAGGGCATATGCCCCAGAACCACCGTTATGTATCGGAATGGTCTCCCGAACGCTTTATCAAGTGGGCCAATAATATCAGTACTGAAACCGGGGAGCTTATCACTAAAGTGCTGGATAGCAGGAAATATCCCGAGCAAGCTTATAAAAGCTGTATGGGCATCTTGCAACTGGAAAAGAAATACGGACGGGAAGATTTTATAAAAGCGTGTAAAAAGGCATTGGCCGTCAATTGCCTACAGTACAAGTTTGTTAAAAACACGCTCGTCAACAAAACGTTCAATCTGGATACAGAAGAGGAACTCATCAACCTTACCATCCCCTTTCATGATAACATCAGGGGGAAAGAATATTACAATTAACTTTAAATCATATCACAATGAACATTAATGCAACTTTAGAAAAGTTAAGCACCATGCGTTTACATGGCTTTAAGCGCGCTTACCGTAACATCCTGGACAACGCCCAACAGGAGCAATTTACAGCAGACGAACTGATAGCACATCTGGTAGATGCCGAGCATGATGATAAATACAATAAGAAGCTCAGCCGGCTTATAAAGCAAGCCCGTTTCAAACAGCAGGCCAGCTTTGAACAATTAAACTTCCAACATCCAAGAGGTCTGGACAAAAACAATATACTCCGCCTGCAAAATTGCGACTGGCTGGCCAAATCAAGGGACATACTTATTTCCGGTCCAACTGGTGTAGGAAAATCGTTCCTGGCATGTGCGCTTGGGCATCAGGCTTGTATTAACGAACACCGCACCCGGTATTTTACGGCCAACAAATTATTCGATCAGTTAGTACTTGCCAAAGCTGATGGCAGCTACTTTAAGCTTATAGATACTATCGCCCGACAGAAGTTATTGATCATTGATGACTTTGGTTTGAAAAAACCGGATGCCAAAAGTTTGTACGATGCTGCTTGATTGTACTATTTGGTAAAAGTCTTTATGATGATTTTACTAAATAATGATTAGAACTCTTTACAACATACGAACTTCTATATATTAGGCTTTTACCATGCTGAAAGTCCAATAATTTCACCGTTCGGACCTACAAAAAAAGTATATTTGTCGCGGACGTAATTTTCATTTTCCAACGTGTAACCTTCTTCTTTCAACTTATCTCCTATTGGTCCAATATCATTCACCTGAAGCATAAAGTGGTTATGGTTGGTATTTCCAACAGGGCCAATGGTATGTATATATTCTGGAGCTGTGAGTGATAATGTTATTGCAAGGTCATTTGCCTTTAGCTTCATTGCCAACATCCCCTCAATACCTTTGCCTTGAAATACTTCTGCATCGTCTAATTTAAAACCTAAAATCTCACGATAAAGTTTTAAAGTTTTTTCAAGTTCTAATACATGTACACAAATATTCTTTAATCCAATAACCCGTGCTTGTACTTTACTAGTATCGTTTGCAATAAGTTGCTCTGAATTCTGAGCAGAACTAAAAACTGTACTTGCTGTTACGAAAACTACAAGGCATAAAAACCTATATGAAAAATTAGATTTACAGGTATGCTCTTTTCTTTTCATTTCATTATTGCTTTTTATAGTTAACACAAAATAGTCTTTACAAAATAGAAATTGTAATGTACATAAACTTTAAATAATATTCTGGATTGTATCAAATATATGAAAAAGAGATTGTATTTTCGGTGGATTACTATATCAATTGATACAGAATGTTTATACAACAAAAACACAACTTGAATCAAGTTTAATTATATTCAAATGAAGATTATCTATTTTTCGATTATCATTACGCTCATATTAACATCGTGTACTCACGTTGTCAAGAAACATCCTTCTGATCCGAACAGCAAATACGAATGGGAAAACTTAGTTGATCAAAATCTTTCGGAATGGGATGTTTATTTAAGTTATAAAATTCAGCCTGGTTACAATGGGGCACAGCCTAGAGATGAGCAAGGAAACCTTATTGAGCCCATTGGATTAAACAATTCTTCCTATAATGTATTTTCTACGATTAAGGAAGCTGATAATTTAATAATAAAAAATTCAGGTGAGTATTATGGATGTTTGGTAACAAAACAAGAGTATGAAAATTACCACTTCCAACTAAAATATAAATGGGGAAATAAAAAATGGGCTTATAGAGAGAATTTATTAAAAGACGCTGGTATTCTATACCATTCAATAGGGCCAATTGGTGTTGATTATTGGAGATCATGGATGCTATCACAAGAGTTTCAGATTATGGAAGGACATACTGGAGACTTTTGGAGCCAGTTAACATCGGCAATTGATATTAGGGCATATAAACCAGAAGGAAATTTAAATCCGATGGCTCACTCTTCTCAAGACTTCCTACCAATAGGTTTTCAAAGTCCTTATAAAAACTATTGTTTACGAAGTGGGAATTATGAAAAAGAACACGATGAATGGAATACGCTGGATTTATATTGTTTTGAAGATAAGAGTTTACATGTTGTGAATGGACATGTTGTTATGATTTTAAAAAACTCAAGATATACGGATGAGCAGGCCAACACAAAGCCTTTAACAAAAGGTAAAATTCAGTTACAAAGTGAAGCTGCAGAGATATTTTTTAAAGACATTAAAATTCGAGAAATTGATTCACTAAGCAGTTCCCAATTGGCACTTTTCTAAACTTTGTTCATTACTGCAACAAATTAGTGTAAAAATTGGTGAACGTGATCATGTTAACATGAAACCATTTGCAAAAACTACATAAATCTAATAGATTAAAATTTGATATAAAATTGCTTGAAGAAAACAACAGTACACAACACGCGTTAAATCACATTGCGCGACAAGTAGTATATTTAAGCTTTAATACAATTAATAAACGGCGGTGGTAACCCGAGAGCGAAGAGCTATGAAATGCGCAACGATGTTTTAACGCAACCGTTAGTGTGCCACGAAGCTGTGGTAATCCAGTAGGTGTAAATCCTACCTAAATAATTTTTCACAAGATCATTGCTCCGTTCGGCATAATTCAAGCAAGCTTGATTCTGCTCTCTCTTATCGCAATAATGTACTGTTCAGATAGTGGGCTGCCGACAGTTAAGCCGGTATGCTCAAATGACCAAGCCGTAATGCGCAAGTGTAAGCATATGAGGGAAAACTGCACAGCCTGTCCACGAACATCGGGATACGGTTTGATGCAGGGGGCGCTGATAGTTTACATTTAATTATTACTTTTAGTCACAGTAATTTAGTAGACTATCAGGCTCTACTCTACGCAACAAGTATAAAGGAACAGTCGAGTATATGAATACGATATTGCAAATTGAAAAATAAAAGAGTAAAGCTTTTTGACAGGACAGTGCAACTTTGATGGAAATTTATTTTGTTTTATTATACCTCTGCAAAAACGACCTAAATTTGCAAAAGAGCTATTTTTGCTGACGCTCGAAGACACTACAAACAACCTTCCTACAACAGAAACTTCTTCTTAACAAACTCATCAAATCCAGACTTATACTGTTTACTAATTGGAATCCGTTTATCACCAAATATAATTCGGTTTCGCTCAATAGTTTTGATTTTATTTAATGAAACAATAAAGGAACGGTGTACACGCATAAATCTATCTAACGGAAGTTTTTCTTCTAAGGATTTCATGGTTGAATAAAAAACGATTAATTTTGATGTCCCCTCAATATAAAGTTTTACATAATCCTTTAATCCTTCGAAATATAGAATATTGGATATTCCGGAGCATGTTGACCCCCTTCCCAAACGTTGGTTAAGGTTGTGTTTTAGCATGACATTCCGGCGGAT
>NZ_JBNGOS010000076.1:0-7563 GCF_050589685.1 Saccharicrinis sp. 156
GCCTTCTTGATTTTTTCATGCAACAAATATATCCTCTTGAAATCTCTTATAGAAGACCGGGTTAGCCGTGCGGATACATTTAAGTTAAAATCTTTTCATATTGTGGCGGCATTAAAACAAGAAAAGGTTTGAAACAAACAGTTTAGTGTTTTTAATAAAACTAAAAAGAGATAGATAACAATCTGAATTCGATAAAAATAAAACCCATTCGCGACAGAAATAATTTTCAGCCTTTACTTTCGAGTTTCAATAGTAGATAAAAATTCTGTGGGCGTAATTCCTGTTGCCTTCTTAAATGCGCGGTTAAACGAAGACTTTGAGCTAAAACCGCAAGTTTCAGCTACAGCCAGCAGGGTATATTTCTCAAACTCGGGATCCTGCAACCTCCTCTTGCATTCCTCAATACGATAATTATTTATAAAGTCTGTAAATCCCTGATTTAAATTTTGGTTTACAGCCTGAGAAATATCGTGAATAGAAACATCCAACGCTTCTGAAATATGGAGAATCTTTAAGTCTAGATTTAAGTAGGCTTTATGCTCTTCGGTATAGTTTTGAATTTCTACTAATAAATCTTTACTCTTTTCAACATCCAAACTCGAAGTTTGATATTTGTTTTCTTCTTCACGTGATTTTTGAACGGTTGTTTTAATTCTTTTTTTATAAGATTGAATATAGTATAACAATACAGAGACAACTATCAACAGAAACAATACAGAAAAAACAAGAGTAAGCTTACTATTATACCATTTGGGTTTTATTTTAATGGCTAAACTTCTAACACTGTCTTTAATAACTGTTCCTACTTCATTTTCCAGACCGACTAGAAAAGTATATTCTCCCGGTCTCAATTCAGTGTAATAAATGTAATTTTTATTAACCAGTGTCTTCCACTCGTCATTCTTTCCCTCTAATTTAACTATAAAATTCCTGCTCTCATATAACTTGTTATGAAGGTTGACAAATCTAAATCCTAGGCTGTTATGTTCGCCCTTTAATTCAAGGTTTTCAACTTCTTCAATGGGTACATTAATAATATTGGGTAACTCCTCATTTAAAGCTTTTCCACCAATATATATATCACTAATATTTACCCTTCCCAATGTATCGGTTATTTTAATATTATTATAATCAAAATATACTAAGCCTTTTTCATTTCCAAACCATATTCGTCCATCCTTCGTTTTTAGAGCTGCACCTCTACTATATGTAACACCAGGAATGCCTGGTTGTAAATAATAATTGAAGCACGAGTCCGTTCTTTGATTATATAAAGTCAACCCATTCAACGTACTAACCCAGAACTTTTCATTATCAGCTTCAATAATTGAGGTAACAGCATTATTACACAATCCTTCTTTTCTGGTTATCCTTTTTCCTAACTCCAAATCTTTACCTACCTGAAAAATACCATGTTTAGCTGTACCTATCCACATTTTATCAGTCCTATCTAAATATAAGTATACAGCCCTAATAGGCACTCCAAAATCTAATTTCTTAATCAATCTAAACTGACTGTTTTCATAACTGTATATTGTGGCTCCATTTTTACCGCCAACCCATATTCTGTTTTCCTTATCAACCTTTATAGCATATGCCAAGTAATCAGTAAATACGGAGTTTTTGTTGTTAAAAGTTTTTATATCTCCTGAAAGACTTACCCTAAATAAGCCATTAAAACCGCCAACCCATAAATTCCCATTTTGATCTTCTTCAAAGGCATATATACTTTGCGAGTTAAACACCTCATTATTCCAGAGTTTAATTTTTTCATCATTGTACGAATAAGCACTGATTCCTCCTTCATACGTACCTATAAGTACTAAATTCTTATATCTGTGTAGTTTTAAAATTATTTTACCATTAAGATTTTTTTCATCAGGTTTATAATACTGATAATCATCCTTTTTACTTACAACATACAAACCATTCCTTGTGCCCAAAAACTTGTTCCCATGCTCATCAAAATAAAGTGATCGTATGCTTTTATTAAACAATAAACTATCACTCGGTGTAAATGTATTAAACTCCTTATCTGCAAAAGAAGTATAACTCAAACCTCCTTTATATGTGCCTAACCAAACTACTTCATTATCATCCACCATTATTGAATATACATTATTGGAAGATAGCGATTTGGGATTACCTTCAATATGATCAAAACTTTCAACTACACCTGTACGCAGATCCATAACCTGTAATCCTTTCGACCCAGTTCCTACCATGAGCTTATCGTTTGTACTATAAACTGACAATGCTCTTAGATTCTTAAAGGGTGTAATCTCAGACAACTTTTGCTCTGTCAGAGAAAATCGTTGAACACCTCTTGGATGTACTCCCAAATAAATATCATTGTTATCTTTAGCAATACATATATAACTTTGGGAAAATTCTTCTTGGCTAGTAATATTGTTGTAGATAATTGTTCTGTTTAGCTCAATATCGTAGTGGATTAAACCTTTTTTTGTAGAGATATAAATCTGGTCCCCTTCAATAATAAAACCTGTAACTTGATTTAATAAATGATTCTGATTCTTATGAAAAAGAATTGATTCAACATTTTGAGTAATTGTATTCACCTTGAACAAACCCAAGTTTGATCCCACAAATAATACATCATTGTTATACACACCAATTTTACTAACCTCTACATCTTTATGCTGGTTTAATAGTAGTGATGAAAATTCAGGTGCCATTCGATTCCAATAATAAAGACCGTTCTCAGTACCAATCCATAATATATTATTTTCATCTTCTGCAAATGAAGTTACACTTTTAGGTTCATGCTTGAAGTAGCTGTTATAATTCTTTATCTCAAGGCCATCAAACCTATCAACACCAGCAAAAGTACCTATCCAAAGATAACCATACCTGTCAGTAAATGTAGACTTTACAAAATTCGAGGATAATTTATCTTCAATTGTTAAATGTTCAAAAAGAAGTTTACTTGAAGAAACATTGTGAAATATGCCTATAAATAATGTGAGTATCGTTAAATGTCTTAACACTTTCTATTTTTTACTTAATTTCCATAATTTATTCGGACAAGGTTTGTAATATACAAGCCATTTTGCAAAATAAGTAAAATTTAATTCGAAACTTTCCTTCTGTACTAAAAAAGGTGACATATCTTGACATTTACTTTTTGACTCAAGGTTACAATTCAAGTTATAGCGTTTTATTTAACCCGGGTTTGGCGAGACTAGAATATTCCCCATCCCTCATTCACCCCCAATGCCCTTTTCCACGCTTCTGCATCTGGGGTGTATTCGCTCAGAAGATTGCCATTCACTCCCAACGCCACAAAAGCTGCCATCGAGCCTTCTTCCTACGCACGTGCTGTATTTGTTCTAACCTTGTTCTTAAAAACAATCATTTTCTTAATTTACCTTTGACTATTGCCCAATGACAACCGACCAACCAGCCACAAAAACCTCCTTTCGCCTGTAACATTTGCCATTTTTTTTGTTTTTTTACATAGCGCCTATAAAATGGCAAAAGTTACTTTCCCCACAAGCCTACAATAGCAGCTCCCCAACCCTTCCGGTGCAGTTTATGTCATAACTTTTGCCCAAGCGCACATTCGGTATTTAGGTCATTGCACAGCTTGAACAGCTACTAACAACAACCTAAAACCCGAGCCCCAAGAAAAACTTGGCGCAAGACCATAGCATTAAAAACTTTCTCACAAGACGGTAGCGTTCGTACCTCTGCGCACCCCACTTGCGCCAAAGTCTTAAAAGCTGAACCCTGGCAAAAGTTCCGCCATAAACTGTACCCCAAAGCTATATTAGCATAATGCTGCCCTATATAACTTGCCTATCTCCAATGGCGTAAACCCAATATTTTCGGCAGTCCATATAGGGGCACTATGCTAAATAGCCCCACCACCAGAGCGCCCCACCGCACCTTTATCGCAGAAACAACCACATACGCCCACCCACCGTGTTACATCCATATCCGTCCCAAACATCACCCTCCCCTCCCCGATTGCCTTGGGCATGCTTCGCATATCAGGTTTTATTGGGGGCATTCATTACCATCGCCCCAAACCCCCAGGCTGAAATCCATTGATATAAATAGTTGATGAGGTTGTTTATGTCGTTTATAGCATCAACCAATTAAATCAATGGATTTGATTGAATTCCTTTCTCTTCTTTATACTTAATTTACATTTTACGACTAAGTCAACGACCATGTGAGCGACTATGTGACAATTATTATATCCCTTTTAAAAAAAATAAACAATGTCGCTACACTGTAACGACAATTATAACGTTACCCTTTACAAAACTCCCACCAATGTGAGAGAAGTTTCTTTCATCATAAAAAGTGCATTATTTTGCGCAATTAGATTGTATTTGAGAATAACATTGTACATCATGCGAAAACCAAATGAAAAAAGGCCTCTGCATTTCTGCAAAGACCTTTCGACCACAAACCAAACAATGGGAACAACAAATTAACCTCCCTTAAACTTTCCCATTAAATACCTCAACAACTTGGAAACAAAAAAACTAACCACTGTACCTATGGCTGTATAGATTATGGTTTCAACAACATGGTTTATGTCAATGCTGGTAAAAGCAGCAACGACAAAACCGCCCCAAAATCCTACCTTCCCGTCATGCTGAACATGTTCCATAATCCTACTTTAGAAACTCTTGTTGTTTACAGTAAATCAATCGCTACCATCGACAGCGCACCACTCTCTTTGTTGTTGATAAGGTAAAGCTGACCGTTTACCGTTTGATAATACTCAACACCAAAAACAACAAACACTGGTCGTGTGCTATCGGCTCCGATAGTCGCAGTTGTATCAACGGTTGCCGCCGCAGACAAATTCAAATCCACAACAGCTGATTCTACCACATCCACTTCGAACTCCTTATTCTCAAAATCAACAGCAGCAACTCCGACAGTAAACCTTGCCTGTGTGGCCCCTTCAACTTGCGAAAGTTCCAAACTCGGATTGGTAAATTCTATTGAAACGGCAGCTTGACCACTGGCTCTATCAAAACCCACCGTGTAAGCAGCTTTCAACACCTCATCCAAACCGGTAGCTTCGTTAAACTCAAATCCTTGCAACAGGTTTAAGTCACCTTGAAGTACAGTTCTCTCACCTCTGGCATTGTTGGTATCCCCCTGAATCACTTTCAACAAAGCCGTTGTTAACCTGCTCGCTACTTTTTTGTCTGCAACCTGTGCAATTGGTGTCTTCAATGCTCCTCGCAACAGTTTACCTGCTTTGCCTGCCCTTCCGAACTCAGCCCCGTTCTCCCTGGTCCTGACAAACGCTGGGTCTTTTTTAATCCGCTCCCCGTCAACACCACCTTTACTCCGTGCCAGGTAATCGCCGCCGCTTTTGTAAAACGACAAATCACCGATACGGCCTTCCAACTTAATCACTCCTTTTTGTCTTGCCATAACTCCTGATAATTAGTTAACAGAAGAAAAGTAAAGGCTAAAATCACAAAGAAACAAACCGAGGTGTCCATTTTGTCCCTAAATGTCCGTTTTGTCCTAAAATGACCGTAAATAATCCTTACATTTGAGGTATAAGAACTTCTATGCAAAGGCATAGATGAGGTATAGATAAAGCATTATGGGCATTAAACTGAAGCGGGTTTGTATTTACCCCAAGGATGTACAACGGTTGACCGGCAAAAGCGAAAAATACAGTCAACGACTTTTAAACAGAATCAAAAAGGAATTAGGAAAAGAAAACCACCAGTTTATCACCTCTGAAGAATTTGCCAAATACACGGGTATTTCTATCCATACGATTCAAGCGTATTTGGATGAGTAAGTGTTTTCTTTCCCTGTTCGAAATATGCCTGTTTTAAACCATCATTAATTTTATAGTGTTTTGACATGCAAGCCAAGTCTACATTTCGGGAAACCCTAGCCCAAGGTGGCTGAACAGCTTACGAACTTTTGTCCTCCAGCTCATTCTAGCCAAAAGAAAACTTTTTTGTTCATCCATTATAGAAATGGTATCGTTTGAATGTACTGGACGTGTGTTATTTGGTAAGGATGAATTTTCGAACTCAAGTAATAATTTGGGATTCTCTATTGGACCTAATTCATTATCAAGATCAAATATTGTTCTATCACTATCGGAGCAAAACTTTTCTTTTTTAAGTTTTAACTGGTCAAACAGTTCGACAAGAGGAATTTCATCAGTGATATAATCCAAATCGTAAATATCTTTCTTCGCTTTTCTGTTGGCTGCACTTTCCAATTTGAATAGACCAATATCCTTTTTTGAAATAAGGCGTATACCATCTACAACTTCAATATCATAAACAAACTTCATGTTTTGAAGTATTTCAACTTTTATCGTAACACCATTTTCTACGATAAAGCAACGTAAAAATATAAACTGGTCGTTTTCATCACAGGGGTATTGCAAACCGATTACAGAACTGCCAAAATATTGGTTGATTTCATCCTCTATTTCTTTAAAGCCAGAACGTCCAACGATATTTGGGCTAAACAGGTCTATGTCAACCGATTTTCTGTGATTATATCTTAATGCAAGGTTGGTGCCGCCTGCCAAAGCAAATTGAGACAGGCTTGGTAACTTTTGAAGTTTATGTATAGTATCTCTTAGTTCTTCAGAAACAGCGATCATAAACTGAAACGTTTAAACGGTTCAACGTTATACTTGTTGGCCACCATTAAACAAATACTGTTGCTTATTCTTTCTTTCGTTTTTTGCAAACAACTTATAATTTGCTCTTTTGAATAGAGCTTTTCCAGTCTGGCAATATCCTTTTCAAAGCTTTGCTTGGTTGAAGCGTATAAAGCCCTGGGAATAATGATATCAAAATCTGTATCAACGGACAATTTAGAACTGTCCATATCCCAAAACAGATAATCGGGGAAGATTTTTGATATGTTTACTGTGTTCTTCAAAACTTTATAATTTCTTTCTACAAAGATAATGTTTTATTTCAAATGATTCTTGCACATGCTCAGGCAGTTCAACATATATATCGTAAACCACATCTCTTCCCTGTTTTCTTAGATTTTAAATCATCTACGTTTGTCCTGAGCCTCATCGGGAAATGAAACCATGTTCATCATTTCCCTGAGTCGGCTGCGTACCCTGGCTCCGTATTGCTCTTCAATTTCCGAAGCATTCAGGTTGGTGGTAACATGGGTGATGAGGTTCTCCGTGATAAACAAGTCGTAACGGGACAACAGGATTTCGGAAAGCACGTTACACTTGTTACCGAAATGTTTGAGGTTCTGTTCCGCTCCCAGGTCATCGAAACAGATAGTCTGCGTTTTCTTTTGGCCATGGGTGAACTTTACGCTTTTTCGGCTATATCGATGGATAACCTCAAAACCGTCCTTGTGAAACTCGAAACTCACATCCCTGCAGGATTTTATCTGGTAACCCTGTGGTTCGGGAACAACCATCCGCAACAAATGCATTAACGATGTTTTACCGGAATAATGTAAAGCTTTACATTATTGTGGTAATGTATACCAAACTGTAATGTAAAGTAGTTGTGTTTGCCTTTGATATAACGTGGGATGGCTTATAAAAAG
>NZ_JBNGOS010000077.1:0-7238 GCF_050589685.1 Saccharicrinis sp. 156
TTGTTGTATTCTTCCAGTTTGTTCTCGATATACTTCAGGTGACGGTCTATTTTGGCCTGGTTGTAATTGTTCTTTTTGCTGTTCTGGGCCCTGAGCTTGGTACTGTCGCCTGCAATCAACACGCCTCCTATCAGGTTAAAGTGCCTGGCCAGGGATACGGTTGCCCGAAAAACCTTTTTGATGGGCTTGGGGTTGTCGCGGCGGAAATTGGAGATGGTATTGTGATCTGGATTAAGGCACCCCAACAACCACATGACCTCGATGTTACGCTTGCATTCCTTTTCCAGCTTTCGGGAAGAGCGTATGCCGTTCATATAGCCATACAGATATAGCTTTAATAAAACACCCGGGTGATACCCAGGGCGACCGGTTTCGTTTGGCCCCATTTGAAAGCCGAAATCTTGCATATTGAGGCACTCCACAAACTCATCAATTAACCTCACGTCATTATCTTCGGATACTGCTCCGTCGAGGTTTACCGGAAATAGATTGATTTGTTGACGATCTTGTCCTTGTATGTATCTCATGTATGTAAGATACATAATACCTGTTTTTTACTGAAGAAAACTACACCATACTTATGAACTTTATGTCAACACCTTTTTAGTTTTTAGACAGTCTGACGGTAAATTGTATGAGTAGTGGCAGATTGCGTGGTAGTTTCCTGTCAAACCGCAGTGCAGTTTGAGCGGGATACAAACCTTGATATTTAATACTTTTTCTGCCATTACTTATACAAAATGTTGTATGCCCGTGCTTTCTTTTCGGTCAGCGATGGGGCAGCCATACTCTTTGACAAGTTTTGGTCTGTGCGATTGCCTTGCGCGACTTGGCAATGTGTATGGGTGCATGTGTCAGGCATTTTCTGTATTAATTTCTCCTTTTAATTCTTCTTGATCAAAATAATAAGCTCCGCTAATTTCTAATCTCCCAGGATAATTAGCGCTGAATGATCGTCCCCCAATTATTTGTTTTTCTCCCAATACTGTCCAAACAATTTTTAATTTATTCTCATTTAGAAACTTCAAAAAAGAATCCTTCCGAACAAGTAAGTAGGATTTCGAATTATGATAAACATTTGAAGAAAAACATTGTATCACTTTAGATTTGTCAATAAATTCTCCTTCTCTTTGGCTATATTTTAAATTCATACCCTTATGGACAACGGTACTTGGTTTTAAAAAACTAATAGTTTCTTCTTTTGATTTATCAAATTCTTCCTCCCATAAAAAGCCTTGTGCAGTTACATTAACCTTAGCAATATACTCTCCTGATTCCTTATCGTGAACATCTGACCATTCAGTCCCTCCATAATATTCAGTCATGAAATATTCTTGTGCTGGTGACCAAAAATATTCTCTACTGAACATTTCATATCTATCACCACTTTCAGGCATCCAACGCCCCATGAAATTTTGTCTAACAGCCCAATCCTTAAATGAATTGAATTCATCATCTTTAACAAGGTAGCTTCTTATTTGACACCAAAGTTCTTTGTGTGGTTGATCCCATTTTTCTTCGCCTATCTTCTTGGGTTCAGACCAAGAAGGGAAACCTTCTAAAACTAGCCATTCTTCACCCTTTTCATCTTTTAATTGGATCATTTCACCCATATTAGGTAAGACACTTTTATCATTTACCCAACTTTCATTAGTACATTCCAAGTTAAATATTTTGTTGTGAACCCACCAGAACTCCTCAGATTGTTCTTCATTATAACTTCCAGTTTCACTAATTAACATTGTTGGATCAATATCTCTTACATAAGGATCCCAAGGGCCATCATATGGTTTTACTTTGTTATCCCCCCATCTTTCCAATTTTATAAAATTATCGGTCAAAAAAGCCATGTATTCATAATAAGCTATCCATTGATATTTTTTCCCAATTCTTTCGTGTGGAGTGGTATTTCTTCCTCTTCCAGTTCCAATTTCTTTGTCAAAATCTAAATGCAGTTTAGGTGACCACCCTAAGTCAATAACTTTTGAAAGAATTATTCTTTGTGCAATACTCAAATCAAAAGTTTCCATTTTATCTGTAATATTATTATAATCATCTAAATATGGTTCAATGTCTTTTTCATACTCTTCTTTTAATGCTTGAGTTAGCATTTCCTTAAATTCATTTCTTTGTTCTTCCACACTGGAATTAAAATCATCTAATGATTCCGTCAATTCATCATCTCCTAGTTCGGTTAAATCATCTGAGAATAAGTCACTAAAATTAACTTCAGATAAATCTATTTTCATGCCTTCTAAATACTCAATTTGCTTAGAAGATAATTTAGTTTTGAAGTCTTCATAGACTTGTTTCTTATTGATTATTGTTTCCCCTAATCTAGAGCTTGACCAATCAGATTGATGATTGGTTCCAATTGTATATCTTGCAAAATCTCCAAACCCCATGACTGATTGCCATAAATCCCAATATTGATCATTATCATATTTTTCCTTTAATTCTTCATACGATGGAATATTATCTGGCCAATTACTTTGATATGGTGGACGAACTTTTGATATTTCGAAACTCAATTCGACACCAAGGTAATACGCATATTCAATAGCTCCTCTAGCGTAATCTCTTAATAATATGTGTGGAATTACACCTGTAATGGTGCTATTAAATACTATTTTGAAATTATATTCACATATTTCCGCTATTTTCTCTCTTTGATTTGTTCTAATTACGCATCCATAGGCAACAGCGAATAGCCGCTCATAAACAAAAGGATCGTTAACTCCTTCAAACATTTTTAAGAGTTCTAGCAATACATCAAGTCTATTTTGCAGTAAAGAAATTAATGCTTTTGTAGAACAATCCCTGAGTTTTCTATTGGTGGAAGTGTGAAACCATGCCAAAGTGATACTAGAAAGCAGAACAGATTCATCAGAAATGTGTGATTTATCCGTTTGATTCCATGCCCAATCTACAAGCCGTTTTACTGATGAGTCATCACTATATCTATATTTGAGAAATTGTGTCCAATTAGCATCTCGTTCAGCAAGGGAGAGTTTTATTAAATGATTATTTAGAGAACGAGCATTAAAGAAGTGATTTGGTATTCCTGTAACCGAAAGAATAGTTTCCCAGAAAAAATCATGCGTGCCTTGATACAAAAAGACATATTCATTTACATACTTCTTCGATTCTTCATTAATAGTTTCAACTTTTCTCCAAAGCAAACTTTCAACAAAGGATTCTATAATCGGGTATTTGTCTTTAAAATCAGGAATAAGAGTATAAAACTCGAATCCTTCTTTTTCAGGGACTTGCACTGAAAAAGCTTCAATCAACCCTTTGTGCATATAAATTGCATTTTCATCTTTTACGTAATTGAAGAGGTGCCCGCCTACTTTAAACTCGTTTTCTAATTCAGGATGTTGTAAGAGTAAATATTGGACAGTTAAATGATCTTCAAATCGCTCATAAGCCAAATAAACTCCTTCTTCATTATCATTCTCCTCTTTCCAAAAAATATTTTTTGACAATACACCTTCAGTAATTAAATCATCAATAAAACCTTTTTTGTCAATAAAGCCTGAAATGGATTCATCAATAACTTGATAAGCTGCATCGTATGGTACATATCTAAGTTGGTTATCAACTTTGTACTTAATTAAAGCATGAATTGAATTTTGTACTAGCTTTAAGCTATCAGAGTATCCAACTCTTTTGGGTTTTGATAAAACGATATTTACGTTTTTAATAAAAAAGTTTATAATCGAGGTAATTCCTTGAAGACCATCAGGAATACGGGTTAATCCAGCTTTGTTAATTCCTTCACAAAATAGTTTCAAAAAAAGGGGATTTTGGAATTCGGGATGTAACAATGGAACGTTAGGTAATTCAATTTTATAATTATTAAAAAATAATTTACTCGCTTCATATTCGACATTCCTAAATCCATAGTGATGGTGTTCAACAATATCTAGATTAGCTCTTTCGTCTTCAGGTAGAATCAAATTTTTGTAAGACGTTCTTATAGTTAATACGAGTCCAAGCCATTCATATTTTTTTATCTCATTAATGAAGCTATTTACAAAGTCGTTCCAGAAGTAGTTTCCTTTTCCTTCATTGATTGCATCAATAAAAAGAATAATTCTCTTTCCTGACGTTTCAGCTCGTTGATTTAGTTTACTTAGAAAGTCTACTGCTTTGGAGTTGATTTGTAGTCGTTTAAAAATTTGTGTCCATGGGTCTTCTTCTGTAACAAAATGTTGACCAAGAAGAAAAACACTTTCATGTTCTTTATTAATTCTTTTTGAAACTATATCTCCAATCAAATGTGATTTTCCGATACCAGCTTCACCATCTAGCAGTAAAAAAGGATTATTCGCAAGTTTAAATGAAGAACCATGAATTAAATTTTTAAAATTCGAAAGCTCATGCTCGAATTCTCTAATGTTTCTTAACTCGGTACCATATTTTTGATAATATTGGTAATCATTTTTTTCTTTTTGAAGTTTTCTTTCTTCCGCTAAGTAATAATCATAGATTTTTCGAACTGAACTCTGAGCATTATTTAACAAACTTTCAAACTCATCTATTGGAAGAGATATGGTTCCTAAGAATTCAGTTTTATGAAACAAAGTCTGTAACTCATCAAAGGCATTTTCTAAACTCTCAAGAGCTTCTTTTACTTTAGACTGATCTTTTAATATCTTTTTCCCTTTTATCAGAAACTGGTCAAAAAGCTTTGTTGCTTTCCTTTTGAACTCTTCAGTTCTTCCCAACCCTTCGAAGATTTCGGATACTTCAAGTTTTACATTTAACTCTGGGGTATACCTTTTTCCAAGATCATCAATTGATGATTCACATTGCTCCCTGAACCAGTTTTGATTAGGTTGAAATGTTAGCTCCGACTTTATTTCTTCTATTTTATCGTCAATTTTTCTTGAAAGGTGACTGGAAATGTTATTTGTAATACTTTCGACTGTTACTTCAATTCCTAGTCTTTTGGCCTTTAACTCCTGCAAGTATACATAGGTGAACAATAAAAGCATTACTACTATGAGAATAAGGCTCCACCAAGGAAGATTAATACTAAGATAAAAGTGAACGATCTTCCAAAAAAGTTTTTGCCAGTATCCTTCTGAGCTTTCTTGGAATTGGTTTGTAACTTTAATCCAGAAGTCCAGTTTTTTCGCAAATTCTCCTAAAATGAATAAGCCTGTAGGTACTGCAATACTCCAATACGTTTTTCGTAGTCTTAATTTTAGAATCCATGATAGTATCCATTCAATTATTGACTTTATCTGGTCTATTTTATTCATTAAATTCAGTTTCAATTCTTTGTTGAGCGTTGGCTAAAAAATAGCTCTTTTGGTTTTTTAAGTGTTTGGTCTTGTGTCGGCAAAAACCAAATGTGCTATTTGTGCGTTGGCTTTTTTAGCATGGCATACAACGTTCAGGCTATGAAGCGTAAGTGATATTAATTGTACTCACTTCCAAATTTCACAAAGCCAAAGCGTTGTATTTGTTTTTATCTTTTTCATTACAAAAGCTAAATCAACGATTTGGCGCTGCTCGCCGAAGCTGAGAACCATCCAAAGTGAATCGGCTCACTTATGCTTTATTAGCCATTGTTGTGGCCTGGCATTTTTTATTTTTCCTTGATAAAGAGAGAATAAATTCTATTCAGTTCAGGATTTCTTTTCGAATAAATAATTTCTATTTTTTGATTCTCTTCAAATATATTCTCTTCATCCGTCTGTGAGAATGATTCATACCAGACACTGTCCACATTGAATTTTGTCTTTACTAACCACTCATTATTTTTATTTACAGTGGAATACCATTTCTTCGAAATATACCCTGTCGTAATTACTCCATCTTTTTCAAGAGCAATCCTTTCGTTTTTTCCACTCTGAAATCCAAATAAAGGTCCAATTATTAGAATTGAACCAAATGCTAATGCTTTTGCCGCTTGACTATGAAAAATGCTCACAACCTTATATATGGAAAATGGGATTCCTCCAAAAATTAAAACAAACGGTAACCATCTTAATATTCCTTCTTTGGCAAATAGTACAGAGTCAGGTATAAAGACGAACATGAATAAAATAATGCTCAGACATAAACCTGAAAATCCAATAATTATAATCAATTCAGTTGTTGCAAAATGCTTTTTGTTCATAATGTATTCTTGTTTGCTTGACCACAACGTTACTAATAAGAGGCGTAGGCTGGCTTTAATAAGCCAAACCTCCGATTCCCCACTTAGCCGAAGCTAAGGTTTTGGTTTTAAATTTATTCTTTTTTTGCCGAAGCCTTGGCTTCGGCGCACTTATTTAAATAGCTAAACTCTCAAATTTCCGCTGACAGCCTATGCCTTTTATTTATTGTTGCCAGCCGTTATTTATTCATTATAGACCAGATGTTTTTCAGTATAGTCAATTTGTTTTCTTAGAATTGAATTGTATAACATTAATATAAATGCAAGTGTTATACCGATAAAAAGCAATACAATTAAGAAACTATTAACATCCTCAATCATAGCTACTCTACTGAAAATAAACACGAACACAATTGCCCAAACAACCTTATGCGTTTTAAGCTTTTTTGATTGCTTGTATTCTATTTCTATGGTAACCAAGTCATGTTCTTCTTTTAAAGTGCCATAAATATTTATAAACTGATGCAATGTAAAAGATGTTCCTATGGCCTTACGTTTAAGTTTTGCTTTGAAATCATCTGTTTTCGGAATAAAGCATCCAACGAACTTTTTTGAGTCTTGGTTTCTAATTTCAATGTCATCGTTATGGGTCAGTTTTGATGATATTTCTTTAATTACCTCTTGTCTTGTTTGTTTTCGATAGTATAGTCTTGAGAAAGGTCTACTTGAAAATATAAATATCAAAAATTCTCTAAATGTCATTGGTTCCATATGAATTACTATCAATTTATTTTCCAAGGATTAATACATTCTAAATTCAACCTTGATTTGTCTGTGTTTTTTTAATGGCTGGCAACTTGGATATAGAGACCGTAATGACTTTATTATTTCGATTATGGTTTCTATACCACATATATAATCAGTTATTTTAATCGTTTAAAAACGTTTTCTTAATCGTGTAAAAAACGTTTACTTAATCGTTTAAATACGTTTACTTAATCCTTTAGAGCTACTAAAAACCATATGACCTAAATTTTACCGACCTACTTGCGAATATTGTAATCATAATAGTCTTTTTTACATAACCAAATATAAACAGAATCATTTTATATATCTAAATTAT
>NZ_JBNGOS010000078.1:0-1299 GCF_050589685.1 Saccharicrinis sp. 156
GCTGTAAATCCCCAACAGTAAACAAATATCGTACATCTCCGATAAAAATCTATGACCTACTTGGTAGTGGGGATACGCAAAGAGTTTAAGGATTCCGGTATTAATTTTATCAAAGCAGAAAGTATAACTGCTGCCGGAAAATTTAAACTAGACTATTTTGCATTTATTGATGGAGAAACCCACCGTACCCTAGGCCGGTCTCAATTTGAAGAAAACGATATTCTTTTTTCTATCGCTGGAGTTTTAGGTAGAGTTGCAATTGTTTCTCAAAATATATTACCTGCAAACACAAACCAAGCTATTGCAATCGTAAGACTATCTAAAAGGTCAAAACTAGATGTCGAGTATTTAAAATACTATTTAAATTCCGAAAATGTAAACAATCAGGTCAAAAGAATAAATGTACAAGCAGCCCAAGCTAACTTTAGCCTTGGGGATGTTGGTAGGCTAGAAATTATGTGTCCACCCCTGCTTCTTCAACAAAAAATAGCCCGCATCCTCTCCACTTGCGATGCTGTATTAGAAAAAACAGAAGCAGCCATTGCCAAGTACCAAGCCATTAAACAAGGCATGATGCAGGATCTTTTTAATCCCTCAAAGGTTGATTATTGGCGGACTGTTGCGTTGGAAGACTTAGCAGATATAATTGACCCACATCCTAGTCATAGGGCACCAGAAGAATATGCACAAGGTATTCCTTTTGTTGGTATTGGTGATATTTCAGAATTTGGAGAAATTAAGAAAGGTGCTCGAAAAGTACCTGATAAAATTTTTGACGAGCATAGAAAACGATACAAATTAGATCACAATACTATAGGGTTTGGAAGAGTTGCGACTATTGGCAAAATAGTAAGATTTAGGAATTATGATGAAAAGGTAACGATATCCCCCACGATGGCAATTATGATTCCTAAAAATATTAGTAGTGATTATTTAGCGCATTCACTTTCATCATTTCCTGTACAAGAGCAAATAGATAAACTATTAACAGGTTCAACTAGGTCTTCTTTGGGTATAGAATTACTAAGAAAATTATTAATTCCTATTCCCATTAATAATAGAGAAAAGCAAAAAGTTGAAGATTCTTTAAATAATATCGATAATACAATTAAATCTGAACAATCCACTTTATCTAAGTACAAGAAAATAAAATCTGGATTAATGCAAGATTTATTGAGTGGTAAAGTGGAAGTAGTTGTCTGAACATGATTTTTAAGATGGATAAGATAGACTAAGATAGGAAATGAGCAATATTGTATGTAAAAAAAGCATCTTATGCATCTTGTAATCTTGCGCATC
>NZ_JBNGOS010000078.1:1397-6973 GCF_050589685.1 Saccharicrinis sp. 156
AAAGAGTAACCGTACATTAAGATGGCTAAGATAGACTAAGATAGGAAATGAGCAATATTGTATGTAAAAAAAGCATCTTATGCATCTTGTAATCTTGCGCATCGTGTTCAAGACAATGATTGGCAAAAGAGTAACCGTACATTAAGATGGATAAGATAGACTAAGATAGGAAATGAGCAATATTGTATGTAAAAAAAGCATCTTATAATCTTACGCATCGTGTTCAAGACAATGATTGGCAAAAGAGTAACTGTACAATAGGAGCTGTTTGATAGATAAAATGATTAAGACTTGAAATATGAAATTAAGAGATAAGATAAAATACAGTTTAGATATCAAATAAATACATCTTGAACATCTTGTAATCTTACGCATCGTGTTCAAGACAATAATACGCAGTATGAAATACACCAAGGAACAAATAGACCAGCTAACCCACAAAATTATTGGTTGTGCCATGGAAGTGCATAACCAAATGGGCAATGGTTTTCAGGAAGTGATATACCAGCGGGCATTGGTCATTGAGTTTGGTTTGCAGGGGCTAAGCTTTCAACGCGAAATGGAAATGTCGCTTACCTACAAAGGAAAAAATGTAGGAACCCGACGCGTCGATTTTTTTGTGGAAGATTGTGTAATGGTAGAGATTAAAGCCATTGAGAAGTTGGAACCGGTACACAAAGCACAAGCCATAAATTACTGCGAAGCATATAATATAGCCGATGGTTTGCTTATAAATTTTGGAAGTGAGCGCTTAGATTTTAAAAGGGTGTTCAATAAGGAATTGAAGAATGTCTGAACAGGATTTTTTAAGATGGATAAGATAGTCTAATATAAGAATCTTGAGCATCTTGTAATCTAATACATTAAATAGGAAGTAAAAATAATATATGGCGTATATCATTGAAAACGGTGATGATTTAAAAGTTTCGGTTGTAAACTTCGAGGACTTAAATAAAAGTTTGGGAGTTGATTTTCTGCATTACTGGTTTTATAAGCTTGAATTTGTTTTGTGGTCTTTACACAAAGACAAAGATGAGCGCTGGAGAAAATTTAGAATGACTGCAAAGAACTCAGTAGAGCATATATCTCCGCAACACCCAAAAGAAACAGATAAAAACCGTGTTTCGGCATCTGTACTAAATACTTTTGGCAATTTAGCATTGGTATCCAGAAGTATAAATTCAGAGTACAGTAATTTACCATATAACGAAAAAAGGCAGCGTTTCAAAAACAACAATAGCTATAAATTGGATTCATTAAAAATGGATTTAATTTATGAAAAAGATATGTGGAATGACGATCTTGCTTCTCAACACCAGAAGTATATGATCGATTGTTTAAAAAAATACCTAAATATAAACGAGTAAACCATGGCTGAATACAAAAACGTTGAAAAACCCTTTTTAGAAAAACTTCACTCATTAGGTTGGGATATCGTTGAACATGGCTTTGGTATTCCACAAGACCCCGGTAAAAGTTACAGAAGTAACTTTAAAGAAATCACTTTAAAAGAAGTTTTTAAAGAATCTGTAAAGCGTATTAATAAAGTTGACGGCTCCGAATGGCTAAGCGACAAGCAGCTAGATGATTTACATGATGAAATCACTTCAACAGAAAGAGGTGCTTTATCATTACTGGAAGCTAATACACAGGTTTTTGAGCGTTTAATAGGCAAAACAAAAACAACAGTACCTAAAAATGAGGTTACAGGTGACACCAATGTATTAGTCAAACTAATTGACTTTAAAAACTGGAATAACAACAGTTTTATAGCCATTAATCAATTTAGGGTAATTACTCCCGGTGGCCCACGAGAAGGTATAATACCCGACATTGTTTTGTTCTTAAACGGCCTGCCAATAATAGTTATTGAGTGTAAAGATGTAGATGTAAGCGACCCGCTTTCCGATGCGGTTACGCAAATTCAGCGTTATGCCAATACCCGTGGCGACGACTTCGGCTTTAAAGAAGGTGAAGAACGCTTATTTCATTACAACCTGTTTTCGGTGGTTACACACGGTATAGAGGCACGCTGTGGTACTATTACCGGCGATTTTGAATATTACCTGAACTGGAAAGATATATTTCCGAAAGAATATAAAACCATTGATATTTGCAGCTATGTAGCGGAAGAGCAGGTACGATATGGAAATTTTGGTATTGAAAGAGAGCCGGAGGTTCGTCAGGAAGTAATGACCCACGGCATGCTGAATAAAGAAATACTGCTTGATATATTGCAACATTTTACACTTTACAAAACCTTCGATAGTGGCTTTACAGCCAAAATTATCTGCCGCTACCAACAATACAGAGCTGTAGGTAAAATTATTGAACGATTGCGTGAAGGTACCTCCGGTAAAGAGCGCTCAGGAGTGGTATGGCACACCCAAGGTTCCGGCAAATCTCTTACCATGATATTCCTAATAAGAAAACTACGATCGCTGTCAGACCTTAAAGATTATAAGGTAATTATGTGTGTCGACCGTAAAGATTTGCAAACACAATTGTCAGATGATGCATATTTAACCAATGAATTTAAGAAAGAATATATTGTAAGCAGTCGGAAGGAGCTTTATAAGAAGTTATCAAACGATTCTTCTAACCTGAATATGCTAATGATTCATAAGCTTGTGCAAGAGGAAATAGGACATTCAAAGGCATTGATGAAAGCCTTTGTTGACGAAGGTGTTGTTCCTGAATTTAAACCTTTCGATGTTGTGAATCCATCGGACAGAATTTTGGTTTTAATTGACGAAGCTCATAGGTCTCAAGGAGGAGAAATGGGAGATAATTTATTTACAGGATTTCCACATGCAGCATTTGTCGGATTTACCGGTACTCCTTTACTAACAGATAGGCACAAAAAGAAAACTCATGAACGCTTTGGAGGGACAAGCGAGTTTATTGACACATACAAAATCAGGCAAGCAGTCGATGACAGAGCTACTTTAGATATCATCTATCAAGGCAAAACAACAAAAGATAAAATAGTAGATAAGGAGGAATTTGACCGGGCATTTGAAGATGAATTTCGTGAGCGAACCAAGGAAGAAAGAGAGGAAATACAAAGGCGATATGGAACCATGCAAGCTTACCTTGAAAGTATGGATCGCTTGCGTGACATTGCAACCGACTTGGTAAACCATTATGTTGATGAAATTCTTCCTAATGGTTATAAGGCTATGGTTGTAGCTAGTTCCGTATTGGCAGCAGCAAGATATCAATATCTAATAGCCGAGGCTGTTCAAAAACGGCTTGAGCTTGAAAAAAGCAAACCAGAACCTGATGAAGAGCTCATTAAGCAAATTGGCTTTATTGATGCTTGTACCGTTGTTACTAAGCAGGATAATAATGAAGAAGCATACATAAGTGCCGTACGTAAGAAGGCTAAAGAACTAAATGCAGTTGATAACTTTAAGAAAGATTTTGATTTTTCAACTGATGAATATGGGAATTATTTAAAACCGGAAACAGGGGTAGCTTTTTTATGTGTATGTGACCGATTATTAACCGGGTTTGATGCACCAATTGCACAAGTAATGTATCTCGATAAAAATATTCGAGAGCATGACTTACTTCAAGCCATTGCAAGGGTTAACAGAACTAAAGGTGAGAAATCGCATGGTATATTGGTTGATTATTATGGAGTTTCTAATCACCTAAAAGATGCATTAAATATTTGGGGAGCCGAAGATGAAAAGGATATCAAAGAGCTATTGGAATACTTTAGGAATATAAACAAGGAAATTCCGGTATTAGAAGCCAGATACAACAGACTAATTCAGCTTTTTGAAGATAGAGGCATTGGTAAATTCAAGGCTTTTGTTGAGCAAAAAATGCCCGACAAAGATGAAGAATTCAATCTTGCCGAGAGTTGTATTGAATTAGCCAGCGACATTCTTTTCAGAGCACAATTTGACACTTATTTAAAAGCCTTTTTTGATAGCCTTGATTTGCTTTTCAATACGGATACAGCTAAAGAGTACTACATCCCGGCAAAACGGTTTGGTTATCTTCTTATTCGAATGCGAAACCGTTATAAGGATGCTACTTTGGATTTAAAATGGGCAAAAGCTAAGGTTCGAAAAATGATTGATAAATACTTAGAAACACTAAGTATCAACAGTAAGATTCCACCTGTAAGTCTATTATCTGATGATTTTCCGAAAGAGGTTGATAAGTTTGGTAAAAACTCCAAGTCAAAGGCTTCAGAGATGGAACATGCTATCCGTAGGCACATTAAGGTGAATATGGAAAAAGACCCCGGTTTATATAAACGTTTCTTACAACGAATGGAGGAAATATTAGAGCGTTATAAAGGTAACTGGGATACCATAGTTGAAGAATTTGACCGAATGAGAGATGACCTTGCAAAAGGCAGACAAGAAGAAGCTAAAGAGTCAGGCTTAACAGAGCAGCAACTTCCATTCTATGATATCATAATTATGAATGCCTTTGGGGATGATAAAATCTCTGATGAAGACAAAGAAGCCGTTAAAAGATTGGTAAGTGAAGTTGTGGAATTATTAAAGGATGCTATTAGCAAGCCAAACTTTTGGAAAAGCAGAGATTCGGAAATAAGAAAACTACAAGGAGAATTAGATGACATGCTGGATTTCTTTGAAGTTGATGCTATATCAGATAAGCATGCGAAGATTAGTATTGAAGTAATGAACCTAGCAAAGCTTAGGCATCAGGAATTAACTGGAGAGGAATGATTGTTTCAGGTATAGATATAAAAATAATAAAGAGCAAAAGAAAGACCATCAGTATTTTTATCGAAAGAGATGGTTCCGTTTCTGCAAGAGTGCCAGAAAATATTTCTGAGGGTGAGTTAATGGATGTATTAAAATCAAAGGAATATCAAATTCACAAAAATCTAGCAGAATGGGAGCAGCTTAATGATAAAAAAACTAACCGCGAGTATGTTAATGGTCAATCATTCCTTTATTTAGGACGTAACTATCGCCTTTCATTGGTAAATGAAGGTGATAAAAAACTGGTTCTAAAAAATGGAAGATTTTTGTTGCCCAAACAGTTTCAAGATAAAGCAAAGGAGTTATTTGTCGAATTTTATAAAGAAAAGCTGAATGAAAAGCTACATCCAATCTTAGCCCGTTATAAAGGTCAAATTGGTGTCAATCCCAATGATGTGAAAGTTATGGAGCTTCAACATCGTTGGGCATCATGCAGCACCAAGGGCAATTTGAATTTTCATTGGAAATGTGCCATGGCTCCAATTGATGTACTTAATTACATTGTTGTGCATGAACTGGTTCACTTAATCCACAACAATCACACGCAAGCCTTTTGGAATGAAATAGATAAAGTAATTCCGAATTATGATAGACTTGTGCAATGGTTAAAAGATAACGGAGCAGGAATGGATTTGTAATAGAAGTAGTTTTTTCTATCCTTGCAACACTATCTATCAAGTGCAAAATCCGGAGCAAAACGGACACCCATTCCGATTTAAACCGGACAGGTATTCCGGAGTTTAACCCGCAATATGCATTAGAAAATCTATTACACATTGAAATTGTTTCAAAACAAGACACTCTGCTGCTTCACTTCAA
>NZ_JBNGOS010000079.1:0-6464 GCF_050589685.1 Saccharicrinis sp. 156
AAGTGATGCAACGAAGTGTCTTGTTTTAAAGTAATTTCAATGGGTAATAGAATTTCTAATGCATATTGCGGGTTTAATGCGTTTTTACCAGATGGGAGCTTCTGTTGTTAATCTAGTCTTGCTTAAGGTAAAA
This sequence comes from Saccharicrinis sp. 156, assembly GCF_050589685.1. Lineage (NCBI taxonomy): Bacteria > Pseudomonadati > Bacteroidota > Bacteroidia > Marinilabiliales > Marinilabiliaceae > Saccharicrinis > Saccharicrinis sp. 156. The sequence goes on from NZ_JBNGOS010000079.1 coordinate 134, forward strand.
ATCATTATTGATGTTGATAACCAGCAGATCACATAGCTAGAATAATATGTTTTTAAGGGATAACAACACAATAAACACATGCACAATAAAACCTAGTAGTTTTCGATATATGTTTGTTATGCTTAGTTAGATGAGTTTAAAGTGTAATTTTCCTGTGTCATTTTTAAAGGTATGGTAAAAGTAAAGTCAGATCCAACACCAGGTTCCGATTCTACAACAAACTCACCACCCAATAAGTCAACAATTCCTTTTGAAATAGACAAGCCTAAACCTGTTCCTTCATTTTTACCGGGATCGTTTGTTTCCAGTTGCTCAAAACGGTTAAAAATCAAATTAACCTCTTCTTTGTTCATACCGATACCCGTATCTTTCACAAAGAAAATGATGGTTTTATCATTTAATTTGAAACCGTATTCAATGCGCCCTTTGTGGGTAAACTTCAAGGCATTATTTATAAGGTTTATAAGTATCTGCTGAAGTCGTAATGGATCTGTTTCAATCATTAAATCGTCAAATTCTTTAGGTTTGACGTATTTGATCTCAAGGTGTCCTTTGCCTTTTTCTCTTTTCTGAATTTTTGTACTGGCATCAATATTGGCAAAGATATTTTTTAAACTGCAGGAGGTTATTTTAAGTTTTAATTCTCCGGCTTCTATTTTTGAAACATCAATAATGTCGTTGATCAAATTTAGCAACTGGTCCGAACTGTTTTTTATGATCTGTACATAACTGCTGCGCGTTTCCTTGTCAATGTCGTCACTATCCAATAGGTCGGCAAAGCCTACCATACCATTCATGGGGGTACGGATTTCGTGGCTCATGTTGGCCAGGAATTGGTTCTTGTAAATATTGGCTACTTCGGCTTTTTGTTTGGCATCTTTCAGGCTTTGTTCGTATTTTATATGGTCGGTAATATCTCTTTGCGTGCCCCATATTCTCTCAAGCTTGCCCTCATTAATAATTCCAATAATATTATTGGAAAAATAGATGGCATTCCCATTGATATCTCTTTCTTCCGATACTGCATTTCTAATTTCATAGTTCGATTCAATCCAATCTAAAATAAAGGAAATATTTTCAGGGTTTGAATCTTCTCCATGCAGTTCTAATAAGGTTTTACCATGTATATCTGTTGCCTTCGTGTAACCATACATTTTTGCTTGTGCATCGTTACATTCCACAATAACGCCTGAATAAATAAGCTTAACCTGCTCTTGGGCAGGAAGGCTGACATCAACCGGTTCGGATGTTTCAAACAAGTAGAAACCTTCGTCGGTATATTTCATCAAAGATGAAATACGTTCCAGGTAAAGATCTTTTTCTATCTCCAACTTCCGTTTCTGGGTTACATCCTGAATAATTCCTTTTACGCCTTGGGGTTTCTTTTGGTCATCGAAAAGTACCGCAGCCTGAAGCCATATATATTTATGATCCTTTTTATAGGGCATATTATACCTAAAAGTCAGGCTATAATCTTCACCGTTCTTCTCTGCCCGCTGCAGTAGGGCGGTAAATTTTACCGCATCGGCTTCGGGCAACCTTTGTATAATAAAATTAAACTGGGGAGGGTTGGGATTTGGCTCAAAACCAAATATTGTATAGGCTTGTTCTGACCACCATGATGTACCTTGCTTAAAATCATGCTCAAAGTTTCCGAGTAATGCAATTTTTTGTGCCTCCTTTAAACGCGCTGTACTTAAAAGTAATTGAGTCTCTGTATTTTTTTTCGCGGTAATATCTTTAACTAAGGCCACCGAGTATAAGATATTATTGTATTCATCCTTAACAACGCTTACCGTAAGCTGCCCCCAAATGACATGTCCTTTTTTATGGATATATCTTTTATCCATTTTATAGGAATCTATTTTGCTATGCATTAACTTACGGTATTGCTCTTCATCTTTTTTAATATCGTCGGGATGGGTAAACTCAGAGAAAGTCAAGCCTTTCAATTCTTCAAGGGTATAACCCAAGATGTTTTCGAACTCTGGGTTAGCAGTCAGTAATTTACTATCGATTGAAACGGTGGCAATACCTAAGCCAGCATTGGTAAATACGCTTTTGTAACGACTTTCACTTTCTTCCAGTTTCTTAATGGCCTTTTTCCGTTCGGTAATGTTATTCGTAAAACCTACAATCTGTCCGTCATTAATATTAAGATAGTTGGTAATTACTTCAACATCAAAAATACTCCCGTCTTTTCGCGTATGTTTCGATTCAAAATGTTCACCTCCAAATTCTTTCATTTTTTGTAAACGGGCCAATGTAGCTTCGGCATTTTCAATGGCATCTAAATCAGAAATACACATCTTCAGTAACTCCTGCTCACTGTAGCCACTCATTTGGCAATAGGCTGCATTCACCTCCAACAACCTGCCTTGCATGTCGGCCCTCCAAAAACCACTTGGTATTGAATGAAGAATGGCTTTTTGTTGCTCCCCTTTCAATTCGTGAGATTCTCTTTTTTGAGCTAAAGATTTCTTAGCATATTTAGTTTTCAGAACACGATTCTCCCCATGTAATTTTTGGAACTCCTTGATGAGTTTTTCTTTTATTTTTTTGAGATGGTCCATGAAAAAAATCCTATAAGTTTTTAATACATTTTATACTTAAACTTTTAGTAAGGTTTATTAATGAGAAGATAAAAATTCCAATAGCGATGACTGTTATGTTTATGTTAAGTTTTTCATGTGTGGTGAATTTTTATTAAAAATACATCACTTAACATGCTGTTTTGAATAGTAATATAACACCAAAATACGCTATTCGGTTTTTATGAAAGTTTATATCTGATTGAAATAATTAGTAGGCATAGGGTTGTTTTTGATGGTTTTTAATTGAATTCTAAATATATAAACAAAATTTATTTAATCAAATTGTATTTTTACTTTCTGCCTTAGGTTAAGCGATATACAGTAAAATGTTGCCATACTGATATTCGCTATTTCAATATTTTCAGTAATAGATCTTGATTTATCTTCCCAAAGTTGATAGCATGCTCTGGGTTTTTTCGCTTCCGGGAATAAGCTTTTTATATAGCAATGTGAATTCTTAGAAGCTCGTGTTTTGAAACCATTAAAACAATTAATGCTTTTGTCTTAATATCCGTATATTTGATGAGGCTGTAAATGAATTCAGCGAGGTTCTTCCAAAATTCCTATAAAATTGTAATTTTAATATTGATTTCTTAAAGAAAACAGAAGTAGATCTTAATGAAAAACTTTATCATACTATTTTTATTACTCCCTGTATTGGCGTTAGGCCAGGTTAAGAAAATAGGTAGTCCAAATATAATAAACTACCCTAAAGTAGTTTACAAGGCTGGTACTCAAAACTGGAATTGTGCACAGGATCCTGATGGTTTTATGTACTTTGCTAATAATTATGGACTTTTACGATTCGATGGTTTAGAGTGGAAACTTTTTCATGTCTCACCCACATCGCCTGTTCGTTCATTATGTATTGACCAAGAAGGTACAATCTTTGTTGGTTTGGACAATGATTTTGGCATTTTTGATCCATACGCTGCCGGAGGTCCTATATTCAAAAGTTTACTTCATAAATTACCTCCCGATATACAATCAGCTGACGTTATATGGAAAGTGTATAACACTCATTATGGTATAGTATTTCAATCGTTTAGCTTTATTTTTGTCCTTAAGGATGGGGAAATTAATGTGATAAGACCACAGAAAGCCTTTCATTACTCCTTTTATGTAAATAAAAGATTATTTATTCATGAACCCGGTATTGGATTATTTGAACTAACTAATGGATTTGTAAATAAAGTTGCTGGGACTGAAGATTTAAAAGATAAAGAAATACTTTCCATAATTAGTTTTTATGAGAACCATTTGCTAATTGGAACAGCACGAAATGGTTGGTATGAATTTAGACAAGGAATACTCGCAAAGTGGGATGTGCCTGTCAGTCATCAGGTTGAGAAGGACATTATGTTCTGTGCGACTACACTGGAAGGGAATAATTTGGCCATTGGTACCATACTGAACGGTGTGATAATTGCAAATTCTGATGGAACGATTATTCAACATTTAAATAGCAATAATGGATTGCAAAATAATACAATACTTGGCTTACATAACGATAAATCAGGAAATTTGTGGTTGGGACTTGACAATGGGATTGACTACATTGAATTAAACTCTCCACTTACATACATATCGGGTGCGGAAGGAATCAGTACTGGTTATTGTTGTGCTATATTCAAAGGAATTTTGTATTTAGGAACCAACCGAGGACTCTTTGCTAAACCTTTTGATGCTTCATCTCGGGATGAGTCTTCGAAATTCAAATTGATTCGTGGAACGGAAGGCCAGGTTTGGAGTCTAAAAGAGTTAAATAACCAGTTGGTATGCGGTCATAATTTTGGAATATTTGTAATTGATGAGTATGATGCCCATTTAATTAATGACAAACTGGGTACATTTACTTTTATTTCGTTAAAAGAGGATTCAAGTTATTTTATTGCAGGTAATTATAGCGGATTGTCAGTATTTCGTAAGGTCGGAAAACAACTGAAATATAAATGTAAAATAAAAGGATTTGCTGAAGCTAGTCGTTTTATAGTAGAAGATGAAAATGGTAATTTTTGGGTGAGTGATGGAACAAAGGGTGTTTTTAAAGTAGAATTAAATGAAGAACTAGATTCTGTATTAAACGTAAAACTTTATGGAAAACAACATGGCTTGCCTACCGCGTATCAAAATATACTGTTAACAATCAATAAATCATGGTATATATCAGCAATAGATGGTCTTTATGTGTATAATAGTTTGACAGACAGATTTGAGAAAGATAAAAACATAAATATGTTTTTTGATCTGGATGGGCAAATGAAGAATATAAAACAGGATGAGGATGGAAATTACTGGTACATTGAAGGAAAAGGAGCAAGTGTAAGTCGTAGGAATGATGACGGTACGTATACTAAAATTACATCACCATTCATGCAATTACAAAATAAATTAGTACGTAATTGGGAGTTTTTATATGTTCATGGTAATGAGAATGTTTTTATAGCCACTGAAAATGGATTTGCACATTATTCATCCCGAATTGTGTCATCTTATAATCAATCTTTTAAAAGTTTTATTACTCAAGTAGATGTGCCATATTTAGATACTGTATTTTACGCTAATTTCGAGAAAAATACAGTAAATCTTCCATTTCGTAAGAATGAACTCCGGTTTAAATTTGCCGCACCATTTTATCAAAATCCCGAACAGGTAGAGTTTAGCTATTATATTGATAATTATTCAGAAAGTTGGTCATCCTGGACAAGAGACAATTATCGCGACCTTAGTAATCTTCATGAAAATAAGTATGTATTTAGAGTGAAAGCCAGAAATAGTTTTGGGATTGAAAGTGAAGAAGCCAGCTTTACATTTATTATTGATCCACCTTGGCACCGCTCTACATTAGCGTATTTCTTTTATGTTTTGCTTTTGATTTCAATTGGCCTAATTGTACTTTGGGTTATTCAAAAACGTTTCGAGATTTCGAAACAAATGGAACAAAAGAAACATCAGGAATACTTACTCAAAAAAGAACGGGAACATGAGCAGAAGTCGATTCTGGCAGAAAAAGAGATTATTCGCCTAAGGAATGAAAAATTGAAGGACGAAAAACTCTATTTGGATAAAGAATTGGTCAATCAAACGCTCCATAATGTAAATAAGAACAAGTTTCTGATGAAAATTAATCAGGAACTAAAGCTGGTGTCTGACGATACGAAAGATGGTGCTGTAAAAACAAAAATGGTAATTCTGAGAAAACGAATTAACAAGGAAATAGATAACCATCAACAAAAGGAAATATTTGATAGTCATTTTGAAGCTGTTCACTCTGATTTCTTTGATCGTTTAAAAGAACAATTTCCACAGTTATCACCCAAAGACATAAGACTATGTGCTTATATAAAAATGAATTTGTCGACAAAAGAAATAGCCCCTATGTTGAACATCTCTGAAAGAGGAGTTGAAATAAACCGTTATCGCCTCAGAAAAAAACTTGGTTTATCTCGCGACATTAACCTATCCACATTTTTATTGAATTTATAGGATATCAAGAATAAATTTTCATCCTACCTGGAAAGTGTTGTTTCCTCGTACTTCAAGCGGTCTAAATCTAGGCCATAATTACCAATTTGTGTTAAATCAGGCGTTGTTTTTCTATGTGAAATTAACAACTGAAATAAGCTGAAGTTTTAAGTTTTTCTAATTTATTTAATTTACTGGATATTCCGGAGCATGTTGACCCCCTTCCCAAACGTTGGTTAAGGTTGTGTTTTAGCATGACATTCCGGCGGATG
>NZ_JBNGOS010000080.1:0-5576 GCF_050589685.1 Saccharicrinis sp. 156
GGCGGAAAATCGGCACATGGCACCCTCCGACCCTCACAGTGCAAAGGACTTCCCCTTTAGGGGCCAGGGGTGAACGGAGGCATGTTACATGAAAAAAGATGACCCGGATGAATTGAAGCAAAGCAACATCGTAAGGGGATTGCCATTAGATGGTATCCTTCCATTACCAATCCCCCTGCAAGGCTCTGTTTTTGGCCACTGTATTTAACGCCCCCTTTGCTAAGGGGGAGATTAGCCCTAAATTCATCACCTAGCTGTTGGAACGAAGAAGCCTGTCCCGATACAAAAAAAATCGTTTAAACGTTGGCGGAAAATCGGCACATGGCACCCTCTGACCCTCACAGTGCAAAGGACTTCCCCTTTAGGGGCCAGGGGTGAACGGAGGCATGTTACATGAAAAAAGATGACCCGGATGAATTGAAGCAAAGCAACATCGTAAGGGAGATTGACATTTACTTCTCCAGGACCAATCCCCCTGCAAGGCTTTAATTGCAGCATGAATATGTACCGCCCCCTTTGCTAAGGGGGAGATTAACCCTAAATTCATCACCTAGCTGTTGGAACGAAGAAGCCTGTCCCGATACAAAAAAAATCGTTTAAACGTTGGCGGAAAATCGGCACATGGCACCCTCTGACCCTCACAGTGCAAAGGACTTCCCCTTTAGGGGCCAGGGGTGAACGGAGGCATGTTACATGAAAAAAGATGACCCGGATGAATTGAAGCAAAGCAACATCGTAAGGGAGATTGACATTTACTTCTCCATTACCAATCCCCCTGCAAGGCTTTAATTGCAGCATGAATATGTACCGCCCCCTTTGCTAAGGGGGAGATTAACCCTAAATTCATCAACTACCTGTTGGATCGAAGTAGCCTGTCCGGCTTTAAACGAAAGCCGGTGGGATGAATAAAATGATCTATTCGGTTTAGGGTTTCTGTTTTTTTTCTATTTTTGAGTTATATAGGTTAAACATCCGGAACACTTTAGATCAAACCGATTTCGGAAATACCGGTATACTTGTCCGGGTATTGACGGATAATCTATATTTTTTATAATTTAAGTAGTATTACCTGTACAATAAATAATAACACATTTAAATCAAAAAACTTTATTAAACATGAAAAAAGTATCTGTAGGAGTAGATATAGGTGGAACCAACACCGCTATTGGGATTGTAGATGAATCCGGAAATGTAGTCACCAAAGGAGGTATTGAAACACCAAGCCACGGAGATATTGAAAAATATATGGACGATTTAGCAGCTGCCATTCGTGATTTGATTAGTTCGGCTGGAGAAATACTAACCGTATTAGGAATCGGGGTTGGTGCTCCAAACGGAAACTATTACAGCGGTACCATCGAATATGCGCCCAACTTGTCGTTCAAAGGCGTTATTCCCATGGTGGAACTATTGAAAAAACGCTTCCCTGAATTGGATTATATAGCATTAACAAACGATGCCAATGCTGCCACCATCGGAGAAATGATTTATGGAGGGGCCAAAGGCATGAAAAACTTTGTCATGTATACATTGGGCACAGGCGTAGGTTCCGGCATTGTTGTCAACGGAGATTTGGTGTACGGCCATGATGGTTTTGCCGGAGAATGCGGACATACTACTTTAATACCCGGCGGCAGAGATTGCGGTTGCGGGGCTAAAGGTCATTTAGAGGCATACTGTTCCGCGCCCGGAATGAAGCGTACCGCCTTTGAATTAATGGCCAAATACAATGCTACAGATTCTAAACTGGCAGATAAATCGTTTAACGAATTGGATTCTAAGATGATTTTTGATGCTGCGGAGGCCGGCGACAAAGTGGCTTTAGAGGTATTTGAGCTTACCGGAAAATATCTGGGACAAGGGTTAGCCGATACTGTTCACCATTTAAGCCCCGAAGCGATTTTCCTATTTGGAGGGCCTACTGCGGCAGGTGATTACATCTTTAAACCAACCAAAGAAAGCCTGGAAGAGCATTTGCTTCCTATCTTCACGGATAAAATAAAAATCCTTCCGTCTGAACTAAACAGTGGTGATGCTGCTATTGTGGGAGCAAGCGCCTTAGTTTATAAGGAAATGGAAAAATAATGAAGTCGAAAGTGAACATCAGTGAACAGTGAGAGGTTGAAAGGTAATGCCATTAACTTAATTCATATCGGCACCCTATCCCTGCACCTTTGGCGCTGCACTTCCCCCAAACCTATGGGCTAAAGGGAAACACTGATTGACATGGGGTAAAAAACAGTTACTTAAAAAAAGCTGTTTCTTTTCACGAGCGTATCTTATTCTTCCCCTGGTTTTGATACCGGGGGAAGTACCACGCCTAAGTGGGGCGAAGAAGATGTTTTTATAAGAAGTATTTACGCTATATACATGGCGCCTAAGTGGGGCGAAAAAATAGGATAGTTTATTTGTTAAATTAGAGGCAGTTGGGTGAAAGGTGCAGTGTTGGAATTTTTCCATGATTTGTATCTTACTTTTTAAGTATGTTATAGACCTATAAGCATCGTAGTACCTCGGAGCGTCACAGAGCTGGCGGATTGCAGCTTTCAGGCTACCGACTGAGGACTGCTGAGAAAGTAAGCCGTCGACTGATTTTCCATCAAAATTAAATTTCTTGCGAATGGGCGTCACCACGTTCCGACGTATACCGAATACTGAATGCCAAGCGCCGACCATTGACGGATAGCTACTTCTCCTTTAATAGCTTCTGTAATTTAAACATCTCATCCCGGTATTGGGCGGCAGTGATAAAGTCCAACTCTTTGGACGCTTTTTGCATGGCTTTTTTAACTTTCTCTATCGCTTTCTCAAGACCATCTTTACTCATATAACTTACTACAGGATCCGCTGCCACATCCACACCTTCCGGTTCAACATACGCTCTTTCTTCAACGGCACCCTTAGCCAGAACCCCGGTATGCTTCTTGTTGATTTGTTGTGGGGTGATTCCATGGTCTTCGTTATATTTTAATTGTTTTTCTCTTCGATGGTTGGTTGAATCGATGGTCTTCTGCATCGAATTCGTGACCTTATCTGCATACATAATCACCAAGCCATTGATGTTACGCGCAGCACGACCCGCTGTTTGCGTTAAGGAGCGTTCCGACCTTAGGAAACCTTCTTTGTCCGCGTCCAATATGGCCACCAATGACACTTCCGGTAAATCTAATCCTTCCCTTAATAAATTAACGCCCACGAGCACATCAAATATGCCTTTGCGCAGATTTTCCATAATTTCCACCCTATCCAGGGTATCCACATCGGAGTGAATATATTCGCAATTGATATTCAATTTTTGCAGGTACGAGGTTAACTCTTCCGCCATCCTTTTGGTCAGCGTGGTCACCAGCACCCTCTCTTTTACCGCTATACGCTTACGAATCTCTTCCAACAAGTTGTCAATCTGGTTCAGGCTCGGGCGAACCTCTATAATAGGATCCAACAGGCCCGTTGGACGAATCACTTGTTCCACAATAACTCCTTCGCTTTTTTCAATCTCGTAATCCGCAGGAGTGGCAGAAACATATATTGCCGTGTTCACAATATCCTCGAATTCTTCAAATTTCAGCGGTCTGTTATCCATTGCGGCCGGTAAGCGGAAGCCATGTTCCACCAATGTTTCCTTTCGCGATTTATCGCCGCCGTACATGGCTCTGATCTGTGGTATGGTCACATGGCTTTCATCGATCACCATGATAAAATCATCCGGGAAATAGTCCAACAAACAGAAGGGGCGTGTGCCTGCATTCCTTCCGTCAAAGTAACGCGAGTAGTTCTCGATACCCGGGCAATAGCCCAATTCGCGTATCATTTCCAAATCGTAGGTAACCCGCTCTTCGATGCGTTTAGCCTCAAGATGCTTCCCAATATCCTTTAAATAAGTAACATGATCCATCATATCGTCCTGGATCATTCTGATGGCCAACTGGGTGCGTTCTTTTGTGGTCACAAACAGGTTGGCCGGGTAAATCAATATGTTCTCCTGTTGCGAAATAGTGGTCCCCCCAACAGGATCAAAGATCGTGATCTCCTCTACTTCATCGCCCCAAAACCCGATACGGTATGCATTATCGGCATACGCCGGGAATATCTCTACGTTATCCCCTTTCACCCTAAAATTACCGTGATTGAACTCAACCTCATTCCTCGAATACAGACTATCCACCAATAACCTTAACAGCTGGTTTCTGCCTATATCCTGCCCCACCTGAAGGTTGACCACATTGGCATGGAAATCCTCAGGGTTTCCTATCCCATAAAGGCACGAAACGGAAGATACCACAATCACATCTTTTCTTCCAGAAAGAAGGGCCGAACTGGCACTAAGCCTTAATTTTTCAATCTCCTGATTAATCGATAAATCTTTTTCGATGTAAGTATCCGTTACCGGCAGATAAGCTTCGGGCTGGTAATAATCGTAATAAGAAACAAAATACTCGACGGCATTTTCCGGAAAGAAATTCTTAAACTCCCCATATAGCTGTGCTGCCAACGTTTTGTTATGACTAAGTACCAGGGTCGGCCTTTGCACTTTTTCGATGACATTGGCCACCGTAAAAGTTTTTCCCGAACCGGTAACACCTAACAATGTTTGATGCGGTATATTATCGTTGATTCCATGTACCAGTTGTTTGATCGCTTCTGGTTGATCACCCGTTGGCTTAAAATCCGATATAATTTTAAATTCCATATGAACTGCGCTAATGCGCTGAAAATATAAAAATTAAAATCCAATGCCAATCAATAGATGAAATAAAATGACAATAATTCTGAATGATTAAAGAAAACTTCCCCATAAGTATAGGGCATCTTTACCCATATTACTTTTTAATTAAACCAGGTGCCCATTTATTTTCATCGTGGTATTAGTTCACTGCCTGTGGGCCAATGCCGTTAAACCAAGTGGTATATTATTATATGTCTTGTAAGCAAACATCATCCAACCCTTCCTCCAGATAGCTCAGCGAAGGCCCGTCGTGATGGAAAGCGGTGCGAACGGAGGGGTGAATGGATCCTTCCCCCCTTGGAGACCTGTTCATATCTTTATTGTCGGGAAGGAGGGCAGTCTCGGATCAGTCTGACCGCCATAACCCTATGGGGGCGATTGACATTAGATGGCATCCCTCCAGGGCCAATCCCCCTGCAAGGCTCTGTTTTTAGCCACTGTATTTACCACCCCCTGTGCTAAGGGGGAAATTATTCCTAAACCCATTACCTATCTGTTGGAACGAAGTAACCTGTCCCGATACAAAAAAGATCGTTTAAACTTTGGCGGAAAATCGGCACATGGCACCCTCTGACCCTCACAGAGCATAGGCTTCCCCTTTAGGGGCCAGGGGTGAACGTAGCATGTTACATGAAAAATGATGACCCGGATGAAATGCAACAAAGCAACGTCGTAAGGGAGATTCACATTAGATGGTATCCCTCCAGGACCAATCCCCCTGCAAGGTTCTGTTTTTAGCCACTGTGTTTACCGCCCCCTTTGCTAAGGGGGAGATTATTCCTAAACCCATTACCTACCTGTTGGAACGAAGTAGCCTGTCCCGATACAAAGAAGATGATTTAACCGTTGG
>NZ_JBNGOS010000081.1:0-3129 GCF_050589685.1 Saccharicrinis sp. 156
CGATTAACGCAAAAAGGACAGTCCTCTTTCGAAAACTGTCCTCTTGTCAAAGATGGGCGGCGACCTACTCTCCCACTGTACGCAGTACCATCGGCGCTAACGGGCTTAACTTCTCTGTTCGGGATGGGAAGAGGTGGGGCCCCGTCGCTATAGCCACCTGAATATTTTTACATATCCTGTATCGTATCATGTTATTGTCATACCGGCAACAACCAAAATCACATTCTCGCGCGCAACGCGCCAACTAAAAGTTTCGGGCAATTAGTACCGCTCGGCTTTGACATCGCTGCCTTTACACCTGCGGCCTATCAACGTCGTAGTCTACAACGTCCCTGATAAGGATATCTCATCTCGAAGCAGGCTTCGTGCTTAGATGCTTTCAGCACTTATCCCTTCCCCACATAGCTACCCAGCGGTGCTCCTGGCGGAACAACTGGTACACCAGAGGTGAGTCCGACGCGGTCCTCTCGTACTAACGTCAGGCCTTCTCAAATATCCCGCGCCCACAACAGATAGGGACCGAACTGTCTCACGACGTTCTGAACCCAGCTCGCGTGCCACTTTAATGGGCGAACAGCCCAACCCTTGGGACCTTCTCCAGCCCCAGGATGTGACGAGCCGACATCGAGGTGCCAAACCGCTCCGTCGATATGAGCTCTTGGGAGCGATCAGCCTGTTATCCCCGGAGTACCTTTTATCCTTTGAGCGATGGCCCTTCCATGCGGAACCACCGGATCACTATGTCCTACTTTCGTACCTGGTCGGCTTGTCGGCCTCACAGTCAAGCTTCCTTGTGCCATTACACTCTGCGGACGGTTACCAATCGTCCTGAGGAAACCTTTGAAAGCCTCCGTTACTCTTTTGGAGGCGACCACCCCAGTCAAACTACCCACCAAACAATGTCCGGATAAATCCGTTAGGCCACAGACAAGCAAAGGGACGTATTTCAAGGGCGACTAAACTACACCTGGCGATGCAGCATCAAAGTCTCCGTCCTATCCTACACATTACTTGCCCACAACCAATGTTAAGTTGCAGTAAAGGTTCACGGGGTCTTTCCGTCCCGTTGCGGGTAATCGGCATCTTCACCGATACTACAATTTCACCGAGCTCATGGCCGAGACAGCGCGCACATCGTTACACCATTCGTGCAGGTCGGAACTTACCCGACAAGGAATTTCGCTACCTTAGGACCGTTATAGTTACGGCCGCCGTTTACCGGGGCTTCAATTCAAGGCCTCGCCGAAGCTAACCTCTCCTCTTAACCTTCCGGCACCGGGCAGGTGTCAGGCCTTATACGTCTTCTTTCGAATTTGCAAAGCCATGTGTTTTTGATAAACAGTCGCATGCGCCATTTCTCTGCGGCCAGCCTAAACTGGCGCCCCTTTTCCCGAAGTTACGGGGCTAATTTGCCGAGTTCCTTAGCCATGAATCACTCGAGCGCCTCAGTATACTCAACCCAACTACGTGTGTCCGTTTACGGTACGGGCCCCTATACTCGCTTTTCTCGGTACCCGCTGCTCTGCTTCGCTTCGGCCGAAGCCTAGGCTCAACGTACTATTCCGTCAGTACGTAGCAATCTCGCGGATACGTCACTTTTAGTATACAGGGGGTACAGGAATATTAACCTGTTGTCCATCCACTACCCCTTTCGGGTTCGCGTTAGGTCCCGACTGACCCTGATCCGATTAGCGTTGATCAGGAAACCTGAGTTTTTCGGCGTGCGGGTTTCTCGCCCGCATTATCGTTACTTATGCCTACATTTGCTTTTCCAACCGCTCCACGGCACATCGCCATGCCGCTTCAAGGCCGTTGGAATGCTCCCCTACCACTTGTGAAAATTCACAAATCCACGGCTTCGGTAATATGCTTATGCCCGATTATTATCCATGCCCGATCGCTCGACTAGTGAGCTGTTACGCACTCTTTAAATGAATGGCTGCTTCCAAGCCAACATCCTAGCTGTCACTGCAATCGAACCGCGTTTGTTCAACTTAGCATATATTTGGGGACCTTAGCCGGTGGTCCGGGTTCTTTCCCTTTCGGACATGGACCTTAGCACCCATGCCCTCACTCCTGTTCATCATCTTACAGCATTCGGAGTTTATCAGGAGTTGATAGGCGGTGAAGCCCTCTCGTCCAATCAGTAGCTCTACCTCTGTAAGATTAAAACAAGGCTGCACCTAAATGCATTTCGGGGAGTACGAGCTATTTCCAGGTTTGATTGGCCTTTCACCCCTACCCACAGTTCATCCGAAGACTTTTCAACGTCTGGCGGTTCGGTCCTCCATTCCGTGTTACCGGAACTTCAACCTGACCATGGGTAGATCACCTGGTTTCGCGTCTAGCGCGGCTGACTATTTCGCCCTGTTCAGACTCGCTTTCGCTTCGGCTCCGACCCTGAAGGTCTTAACCTTGCCAACCACGACTAACTCGTAGGCTCATTATGCAAAAGGCACGCCGTCACGGATAAAATCCGCTCCGACCGCTTGTAAGCGCACGGTTTCAGGTACTGTTTCACTCCCCTGTTCGGGGTACTTTTCACCTTTCCCTCACGGTACTGGTTCACTATCGGTCTTTCAGGAGTATTTAGCCTTACGGGATGGGCCCCGCGGGTTCAGACAGGATTTCACGTGTCCCGCCCTACTCAGGATACCACTATCTTGCTCGAGGTTACGTGTACGGGGCTGTCACCCTCTACGGCCGCTATTTCCAAAGCGTTCCGCTTCCCTCGAACAATCATGTTGTGGTCCTACAACCCCGGCGCTGCCTAAACAGCACCGGTTTGGGCTCTTCCCCGTTCGCTCGCCGCTACTGGGGGAATCATTGTTATTTTCTTCTCCTCCGGGTACTTAGATGTTTCAGTTCCCCGGGTTTGCTTCCCGGAACTGGTCCGGGATGACAGGTCATCAACCTGACGGGTTGCCCCATTCAGAAATCCTCGGATCAACAAATATTTGCTTCTCCCCGAGGCTTATCGCAGCTTATCACGTCTTTCATCGCCTCTGAAAGCCTAGGCATCCACCGTGCGCCCTTGCTTACTTTCTTGTTGGTCGCACCATAACGCGCGGGCGTTACGGCGAACCTATGATTTTGATTGTTTTTGCCAATATGTCAATGTACGTTTTT
>NZ_JBNGOS010000081.1:3226-5329 GCF_050589685.1 Saccharicrinis sp. 156
CCCTCTCCAGAAAGGAGGTGTTCCAGCCACACCTTCCGGTACGGCTACCTTGTTACGACTTAACCCTAGTTACCGGTTTTACCCTAGGCCGATCCTTGCGGTAACGGACTTCAGGTACCCCCGGCTTCCATGGTTTGACGGGCGGTGTGTACAAGGCCCGGGAACGTATTCACCGCATCATGGCTGATATGCGATTACTAGCGAATCCAGCTTCACGGAGTCGGGTTGCAGACTCCGATCCGAACTGAGACCGGGTTTGGAGATTAGCATCATGTCGCCATGTAGCTGCCCTTTGTACCGGCCATTGTAACACGTGTGTAGCCCTGGACGTAAGGGCCGTGCTGATTTGACGTCATCCCCACCTTCCTCGCGGTTTACACCGGCAGTCTTGTTAGAGTCCCCACCGCGACGTGCTGGTAACTAACAATAGGGGTTGCGCTCGTTATGGGACTTAACCCGACACCTCACGGCACGAGCTGACGACAACCATGCAGCACCTTGTAGGCGGTCCGAAGAAAAGGGCATCTCTGCCCTATGCAGCCTACATTTAAGTCCAGGTAAGGTTCCTCGCGTATCATCGAATTAAACCACATGTTCCTCCGCTTGTGCGGGCCCCCGTCAATTCCTTTGAGTTTCATTGTTGCCAACGTACTCCCCAGGTGGATTACTTAATGCTTTCGCTCGGTCGCTGACTATGTATCGCCAACAACGAGTAATCATCGTTTACGGCGTGGACTACCAGGGTATCTAATCCTGTTCGCTCCCCACGCTTTCGTGCATCAGCGTCAATTATAGCTTAGTAAGCTGCCTTCGCAATCGGTGTTCTGTGTTATATCTATGCATTTCACCGCTACACAACACATTCCGCCTACCTCAACTAAATTCAAGACCAACAGTATCAATGGCAGTTCTACAGTTAAGCTGCAGGATTTCACCACTGACTTATTGGTCCGCCTACGCACCCTTTAAACCCAATAAATCCGGATAACGCTCGCATCCTCCGTATTACCGCGGCTGCTGGCACGGAGTTAGCCGATGCTTATTCATACGGTACCGGCAAATGTCTACACGTAGACACGTTTCTTCCCGTATAAAAGCAGTTTACAATCCATAGGACCGTCTTCCTGCACGCGACATGGCTGGTTCAGGCTTTCGCCCATTGACCAATATTCCTCACTGCTGCCTCCCGTAGGAGTCTGGTCCGTGTCTCAGTACCAGTGTGGGGGACCTTCCTCTCAGAACCCCTAGACATCGTCGACTTGGTGGGCCGTTACCCCACCAACTATCTAATGTCACGCATGACCATCTTTTACCGCCGAAGCTTTATATAAAACGCCATGCGGCATCTTATAACCATGGGGCATTAATCCAAATTTCTCCGGGCTATTCCCCTGTAAAAGGTAGGTTTCATACGCGTTACGCACCCGTGCGCCGGTCGCCATCTACCGCAAGCGGTAATGCTGCCCCTCGACTTGCATGTGTTAGGCCTGTCGCTAGCGTTCATCCTGAGCCAGGATCAAACTCTTCGTTGTATAAAAATTGTTCGGCCGATCTAACGGCCTAGTATTCTTTACAAGAGCCTTACTCAAAGAATCACTCTGTTATATTTTCCTTTTGTGCATTCCAGTATTTTCAAAGAACGTAAATTGGTCCCCGGTCAAGTCTCCGAACCCGAAAGCCCGACCGTACCAACCTTCTTTTATCTTTTAGCGCCGCTTCCGGCCCTTTGCAATCTTGTTTGTTTCTATCACACCCAAACCTTCGTTTGTGTGCCGCTCTAAAAGCGGATGCAAAGATAACAACTTTTTTTCGTGAACTCCAAATGTTTTTTGAGAAATATTTGAAAGATTTTTATCCCCCGGCCTTTCTCCCAAAACACTGTGCCAAAACTGCTTCCGGCCACATAAGGCCTCCAAGCTCCGTTCTCTCTTTTGCTACCGTTTTAGCGGCTGCAAAGATAACAGGTTTTATTTTTAAAATCCAAACAATTTTTGAAAAAATTTCGGACTTTTTTTCCTGCCGGCCCCGGCCCTTCAAAACCGGTCCTATTTCCGGTCGCCGGCCATTGGCGTCACTCATCATGTCAGTATACCTTGCCTCTTC
>NZ_JBNGOS010000082.1:0-5189 GCF_050589685.1 Saccharicrinis sp. 156
CCCATAAAGATTCTAACTAGTTTTCAACACTAACCAGTTGAGCGTGAATACATATCGGGTTTACGTGCAGAGACTATATAATATAGTATGAAACCGAAAATGATTATATCGTTTTAGGCCGTATTCGCTATTTTGTTGGAGGAAGTCTGGGGCTTCTTTGGTACTCTCGGCTAATCATCTCTTCCCCCTTGGTTCCTATAGGACCGAAAGAGAACCGAAGCGGACAAGGGGAGTATGGAAGAAAGATAATGGGGGGATAGGGAAATGGTAGTCAGTATTAAGTTACCCTAATGTTATTTCAACATGACACTGGTGAAATATCTCAAATATTAAATTTGACTTTAGATCTTCCCAATTACAAATTGGAACTCAGTCAGCGTCGGGGCACCTGCCACTGTCACCTACTCACGGTTACGAGCTACAGGCAATAAGGTTTTGAATAAAAAAAGCCACTGTCAAAATAAATGAACAATGGCTTTGTGATATAAATTTATCAGGTTATTATACCATTTCAATAATAAAATCTGTATTATCCCTGAACTAAGTCTAGTACTTTTGCATCGGCAGCAACGGTATCACCTACTTCAACAAAAATCTCGTTAACGGTACCGGCAAAGTCGGTCGTAATGCTGTTTTCCATTTTCATGGCCTCAAGAATTATCACAACCTGTCCTTTGGTTACAACATCACCCGGGGTTACCTGGATATCAAGAATTTTACCCGGCATAGGTACAGTTACAGCTTTTGTTGGACCGGTTGCTTTTGGAGCAGCTTTTTTAGCCTCCTTAGTCGGAGCAGCAGCAGCGGGAGCCACGGCCTCGTCAACAATATCCATAATAGCAGCATCGGCAGCAACAGTTTCACCTTCTTCGGCAATCAGGGTGTTTACATACCCTGCATAGTTCGATGTAATACTGTTTTCCATTTTCATGGCTTCCAATACGGCCACAGGCTGATCTTTTTCTACTTTATCACCCGGCTGCACAAGGTACTGAATTATTCTGCCCGGCATTGGAACCGTGATTTTTTTACCACTTACTTTTTTAGCTGCTTGGGGAGCTTCAGTTTTGGCTGTTGTAGCTTCTGCTTTAGGTTCGCTGGCTTTTTTAGCTTCCCAGGCTGCTTTCTTAACTCCTTTTAAAAAGTTTTTCGCAACCATTGGGAATAACTCAAGAAGCAATACCTCCTCTTCGTTTTCCGCAAGTTTAACACCTCCACAATCCTCTAGCACAGGATTCGGTTGCATTTTATATTTGGATGTATCAAATGGGCGCTCATCTTTATGTCCACAAATTTTTTCGCGGAACTCCGGTTTGATGGGAATTGGAGTATCGCCGTATTCACCTTTAACCAAGCTAATAAACTGGTTAGATACGTTGGTGTACATTTCGCTTCCTTTTTTGATGTCCATCGCACAGTTCACCGCTTGAGCACCTACAATCTGGCTCGTTGGCGTTACCAATGGAGGCAGACCTGCATCTAAACGAACCTGAGGAATTAATTTCATGGCATCCTCCAGGATATCTTCCGATTTAAGAGCTTTAAGCTGAGCCACCATGTTGGTGTACATTCCGCCAGGTATCTGGGCGTTCTTAACCAACTCGTTTGGTTTCGGAAAATTAAAATAAGCTTCAATGGCATGGCAAGAGCGCACCAAATCTTGCTCGTTACCTTCTTTGGCATCTTTGATAGCTTTGTCAAACTCAGCTTCAATTTCGGCAGGAAGCTTATCGGTAAGCGGATTAAATGGATTTGGGTAGTGTTTACCGGCATCCACATCAGCTAATTCCTGGCGTATAGTATATAACTCTTTGTTGATTTTGGCAACAGCTTCCATGTTGACATCCATCTCGACACCTAACTTTTGGGTAAACAGGTAAATCAACTCTATGGCAGGAGCAGCAGGACCGCCTGCAAAGTTCCAGATATTGGTGTCAACCACATCCACACCGGCTACTATAGCGGACAATACAGCAGCTAATCCGTAACCGGGAGTACAGTGCGTGTGAAAGTCAACGGGTACCTTAACCGCTTTTTTGAATGCGCTAACCAGTTTGGCAACGCGCACCGGAGGAATAAGACCACTCATATCTTTGATCGTGATCATATCAGCTCCTAACTTCTCAAGTTCCTTTGCCTTGTTCACGAAGTAGTCATCTGTAAATACAGGCTTTGGAAGTGGCTTTCCTTTTAGTAAAGCTTTGTAGCGTGCTGCTCTTCTGTACTCAGGGTCAATGGTGTAACAAACAGCACAGTCTGCAATGCCACCATGCTCTTTTACATACTTGATCGTAGATTTAACGTTGTTGATGTCGTTAAGGGCATCAAATATACGCATGATACCTAAACCTGAGCTGATGGCGTTTTTACAGAAACCATCAATAATCTCATTGGTGTAAGGTGTGTATCCGAATAAGTTTCTTCCCCGAGAAAGTGCAGTAAGCTTACTTACATCACCCACTGCCTTTTTAATGGTTTGAAGACGTGTCCAAGGATTTTCGTTTAAATAACGCATTACCGAGTCTGGTACGGCTCCACCCCAAACTTCCATTGCATAAAAGTTCGCGTCCTTGTAAAAAGGTAACACACGATCAATTTGCTCCTGTCGCATTCTGGTTGCGAATAACGACTGCTGACCGTCTCTGAGCGTTAGGTCTCGAATCAATAATTTCTTTGACATGTTTTTGGTTTGCTACGGTTATTACTGAATTATCTTTGGCACAAAAATAATATAATACCGCTTGTATGCAACCTTTATTAGTTAGGTAATATACCTATTTTATAACATGCCTTTTTGTAATAAAGAAATTTTTCTTTAATATTACACTGCCTTTATAGGTATTCGCGCTAAAGAATCCCAAAAACTGACTTTTATCCTGTTTTTTAGCTTACGTTCCTTAAAAAAGACTGATGATACAAACTTGGAATGTGTAATTTGTTACTTAAATGATTAATTTGACAAATATTGATGCTATTTAACGTTTAGTTAGCAACTCAATCATAATAACAATTTATAACTGGACTGCCTTATCGTCCATTTTTAACCTTTTATAAACAACCTTTAAACAACTTGCAATTGTTTTATCATTGGGTGATGTTTCGTATGCTTTCTCCAGGTAAGGCAGCGCTTTTTTGTACCCCTCTTTAATTTGATCTAGCTTTTTTACAGTATTACTGTAGTCTACTCTGCTTGGTTTAGCAATTGCCTCGTACCTTTTGGTTTCTTTCTGTAAGAGGTTATCGGTTTTTTTGAAATATACAATTCCCAATTTTTTAACAGCTTTGGTGTTGGACTCGTCCAGTTTAATTATTTGTAGCAACGCATCAGAAGCTTCGTCATACTTTTTAAGTCTTTCCAATGATGAACCATATAAATATAAACTGTTTAAATCGTTAGGATTATTCTCAAGAGCAGTGCTTAACGCTGCGCATGCTTTATCAAACTGACGAGAGTTATAATAAAAATAACTAATTTGTTTAATGTAATTTTTTTTGTGGTTAGGGTACATCTCTTGTCCCTTTAATAAAGCTTCCTCTGCTTTTTTCAGATCTTTATTACCAGTATAGGCTTGCGATAGAGTGATATATAAATTGGGTTCTTGATAATTTAAATCATCACATTTAATTAAAAAAGGTAAAGCTTTATCGTAGTGTTTACACCTGGAATAGCTTTGTCCAGCTTTGTAAATAGATAGGGTGTCAGTTAAGTTTTCATTTTCGTAAGCTATAGTTGCTTTTTCGTAGGTAATAGCCGCCTTGGGGTAATTTCCTTGCCCTTCGTACATAATTGCTTCACTTTTTAAAATATCACCTTGTTGAGCATTTAAATATAATGAAGAGGTGGTTAAGAGTAGTAAGATAACAGAGAATCTAATTTTCATTGTGGTTCTTTTTTACAAAGGTATTAATTTAGCCATAGTCATCCATGTTTGACCTGGCACAATATTGTAAAATTAGTTATCCTTGTTAGCGAAACAGTATAATTTGGAGTTTGAAAGGATACATAAAAAGAGATTGCCGGTACCAACAATCTCTTTTTAGTTTTTAGTCATTGAAACCAAACTAGCTTGCATCTCTAATCGTCTTTTGTATCCGTTTGTTCCGAATAAACTTGTCAGGCTAACCTGTTGACAACATGTTTGGCAAAATAAACATCTAGTAGTGTGTCATATAATTCGCGCATGGTTTCCCTGGCATCTCCAATAAGTTCCGATAATTTAATAACGGTATCGTCATTTAGCGTAATCTCCAGGTCTTTTCCCTTTTTACAGAAACTTGAACCTTCGCCCGAATCATCAATAATCTCTGTTACTGCAGCAGATTCTTGTAACACTACTCCAACATATATTTTGTGAATGGTAGAATCTGTTTTTTGGTCGTTAGTCCTGTTTAAAGTAATATTAACATTGGTCAAATTATAGTCAATGGGCGTGTAGGGATGTCGCTTCTCTGGATTTTTAATAATAGAGACAGTTTCGTCATAAATTATATCACTCGATGATAGTAATTCATATAAATAGGTAATGGTATCAGTTTTAGCTTAGCTTATGTATAGTCCTTGTTAAACGCCTATTTGGACTGGTAACTGATATCTGAAAAACTTCCGTAATGCTCATTAATGTATACGCTTCCTGCATCCTCTTCATCTATTTTTATAGAGCTGTTAAGTAAAAAGTTGTAAGCAAAAAAGCCTTCGAGGTCTTCGTATTCAGATTCTTATGTAGTGATTGTAAAAAAATATTGGTAAGTGTAGAATCCGTTTCTTCTATTGCGTAAAAAAGATTCACAGTGCTGGTCGTCTTTTCTTCGGGTAATCGGATAATAAACTCCTCCGAATCGTCGGTGTTCGAGAAAAAACCGTATATGACCTTGCTGGCGTTGAGTCCCTTTACGGTAAGAATGGCCTGAGACATTCAATAGTAAATACCGCTTAAATCGGATAATGAAATATAATAAGTAACTTCTTCATCATATCCATCAACCGCCGATTTAGTGGAGCTCTCGCTCATGGTCAAAAGGTCGTAGCCAGTTTAGTTCGTAATTTTGTCAATGCTGGAGGAGAGTTCGTTGGAGGTGTCAACAATACCCTGCTCTGCTAGTCCTGTGGTTTCCCCATAGCCGTTAACTTTAGCCATTAAAAATTAAATTAATTATTTCTGGATGCGTTTGTTTTTTCAATCTCTTTTCAA
>NZ_JBNGOS010000083.1:0-5167 GCF_050589685.1 Saccharicrinis sp. 156
CCAAACAACAGCTTAAAAAGGGCTTAATACACAACAAATTTTATTTTGTAGATAGTTTTTAGACAGACTGCCGTTATGCCCAAGCTAAGACACGACAGCTACATATCTTCAAATAATAGATTCAATAAAGGGATTTGGATTTAAATAAAATGTAAAGTATATTTGTCTAATAGACTTAAATACTTTACATTTTAAATTGACTAATATGCATAAAAATCATCAAGACTTGCGTTTACTGCCGGTCCATTATAAAAAGGTTGCTTTTGGAATAATTATAATTAGTGTTTTATTCATTGTTTTGACAATTTCAAAAGTAATTCCAGTTGACAAAGATATCGTAAAGACAATTTCAAAGATTGTAATTTTAGTCTCATTACTTCTACTCGCTTTGACAAAGAATAAAATAGAAGATGAGTTAACATCACGAATAAGATTAAAAGCATTTGCAAGTTCATTTGTTTTCGGAGTTGCATATGTTATTGTAGAACCATTTGTAAGTTTACTTTTTAAGGATGGTTTTCTTTCAGACAAAGGAGTAACAGAAGTATTAATTACGATGTTTCTGTTTTATTTCATGATTTTTTATTCAATGTTAAAGAAACGGTAGTGAAGAATACTATAAAAATAGAAAGAGCTATTAAAAATATGACTCAAGAATCATTAGCAATAGAAATAGGAGTTTCGAGACAAACTATTAATTCTATTGAAAAGAATCGATATATACCATCAACAGTTCTTGCGTTGAAAATATCAAAAATATTTGATAAAAGCGTAAATGAAATATTTGAGTTAGAAGAAGAAGATTAAAGCCAGGGCATAACACACAACATAAAACAGTTGGGGTTCAGTGGTTTGCGAGCATTTGTTATCGCATCAACTTTTTCATCGGTGGATAAAGACGTAGCCCGAAAACCCAACCGTTTCATATTGTAAAACGTTGTGCAACATTTGACTCATAACCATTATTTAAACTATTTAACGACTATTTTTTAGAAATATTTACCACATTTTATTATTAATAGTTTTGCTTATATGTGTCATTTATAGTGTCTCTATTTTTTTTTAGAAAAAAAAAGGCAAATACAAAAGGTATCTGCCTTTAAGGGAAAAGATTTTTTTTAATGTGTATTAAAGTTTGTCATTCTATTCACATTCATTTCCATAGTTGTGAAACCTTCGATAGCATCAAACCAATCTTGCACGTAAGTTGCTTGCTGATGGTTTTCAAAAGCAGCTTCATCAGCAAAAACTTCATAAAACAATACTAATCCAGGTGCTGTTTCTCCTTGATGTGCTTCAAAAATCAAACATCTGGGTTCATTTTTTCTGATTTTATCCATCATTAATTTTGTGGCTTTCATAACTTTTTGCTCACTACCTGCTTTTATTTTTGTCCACGCTATAATAGTTACAGCATTTTTAGGAATTGAAAAATGACTTGATTTATTGCTCGGTATTTTTATGTCAATCTGTTGTGCATTACCTATTAAAGAGAATAATGCCATTGTTATTGTTATTAAAAATGTTTTCATTGTATATAATATTTTTATTAATCATTTTAACTGTTACTTGTCGAATAAAATTTGTTTTCTGTTTTATTCGATTTTAAAAAAAAGCTGTACATCTGATATCTATATAAATGTACAGCTTGTTAATTATTGTTATCTTATTCCTACCGGATTAATTTGAACTTGAGTTGACCCTTCGTAAAGTGGGTGACCAAGTATAAAAAGAAACTCAAAAGCCTTATCTGCTACCAGCTCATCAACAAGTATATTCTCTAAAACTTGCACACCAAATTCTGTAGCCATCATTTGATTTACAGGAAAAGAAAGATTAGCGTTTTCGTGTGGAACAGCTTCAAAAGACCAATTATCTGCTCCAACCGCAACAACACCTTTTTCTCCAAGATAACGAGCAGCTTCTGTACCTATACCGGCACCCCCTGCAAGATAACGTTCATTATCTACTCCCATAAGTTTTGTCCATCCTGTGTAGAATAATACAACATCTCCTTTACGAATTTCTGTACCTTGTTTTTTAGCCACATTTTCAATGTCTTTCACCGAGAATACTGTACCTTCCTTAACAATATCTTGATTATAATAAGAGCGCATATCTAATACCACACCACGTGCTACAATAGGCGGTAGCTTTTCCAATCCTAATTTTTTCACTCCTCTTACACTAAGAAAATCTTCTACTTTATGTCCGTTATAATGTACATTATCTCGACCATAATGAGAAAGCCCATTTATTTGAGAACCTACACCCGTCCAACCTATTAATTGGTCATCTACATATGTAAATTTGTTGGAACCTTCTGCTTTAGTTTCAGGTTGTAGTGTTTCAATATGAAAATATCTATGACGAAATGCGGGTGTTTTTTCGTTAACCACCATTCCCAAGCGATATACTTTACCATTTTTAACAAGTTTCATTGCATTTAATACAGACTCTTGTGTTATTAGGTTTAATGCTCCTATTTCATCATCTGGTCCATAAGGGGACATTGGCACTTTTTGTGCGTAAACATTTATGAAGCCTATAGTTAATGCTATGGCAACAATACCATTTCTTAATTTTTGTTTTAAACTTTTCATCTTTAAAATTTTATAATTATTAATACTCTAATTTAGAATCTATTAAAAGCTAAAAAAATGGGTTGCTGCAACATAATATATTTAACCATTTATAGTTTTATTGATTCCTTGGTACAAAAGTAAGTTGAATAGTTGTATTATAAAAATAATGTAATTTATACATATCTATTAATTTATTAATAGATATAAGTGCTTTAGTATATGAGATTTTTTAATCTGATTTCAAAATTTAGCATTACAAAAAAAAGCACATACATTTTGTACGTGCTCTTTAGGTTTAGTTTTGTTTCTATCTATCAAAAATTACTTACCACATTTTCTACTTTTTTACTCGGAATAAACCATATAAACAGTATAATTACATATATAAATAATGCAATTAACGGAAAGAAAAAGCTAACCCCAATACCCACAATATATAACAGTAAGGTTATGTAATTCTTATATTTGTTGTAAAGAATTTCACTTATACAATCATCATTTTTATGATGTGCAATAATTGCTTTTTCTAATATAAAATAGGCAATGGTTTTCATAAGTAAAATAAAACCGTAAAACACCATCGGAATATCTTTGCTATAATCTTCGCCCACCCAAGCTGTTGCAAACGGTACTATCGACAACCAAAATAATTGATGATGATTTGCCCACAATATTTTGCTGTTAACACTTTTTGAAATTTGCAACAGATGATGATGATTATTCCAATGTACTACAATTAGTATAAAGCTAATGGTGTAAATACCAAATATTGGCAGTAAATTTATTAAAGACTGAAAATCAGCATTTTCAGGCACTTTAAACTCTAATACCATAATGGTTATTATAATAGCAAGAACACCGTCCGTAAATGCTTCTAATCTATTTTTATTCATAGTTCTAATCAATTATGTGTTTATTTAAAAAAGTTTTGTGTTTTTTTAATTCTAGTGGAACATCTGCATTTTTTTCCATATCGTGAAAATGATGAGTTGCCAACAATTCCATTCCTGTAAAAGCATTCATTCTGTGAAACCCAAACATTACACCTTCATCTACACTTTTTTGATTAAAAAATTCATTTTCTAAAGTAAATGCGGTTTTAGGTGCATTCCAACTTGTAGTAAGTATATATTTTTTTCCGTGCATTAAACCACCAGTCCCGTAATTGATGTTTGGATTTTTTCTACTTCTACCATCACTTGTATAAATTCCATTTTGATGACCTTCCGTAAAAACTTCATCTATATATTTTTTAAATCCAAAAGGAATTTGAAACCACCAAATTGGTGTGTGATAAATTATCAAATCTGCCCACTTAAATTTTTCTACTTCTTCTTGTGGATTATAGTCTTCTCCTACTTGGGTCGATTTCACTTCATAACCTTCTAATGACTCAAAAAATGAAATCGTAGTATTGAAAAGTGTTTCGTTAAATCTTCCACCAGAATGTGCAAATGGATGACTTCCATTAATTATAAATATATTTTTCATTTGTCTATTATTTAATATTTGACAAAATTAAAGCACTTAGTTGTATTGTAAAAATAATATAATTCATACCTTTGCATTAAAATATTAATAGAATAGATTATGGTCAGTTTAGAATGGTATCGAACGTTTAAAGAAATTTACGAAAACGGGACATTGACAAAGGCTTCCGTAGCTTTGTATTCTTCACAACCAGGTGTAAGCGTACATTTGAATGCTTTAGAAGCCTATGTTGGTAAAAAATTATTTGAGCGAACCTCTAGAAAAATGATTCCGACCGAAGAAGGAAAAGCACTATACAATTTTATTTTAAGCAGCATTAAACAACTTGAAAAGGCGGAGCAACATTTTAAAAAAACATCAAAAGATATGGTTCCTTCAATAAGCATTGGAATGTGTACCGAAACATTTCAAACTATTTTAGAACCAGAAATTTCCAATCTTAATTTTAATCTTGTAGCTAGATTTGGAACTAATCAAGATTTAATAAAAGATTTAAATAATGGTATTCTCGACCTTATCATTACACCAAAAGTTGATAACAGCACAAATTCTCTTGTTGAATATGAAGATTTCACAAAAGAAAATATTGTTTTAATTGCAGGTAATCAAAGTGATTTGGAAGAAATAAATAAACTGATAAAAAACAAAGAATTTTCGTTGTTAGAAAAAACACTAAAAAATAAAACTTGGTACAGTGCCTCTAACGAAATGGAGCATTTTAATAGGTTTTGGTATGAAAATTTCAATAAAAGACCCGATTTTAAACCTAATTACATACTTCCTAATATTGGTTCAATTATAAGATGTGTTGAAAACAATAAAGGATTTGCTATTGTTCCAGATTTTTTGGTCAATAAATCAATCGAATTAAATAAAATAAATTTAGTTTGGAAAGGTAAAAAAGATGTTTCTAATACCTTATACTTCGCAACTAGAAGCGACCTTCTATTTAAGAAAGAAATTGACATTATAAAGGAGGTTTTTCAAAGAAAGATGAATATAAAAACGTTGCACAACACTTAGCCTCCAATAAAGCGTTGCTTGCATACGCTTTAGATTGGGGGGTTTGTTGAACTAAACAATCCTCCAAA
>NZ_JBNGOS010000084.1:0-5145 GCF_050589685.1 Saccharicrinis sp. 156
AAATAGTTGAAAACCAAATGTATGGTTTTTTAACGAACTAAACCTCCATCTACCGACGAAGGAGGTTTAGTTCAACAATAAATATACGTAATGCGGGCTGAAGTGGTAAATTTGAACATTAAAGAATTAATAAATTTTGTAGCGGTTTGATAGTGTAGAGCGTTGAAATCCCGCACTACGCATATTCGAGCCGTTACCACACATTTTAAACACATAGAAAATGGCAAAATATATAATTAAAATATCAGTAGTTGCTTTGTTGACTTCATGTGCAACAATTAATCAGAAAACAATCACTGGTTATTATCGGACAAAAGGTAGTTTTGAGATGGGGTCATCTATCAGGCTAAATAAGGATTCAAGTTTTGTCTACAATTGGCAAGGAGGATTGGTTTATGGAGAAACAAAAGGTAAATGGAAAATTAAGGACAAAGAATTAATTTTAAATAGTGACTTACAACCTGAAAATGATACAACTCCAAGTTATTATCTAATTGAAGCAGCAAAAAGAAATTCAAATAAAATAAGATTTGACCTGTTCTTCCCTGACTCAACAGAAGTATTGCCAGCTGCAACAGGGATAATGTTTGAAAATGGTGTTAAAATTTCAAATCAACTATCTAATATGAGCGGACAAATGAGTTTTCAAAAGCAGGATTTTGACAGCATAAAAATCTCATTTGTTGGATTAAGAGATATAATAATAACTGATTCAATAAATGACTATTTAAAAATTGCTGCCGTTGAAAATTTCGGTAGTGGATATGAGTTCTTCACTAATGAAATTTGGAACATTAGACACAAATCATTAATTGACTATACTTTCAACAGATATTATTATGAAAAACGATTTCATAAAATTGAATAAAAAAACGTGTGGTAACAAAGTACATATTTCAGAGCGGGGTTGGTGCGGTTAGCAACTGCGGCTCTCGCATCATCGTTCCGTCCTGCCGGACAGGAACGAAGCTCCGAAATCCGCTCCGCAACATGTACCAACCGTTGTAACCAATGCAAGAAACGGTCGTGCATTAAAATTAGAGATGAAAACATTTTAAGTATATTTGCAAAAACAATTAGAAGAAATGAATAGAAACCCTTATTTTAATTACATAGATGAAAAACTTCACGTTTTAGCTAGAAGGATTGAAACTAGGGGAAAGCTGAATATGTTAGACTTACATTTACATTCAGAGAATTTCTATTTGCACCTTTTAAATTTATTGTATGGCTATTCGCTTGAGAATTTAAATGCAAAGTTGCAAAACGTTGAAGCAATAGATTTAATAGACCATACAAACAAAATAGTTGTTCAAGTATCAGCAACTTGCACGAAACAAAAAGTTGAATCGGCTCTATCAAAAAAACTAATGAATAATTATAAAGGTTATTCATTTAAATTCATCTCTATTTCAAAGGATGCTTCTGATTTAAGAAAAAAAACGTTTAAGAATCCCTTTTCTTTGGCTTTTGTACCTACTACAGATATAGTTGATATTACTACTGTGCTGAATACTACTTTAAGCAAAAAAGCAGTTGAAATAAAAGAGGTATACAGATTCATAAAAGAAGAGCTTGGAGGGGAAGTTGATGTTGTTAAGCTTGATTCAAATCTTGCTTCTGTAATAAACATACTTTCTAAAGAAAAATGGGATGAAACAAATGAAAGTGAGTCTGTTAATAGTTTTGAAATTGAGCGTAAAATCACACATAATGACCTAAAGGATTCAAAAGATATAATTGATGAATATTGTGTGTTTTATAAAAAAGTTGATGAAAAATATTCTGAATTTGACACTTCAGGAGTTAATAAAAGTACATCAGTATTAAGAAGCATTCGAAAAGAATATCGTAATCTAAAAAACTCTGGTACAGCTGATTTTGTTTTTCAAGAAGTTATTGAAAAAATAAAGGAAAAGGTGCTTGAAAGTCCTAATTTTGAAGAAATCCCTATTGATGAATTAGAATTATGTATTGATATTCTTGTTGTAGATGCATTTATAAGATGTAAAATATTTGAAAACCCTCAAAATTATAATTATGCTTCTTCCTGATAATATACATCCAGAAAATAGCATCTATTATAATGGTGCAATCGTCTTACAAGTTCTTCAAAAAACGAATGGACTTGATATAGTAAATCTTTATCAAGAAGTAAAACAACTAAAGGAGCTGACTTTTTCAGTCTTTATTCTTTGCTTGGATTGGTTGTATATTGCAAATATTGCAAAAGTTAAAGAAGGGAGAGTTGAATTATGTTCTTAAAATCATTAACAATTACGAAAGGAGCTTCGGTAATTCGAGATATTGAATTTCGAAAAGGAATTAATCTTATTGTTGACAAAAGCGAAGGGAAAATCACAGGAAATAGTGTTGGGAAAACTACTGTTTTAAAACTTGTTGATTTTTGTTTTGGTGCAAACAAAAAGAATATCTGGGAAGACCCAGAAAATAAAAAAGAAGTTTATACCCTTGTAAAAAATCATCTGATAAACAATGAAATTTTAGTCGCTCTTACTTTAACGGAAAATCTTGATGATGAATCTGCTACTGAAATTGTAATTGAAAGAAATTTTTTAAGTGCAAAAAGTAAAGTAATAAGAAAAGTTAACGGTGAAAGTTTAACCGAGAATGAATTCGAACCAAAGTTAACAGAACTACTTTTTCCTGAACATTTATCTGATAAACCAACTCTAAGACAAATTATATCTCATAATATTCGATATAAAGATTTGAGTATTAATAACACTCTAAAGACACTTGATAGATATACATCAGATGCAGAATATGAAACTTTGCATTTGTTTTTATTAGGTTGTGAATTTACTAAGGGAAACAATAAACAAGAATTACTTGAAAAAATAAAACAAGAAGATTCATTTAGAAAAAGACTTGAGAAAATTCAGACCAAATCAGCTTACGAATCGACTTTAGCGATAATCGAAAGTGAAATAGATGAGCTTAATAAGAAAAAATCGGATCTTAATTTGAATGAAAATTTTGAATCAGATTTAGATGCATTAAATCAAGTAAAATACGACATCAACAGGCTTAGCTCAGAAATAAGTAAGTTGAATATTCGAAAAGATTTGATAAATGAAACTTTATTGGAATTGGAGAATTCTAGTTCGATTATAGATACAAATCAACTTAATCAAATATACCAACAAGCATCTAGTGTTTTAGGGAAACTACAAAAATCATTTGAAGATATGGTAGCATATCACAACAACATGATTACTGAAAAGAAAAAATTCATATCAAATGAACTTCCTGTACTAGAATCTAAGATTAAAAAAAACAGTATTCAATTAAATAAACTATTAGGACAAGAACAGGAATTATCACAAATTATATCAAAAAGCGATTCGTTTGAAGAGCTTGAAGTCTTAATTGCTGAATTGAATGAGAAACATAGGTTAAAAGGAGAATACGAGAATATTGTTCAACAGTTGAATGATGTTGAAGATAATCTTAAAAGCTTTAATGAGACTCTAGAATCAATAGATGAAGAATTATTCTCAGATGATTTTGAAGCTACCGTTAAAACTCAATTAAATAAGTTTAATAAGCACTTTTCTTCAGTTTCAGAATTGTTGTATAATGAAAAATATGCATTAAAGTACGATAAGGTTAAAAATAAGAAGGGGCAACGGTTATATAAGTTTAGTGCATTCAATACAAACTTTAGTTCTGGAAAAAAGCAAGGAGAAATTTCATGTTTTGATATCGCATACACTTTTTTTGCTGATGAAGAAAATATTCCTTGCATGCATTTTATTCTTAACGATAAGAAAGAATTGATGGATGGCAAGCAACTTGTTAAAATAGCAGACTTGGTCAATAAAAGTGATATTCAATTTATTGCCTCAATATTGAAAGACAAGTTACCAGATGAATTGAATAATGAAGATTATTTTGTTCTTGAACTTTCTGAAGATAATAAACTCTTTAGAATAGAGGAGTAGAAAGCACAGGTTACAACACGCGGTCATAAAACATTGGGAGTTAGGTGTTTATTTGCGCCTCTGTTCTCGCATCAAAGTTTATTGTATTTTGATAATGAAGTAGCTTCGAATTTCCCAACGTTTCATACACCAACCGTTATGGTTTATTATAAAAGAGAACTTTATGGAAATTGATAGATATAAATCATTTGATAAATCATTAGAGAAGTGCCTTACA
Organism: Saccharicrinis sp. 156; assembly: GCF_050589685.1. Lineage (NCBI taxonomy): Bacteria > Pseudomonadati > Bacteroidota > Bacteroidia > Marinilabiliales > Marinilabiliaceae > Saccharicrinis > Saccharicrinis sp. 156. The sequence goes on from NZ_JBNGOS010000084.1 coordinate 4,186, forward strand.
GATGTCAATGTTGATATGAGCGAAGGAATACTCGACTCTATTATCGATAGTGATATTCTTGATATAATACCAATTGTGAAAATACTAAAAGCAGGAGTAGTATTTAGCAATACTTTAAAGGAAAAGTTCTTTTTAAGAAGTTGATTCGTTTTCTATTTGAAATACAAAATGTATCTGAAAACGAACGAAGTGAATTTATTCTGGAACTTGAAAAATCTGACTATAGGAAAAAAGTTTACGATAATACTCTATTAGTTATTGACAGATTAGACGAGGAAAGCAAGGCATCAATTGTTGGTAAGCTATTCTGTAAACTAATAGAAGGTAAAATTGACCGAAACGAATATTTTAGGTTGGTAAATCTTGTAGAAAAAGTTTTTATAGGCGATTTAGAAGTAATTAAATATAAGGCTGAATCTTACAGGGAAATAGAAAGACCTATGGAAATATTTCGGGAATTGGATAATGAATTTTTCAAAGAAACCATGGCTAATTTTGGAATTTATAAAAGGTATTATAAGAACAAAAGTAAATATAGAAACTCGGATAGTGAGACTATAATTAAAACTGATTATGCCTTGACAACATTTGGGAAACTATTGGTTAATAATGGATTTTAAAAAATAACAAACCATAACACTTAGCCTCCAATAAAGCGTTGCTTGCATACGCTTTAGATTGGGGGGTTTGTTGAACTAAACAATCCTCCAAAAACAGCAGGGCTGTAAGGTGTTTATTTTGTGCGCTTTAACTATAGTGTTTTCAATTGCTTTTTAGTTTGGGTTTAAAGGGTTCGGATTGGGGAAAAAGCATGTTCTGTTTGCGGGCAGCAGGATAAAACAGGTTTAAAAAGGAGTATTTTTTCCAATACCGATAAATAAACATCCCTTGCCTGTTGTTTTTTACAGAAAAGGCTGTATTCCTCCCATTTACACCTGAGCGCATTATTTTTTACCCACA
>NZ_JBNGOS010000085.1:0-4665 GCF_050589685.1 Saccharicrinis sp. 156
TTAACGGCTATGGAAAGTAATCGGGACAAGTTATGCCTCGTTTCAGTAATGCCTTGTTTTATTGTACTTGCAATGCTTATGACGAACCTCCAATACATAATCCGGTTTTAACAAGTGCAAATTTCATAGTCAAAATGGTATAATACTTCAAACTTTTTTATACCATATAAAATCCTGTTTTTTGGTATTTATTTCTGAAAATAGGGTTTTGTTTTTATACCTAATTATGCCCCCTAAAGTATAGAAGTAGTATTGATTTGAGGTTTTTAATGTGCTAATATTCATTATTGTAGGTGCTCTTGGTACAAAACAAAGAAATATTGAGATAATTACCATAAAAGTTTGGGTGGTAATAAGCTTATTTAGTATAGTATTTTAAATTAATTGTTAATAATTCAATCATGAAGTCAGGTTTTTCATTGAGATGTTTATTCTATTTCATTTCTGCGATTCTTATATTTTGTTCTTGTAATAATGGCCCGCAATTTCCAGAAACTAAGTTTCAGCAAATAAAATCTGGCTTTGAAACTCCATCGGATACCAATACGGTATGGTGTTACTGGTATTGGATAAACGACGATATTTCGAAGGATGGAATTACAAAAGATCTTTTGGCAATGAAAGAAGCTGGTATTGGGGTGGCTCTTATAGGTAATATTAATCCGGCAGGTGTCGACGGAGAAGTACCCATGCTAAGTGAAGATTGGTGGTCGCACATGGTGCATGCCGTTACTGAAGGAAAGAGAATAGGGGTTGACATAGGTATATTTAATTGTCCGGGATGGAGTCAGTCAGGTGGTCCCTGGGTTGATTATACAAAAGCCATGCGCTACCTTACTTATAGTGAGACTAAGGTTCAAGGCAGTAAGCTTATAAAAGTGCATTTGCCTAAGCCTAAAGAAGAATTTCAGGATACGCATACTTTGGCATTTAAAACTGCTGATGGTGAAAAAAGAGATTTAATTAATATTCCCACTATATTAAATTGCAGTAAAAAAGGATTTGAGCTAAATAATTTAATCGATAATAATCTAACAACGGCAATTACTTTTCCCGCGAAAAAAAATCTAGAACTAAGTTTTAATTTTAATTTGAGCGAGGCGATTAAAGCTCGTCAAATAACCATAAACCCAAGTCAGCCATTTAGCTGCAACTGTAAATTGTATGCCGAACTAAATGGAGAAGAAAAGTTAGTGAAGGCTTTTGTATTTGACCGTAGCAACCTAAGTGTAAATGTTGGCCCCATTACTAAAGGCGCTTTAGCATTGAGTTTACCCAATGCAGAATCAAAGCGATTCAAATTAGTTTGTAATAACTTTAAAAGTCTTCGTTCAAGAAAATATGGTTTTGCCGAAATAAATATTTCAGAAGCACCTGTACTGGATAGATATATCGAAAAACAACTGGGCAAAATGCACCCGACACCAACGCCTCAATGGAACACATATAGTTGGGAAATGCAAGGTGATCAAGTATCAAGAGAGTTGTGTATAGATGTTAAAGAGCTTATTGATATCAGTGATAAGTTGGATTCCAATGGATTGCTAACTTGGGAAGCACCAGTGGGGGAGTGGACAATATTGCGTATTGGAATGTCACCTACCGGAACTAAGAACTCACCTTCTGCACCGCAGGGACAAGGATACGAAATAGATAAAATGAATGGTGAATTAGCACAGTTCCATTTCGATAATTTTGTGGGGGAATTCCTGAAACGTATCCCGGAAGAAAGTAAGTCTGCCTTTAAATATGTGATTGCTGATAGTTATGAGATGGGATCGCAAAACTGGACAGACGGTTATGAAGTTAAGTTCAAAGAAAAATATGGATACGACCCGGTTAAATACTTGCCTGTATTATCCGGCAGAATCGTTGGTAGTGTTGAGGAATCGGAGCGTTTTTTATGGGATTTACGTCGGTCGATAGCCGATGATGTAGCGTATGAATATGTGGGTGGTTTGCGTAAAGCAAGTAAACAACATAATTTAAAAACCTGGTTAGAGAATTACGGGCATTGGGGATTTCCAGGAGAATTTATGATGTATGGCGGACAGTCAGATTTAATAGGAGGGGAGTTCTGGAACGAAGGAAGTTTGGGTAATATTGAATGCAAGGCTTCTTCATCAACATCGCACACTTATGGAAAACGAATAACCTCGGCCGAGGCATTTACCGCAAGCCGTAAATCCTATCTAAGGCATCCGGCTATGCTAAAAAAACGTGGCGATTGGTCCTTGACTGAAGGAATTAATCACTTTGTACTTCATCTATATATTCAGCAACCTGATGATAACAGAAAACCGGGGATGAATGCCTGGTTTAGTACAGAGTTTAACCGGCACAACACCTGGTTCAATCAAGCCGATAACTATTTTGATTATTTGCGCAGGTGTCAACATCTTTTACAACAGGGTAACTATGCAGCTGATGTATGTTACTTTATAGGAGAAGATGCCCCGATAATGACAGGGGGGCGTGTCCCGGAAATCCCTCATGGTTACTCATATGATTATATCAACGCAGAAGTCATTCTTGATCGTTTGACAGTTAAAGAGGGCAAGTTTGTATTACCCGATGGAATGTCCTATAGTATTTTAGTGTTGCCTCCAGTAAAAACCATGCGTCCGGAAGTATTAGCTAAGTTGGAACAATTGATAAAACAAGGGGGAATTATTTTAGGACAAAAACCACTTAAGTCTCCAAGTCTTCAAGATTATCCGCAATGTGATGTTGATGTTAAAAAAATGGCCGATAAGCTTTGGGCAGCACCATACGTTGAAGGCAAAATGAGTAATTCCTATGGTAAAGGAAAGGTATTGGATGGATACAATTTATCAGAAGTTTTTACAGCATTAAGCTTGAAAAAGGATTTTGGTTTACCCGAAGATGTTCCTTTACTATGGACGCATCGTAGAATGCCTGGCATGGAGATTTATTTTATCACTAACCAGAGTGATGGAGAGATTGATATTAAACCAACTTTTCGCGTAGATCAATCTTTAAAACCACAGTTATGGGATGCTGTTAGCGGTGAAGTAAGGGCTTTAAATGATTATAAAATTACAGATGAAGGATCCATTGTACCTATTAAATTAAAATCAGCTCAAAGTTGCTTTGTTGTCTTTGTAAATACTGAAAGAAGGAGTGTGAAAGAAGGATATGCAACTAATTTTCCTGAGCCGGAATTGCTACAAACTATTGAGCAACCTTTTAGTGTGGATTTTACAAATAAGGAAATCGGCCCTAAAGAACCTATTGTATTTAATACACTTACAGACTGGTCGTTATCAGATAATGATAAAATTAAGTTCTATTCTGGTTCTGCTATTTATAAAACAACCTTTAGCATTGATCAACTTCCTGCAAACGGTGAGTTTTATATCAATCTGGGTAAAGTAAGTGTAATGGCCGAGGTTAAGATAAATGGGAAAGCGTTGGGAGGTGTCTGGATATCTCCATATCGATTAAACGTTACAAATGCGTTAAAAAAAGGGAAAAACGATTTGGAGATTGAAGTTGTAAACCTTTGGAGGAATCAACTGATAAAGGATGAAAAATTACCTGATGACCAAAGGTATACCTGGTTGGTTATTGATGATGTAAAAGAAGGAGAAAAGCCACATTCTTCAGGACTGTTAGGTCCGGTTACAATCGAAACAATAAGATAATTTTAAAAACGAGGAAACACAATTCAAACATTTTTATTAATCAACTTAAATTTAATTTTTATGAAAAACTTCAACAAGGTTATCGCGATGTTAGCAATCGCACTTTTATGCTCAACATTGAGTTATGCAGCCCATGTGGTTGTTAAAACAGTAGAACTAACTACACCGATTACGACTACGGGATATGTGAAAATAGTAGTACAACTAAATGATTATTTTTTAGGTAAAGAATGTGCGGTTATTTTACATGAAAATGAAACTGATTTTGCCTGGAACAGTTCTTTGGCAGCAGCAGGACTTTGGATTGGCTCTCCAGCCCCAGGAACTTACCCTATTGAAGCAATGGGTTATGATGGAGGAGTCGATGCATGGAAAGCAGAAGCGGTAAAAGAAGTGGATAAGAATGAGCAGATTGCCATTTGCCAAAAGTGGATATGACTGGCGCAACACAAACGCAAGGATATTCAATACAGAGAGCTTCTGAAACCACAGTAACAGAACTATATACTGATATTGATAGCAGAGGTTATGCAAGAGGAGGTACTTCAACAAATTCTCAAGCTAAATACTGCACTATTGTATGGAATGATGCACTAGGTATCAATACACAAGCATGTATTGAAGTTATTATGGATCCTGTAGTTGTTACTTCCATTACACCGCACACTTTTGCCACGGCTATTAACAATGAAGTTGAAGCTTCAACGGTATCAATATTCCCAACAATGGTAGAGAATAATATTACTATTTCTTCTCATGAAGAAGTTAGCGCAGTTAATGTATATTCTTTAACAGGACAACAAGTGTTGGCTGTTAAAAATCAAGCAGTTGTTTCTTTATCTGTTTTAATTGCTGGTCCTTATGTTGTAGAGGTACTAAGTGCTAATGGAGATGTTTGCAGGAAAAAAATCATGAAGAAGTAAATAGTCTCTGCACGTAAACCCGATATGTATTCACGCTCAACTGGTTAGTGTTGAAAACTAGTTAGAATCTTTAT
>NZ_JBNGOS010000086.1:0-4420 GCF_050589685.1 Saccharicrinis sp. 156
TAAATTCATGGCTGATTAAGAAAAAAGTGAACGGGTATGGCCGTTTTCACTGGGTGGGTATAGACCGTTTTTTCTAGTTGTTACCCGGGCTCTATATGGTTGTAAGGGACAATGCCGGCAAACCTTAAACGTCCTTTGTTGCACTTGGGGCAGTTGGGGTTTTTGAAATTGCGGATCAGGCCTTTAATTTCGTCCCACACCGTATCTTGTTTTTCCGACACCGTTATGCCATCTTCCATAGCCTCCTCTTTGGCATCCTCGTGTTCGCGTCGCAGGATTTTTTTTGCGGTTTCGATATTCTGCCTGCGGTATCTGTTGGCGAATATGCCGTAGCTTCGGACCTTGAAAAACCCTTTGGGCAAAACGTGCAACAGGAAGCGCCGTATGAACTCGTCGATATCCAGCCGCATTTTCCTGGACCGCCCCGTCCGGTAATCTTTCCAGGAGAACAGCACCTTTCCGTCCTTCACCTCAATGATACGGCGGTTGGTGATGGCTATCCTGAAAACATAGCGCGACAGGTATTCCAGGATTTTTTCCGGGTGTCCGAGGGGAGCCTGGATGTTCACCACCCACTCCTTTTTATAAAGTTTGCCGACAAAAGTTTGCCACGCCTTCTTACCGGCGATTTGCGCCAGCTTGCCCTTGAACACGAGCTGGTTCCCGTCGATGGCCTGTTTCAGCAGGTCCAGGAATTTCCCCCTAAATTTGCGTGACAGCGCCTTGTAGTGGACGAAGAAACCGTTTTTGTTACCGGCATGCACCCAATGCTTCTTGTCGAAACCCAACCCGCCTGCCGGCATGATACAGTGCAGGTGGGGATGTTCCATCATGTTTTGGCCCCATGTGTGAAGCACGGTCATTAAACCGATGTCGGCACCCAGATGTTTGGTGTCGCGGGCCAACTCCAACAGTGTTTGTGAGGCCGCTTTAAAAAGAATGCCGTACATCGCCTTTTTGTTTTGCAAGCAAAGCGGATTAAGTTCATGGGGAACCGTGAACACCAGGTGGTAATACCCCACGGGCAAAAGTTCCGTCATCCGTTTGTCGAGCCATTGCAGTTTGTCCTTTTGCTGACACACGGGGCAATGACGGTTTCTGCACGAATCATATGCCTTGGTGGTATAAGCACAGTTGTTGCACTGCTCGAAGTGATTTCCCAGTGCGTTGGTCCTACAGGCCGAGAGCAACCTGATCAGTCCTTTTTCCTGTCCTTTTACCCTGTTACGGGTGATATAAGCTTCCCCGTACTCCCCAAATATCTCCCCGATGGTTATTTCTTTCTGCATAAGGCACCGATATTGTCCAGATTGTCAAGCGGATTCTTTACTTCAACGAAGCTGTGGTAATCCAGTAGGTGTAAATCCTACCTAAATAATTTTCTTAAAGATCATTGCTCCGTTCGGCATAATTCAAGCAAGCTTGATTCTGCTCTCTCTTATCGCAATAATTTGCTGTTCATTTAGAAGAGCTGCCGACAGTTATGTCCGTGAGGATTGTCGCTGAAGCCTGGTATGCTCAAATGACCAAGCCGTAATGCGCAAGTGTAAGCATATGAGGGAAAACTTCACAGCCTGTCCACGAACATCGGGATACGGTTTGATGCAGTGGGCGCTGATAGTTTACATTAAATTATTACTTTTAGGGGTATTAATTAGAGTAAACTATCAGGCTCTACTCTACGCACCAATATAAAAATACACAATGCTTAAAGACAAAAAAGTAAGCTGGACAACCATTAGTATTTTGGGATTTGCAGTTTGGATTTTTTGCGGACTATTGATTCTTTTTAATGCAGAGAATGAACTAGTTTATTCATTATTTGACATAATCGGGACAATAGGGCAATTAGTTGGACTTGGATATATTTTAACGAATCTAAAATATAGGGAACTTCTAACTGACCCAATTTTCATGACAGGTTTTTCAGTTGGAATTATTGCTATAATAATGAAGATAATGCATTATCAATGGAACGACTTCGCTTTAATGTTAAGTGTTGTTGTTTTAATCAGTGGGTCTTTGATTAGACTTGCCAAAAAAGACAGGAAAGAAATACTGAATTTTCTAAAAGTGGGATGGTTTATTTCTTTTTCTATTGGTGGAGTGTTGAAATTAAATCATTATCCAGGAGCATATAAAACCTTGGCTGTTTCATCATTTATTTTATGGACAATTATTGTTAACTATACATACAAATTGGAGAATAGAAAAAACAGGTGCCAACAATAAACAAAAGCTACGGCTTGCAGTAAACTGACAAGTAAGTGCTATAAATTGCCCAACTTGCCATACCCACACGGTTAAGCTTAATTTGGAAAAATAGATTCTATGTGATAACTTTGTAATTACACAAAACGCATAAATTATGGAAGTTTCAGTGATAAGAATAGGAAATTCTAAAGGAATTAGACTTAGTAAAACACTCTTAGAGAGGTATAATATTAGAGACAAGGTTGACTTGATTCTAGAGAAAGGTCAAATTGTTCTAAGACCATTATCGACTCCTAGAAAAGGTTGGGAAAAGGCATTTAAAGAAATGAATGAAAACGGCGACGACAGACTTCTTTTTAACGATGTCTTTGAAGACGAAAACCTTGACGAATGGAAATAAAACAATATCAGATCATCTTAGTAAATCTGGATCCCACTATTGGGAGTGAAATTAAAAAGACCAGACCTTGCGTTGTTGTTTCTCCTGACGAGATGAATAAATATCTGAGGACAGTTGTTATCGTCCCTATGACAACGAGTTCCAAAAACTATCCGACCAGAGTTGAAGTAAAACATGACAACAAAATTGGTTGGATTGTTCTGGACCAAATTCGAACGATAGACAAACAAAGAATTATAAGACCTTTGGGGCGTTTATCAAAACCTGAGACGAAAGAATTAAAAGCTATTTTCAAAGAGACATTTGTTGACTAAAAGAAAATCAAACTAAGCCTAACCATGGTCAAAATGCATAGGCTAAATTATAATTATAAAATCGCAGCTTCGGTGGGCGTTATCTTCGGCCGGACAAATCAAACTCCGTTGGACTCGTCCGTCTACGACATCTTGCCCGAACCGTTGGCATTAATTAACCATTGCAGAAATGATACGGAATACTATAGTTGCAGCATTTTTACTTATCATAAATGTGCAGATTAAAGGTCAAGAAACAATATTAAAAAAGAGAGAATTTGGGGGCATTTATGAAGAATACTATGTGCTTAAGAAAGATAAAAAAGTTAAGTCTGGGAGTTATGTGAAATATGCTCAAAATATATTTGGTCATATTATAATTTTTGAAAAAGGTTACTATAGCAATAATCAAAAGGAAGGGTATTGGAAGAAGTTTGGCAATAATCAATTACAGGAAGTTAGAAGCTACTCTAAGGGAATGCTAAATGGAGACTATTATTATTACTACATAGATACATCAGGAGTAAAAACAAGTAATCAATTTATAGACTATAAAGGGACGAAGAATGATTCTTTAATCTTTACAATGAATGATGAACAATTACTGATAAGAGAGCATGGGAAATATAAGAATGATAGGCGAAGTGGTATTTGGAATTTTTATCATGCGAATGGAGATGTTTATTATACTTATGACTTTTCAAATGATTCCCTAATTTTTAATGATAATGTAAGCTTAATTGAAAATAGAGAATTACCATGTTATAAAGGCGGAGGTAAAAATGGACTTTTAATGGAGCTTTTCCCATATCTATATAGTAACATGTCCAATGACTCTGTAAATTTCAACTGTAGTTTTTTAATAAGTAGTAATGGAAAACTTGAGAGTCTAACCGTTAATAGCTCTTTAAACTCTAAAAAATACAATAAACGAATACCTAAGATGGTTAAATTACGTTATGATTGGCTTTGCAATAAGAATCAAGAAGGTTGTTCTAATTATGAAGCTGTTATAAGTATTGTTAAGGGAGAAGAACATATAACGACAAATATTGAGCTTAAAAATAACTAATGCAACATTGGCTCATAAAGCATAAGTGAGTCCGACTAATTTTGGTCGGTTCGTGGCTTCGGCAAACAACGCCAAATCGCAGATTTGACTTAAAAAATGAAAAGTTAAAACAAATAAAACGCTTTGGCCCAGGAGCTGTTAGGAAGGTTTGGTTCATGAAATCTCCGCACGCGTCATCCAGTGAACGTTACCGCAAATGCTAAAAAAGTTGCACATCAACGAAATTAATTAAAAAACAGGGATTTTTACGGGTAAATGACATCATAGAAATTCAACATGAGTTAATTGGAAACAATGCTGGAATAAGAAGTATGCCTGGCACTGTTTTAAAAAATGACACTACAGGAGCAGCATAATTCAAGCGAGCTTGATTCTGCTCTCTCTTATCGCAATAATGTACTGTTCATTTAGAAGAGCTGCCGACAGTTATGTCCGTGAGGA
>NZ_JBNGOS010000087.1:0-4414 GCF_050589685.1 Saccharicrinis sp. 156
CCTCGTTTCAGTAATGCCTTGTTTTATTGTACTTGCAATGCTCATGACGAACCTCCAATACATAATCCGGGTTTAATATATGAATTATACGGGCTAAATATTCCACTCACTATCAATAATTTTCTTTAAGGAGGGAATAAATCTCTTAAAATTAGATGTTAATAGATTTATTAAGGCATCATTTTTAACCAAATACAGGTAATTCTCCTCATTGATTTCCCACAAAGTTCCCTTATCATATTTACTATTGGGAGTTGACAAAACAAGGTGAGGTAAAACAGAGGTAGTTGCCTGAATTTCTATTTCATCTTTTTTCATTGTTCCCATAGCAATCAAAGCGGGATGGATCTCAAAAAAATTATACGTGCTGTCTCCTAAATACAGATTGAAGGAAAGCTTTTCAACTAGCGGTACCTGAAAATAGAAATTAAACACCTCTTTTTCATCTTTTACATGCATCGAAATAAAGTTGTTATGCATGTTTTCCGGCGTAAAGTGTATCTTCCAATCCAAAGATTTATAATCTGCGAACAATTCTTTAAGCCCTAACCATAGTAATGTGCGGGGCCAAACCACTAATTTAAAATGATCGCTCCAGTCGTTTTGCTGTCTTAATTTTTTTAAATTTTCTAATGTTAAATCTACAATTGGGATTTTCATAAATACTATTTATCAACAATGATTCTACAACTGGGTATGGTAAGCCAACTGCTTTGTTTTTTTTAAGTTATCAAAAACAAAATCCAAACGTCCCAGGTTGATGCCTCCCCAACCCGTCTGATTGATTATAACATCCTGCTTGTTTATATTACTAACGATAACTGGTTTATCTAAAAAAGTATGCGTATGGCCGCCAAGTATAACATCAATATAATTAGTTTGTTTAGCTAAAACAACATCGCTTACCATGGCTCCTTTGTATTCATAGCCCAGGTGCGATAAGGCAATCACCAGGTTACACTGTCTTTTCTCTTTTAAAAATTTAGCTACTTTATCACCTTCTACAATGGGGTCCATATATTCTACGCCCCTATAGTTTAATGGTGTAACTAAACCACTTAACTCTATTCCCAACCCGATTATGCCAATTTTAATGGGGCCTTTTTCTATAATTTTATAGAGATTTGTTAAACCCTCTAAAGCTGAACTGCTTACTTTATAGTTACTACATACAAATGGGAATTTTGATTTTTTAATTTGAGTAGCCAGATCATCTATGCCATTATCAAACTCATGGTTTCCTATGGTACCTGCATCATAACCCATATCGCTCATTAATTTAATATCGAGCTCTCCTTTATAATAATTAAAGTAGGGTGTACCCTGAAAAATATCTCCTGCATCCAACAATATAACATGCTCCTCTTGCTGGCGTACTTGTTTTATCAGCGCAAACCGTCTTGCATATCCACCCTTTCCCGCGTATTTTGGATGATTCTCCGGAAAAGGATCGATATGGCTGTGCACATCATTTGTGTGCAGAATAGTTAACTTGGTTCGACCTCCTTGCTCTGTGCAAGCCGGAAAGCTAAATACACCTGCTGCCGAGCCTATTGCCATAGTTTTTAAAAACTGTCTTCTACCCTTTTCCATGTTCTATTAATTGAATATAATTCTTCCTTCAACTTCTGCAGTAATCATTTCGCCCGTGCTATTCTTTTGCTCAATTCTTTCAATGATAGCATCGCGCAGATTGCAATTAATTGACACCCTATAAATAGGGTTCATTATCATTCCAAAATAATCTCCTCCGTTAGCCAGATAATCAGATGTAGCCAGAAAGTAGTTCTTGGTCCTATCCATCGGTTTACCATCAATGAGTACTTCTATCGTTTTAGTACCTGAATATCTTACTGAAGCTCCAGCAATTCCATCACCCCTTATTTTTCCTAAGTAGTCAAAGAAAGCTTCTATGCTGTCTCCTGAAAGTGCCAGGATTACAATTTCATTCTCGAATGGCATTAACTCAAAAATATTCCTTACTGATATATCACCCTTAGGAATTGGCGCTCTCAATCCTTTCACATTCATCAAAGTCAGCAAACTTAATGAATCAGCATTATTACTAATAAGGAATTCATTCGCTTTTTGTTGAATAACATCTGAAACAAAATTTGATAGGGCACTTTCCGGTTTATAAGCCTGTAATTCCTTTTCGCTTACTCCTATAATTCTATCCATTTTGGCAGCGATGTTCTCTTTATAAGGTTTGATGAATGAATCCATAGCGCTATCTGCTGTAAAGCTTGAATCGACAGAAACGTTCTCACCGCTATAACTCTTCACTTTATACGGCTGTTTGCATGCGTTACAATAAATTACAAACAGCATGGCTGCAATTAAAATATTTAATTTCATTATGTTATCTTAGTTTTCTTTTCAGATCCAAATATAATCTTTAAACCAATGAATGCAATAACAAATACTTTATCCTCTTATTAACAAAAAGAATAAACATCACTAGCCTGAATCATCATAAACTTTTGTGACTAGAGAGCACATTAAAATAGTGAAGCAGTTATTTTTCTCGCACTAATAGTGCATTATTTCGAGAACTATAAAAGGTGCATTTACTTTTTATCACAATACCTTGCGCTCTTTATCGAATAATTGAGGAATATCTCGGGCTAGACCAATCTGTATAAAAAAAGCTCCATACGGAGCTTTTGAAAAATTTACTTGATTTGTTCTAAGTATTTTTGTTTGGCTTTTTGGAGAAGCTCTTTGTCTATTTTAGGATTATATATCCTTATCATATCCTCAATCTCAAAATTATTATGAAAATGACCTAAAGCTGCATCAAAAAAACTACCCGACCAATTGTATTTCACTTTTCTTGTTAATTCTTCAAACTCGGCCCACTTAACAAATCTTGGTAATGCAATGTACCCGTGATCCTTTTCAATTTCATCCAGATATAATCCTTCTTCGATTTTATTTAACCTGAAAAATTTCTTTAACCTGATGATTCCTTTGGTATCAATTTTTTTTGAAGGTTTCTTTTTAAATACAATTCCTTCATCCATAAATGCTGTTTGCAGGTCTTTTATTTTATCATATTTATCCAGGTGACGTATCCTAATTACATCATACATTTTATTATAGATGGTTACCGTACCTGCATCTGCATGAAAATCAGATGGAAAATAAGCTTTAATATTTTGTCTGGCCCTGGTAATTTGTTCTAAAGTGTAAAGCTGATTAACTACCAAATATATATACAAAGGCGTCGAATCTTTGGGCGATTCGCTGTAATAGTTAAAAAAGCCAGGGAAAGGTTCAGGTGCTTCCAACACAAAGGTGTTAGGCATTATTTTTTCATCCATGGTAACCAATTGTTCCGATTTTAATAAGTTACCATATCGTTCAATAATATTGATATTCGTCATGATAGATAATTTTGATTTAGGTTCTTTTCACTTCTAATAAGGTACGCAAAAATTTTAAAAAACCAATAAACCACCTTTTTATCTGAAACTATTTTTATTATTATATCCTAACGATCTCTTGTAAATACCGGTTGATTTTCTTTTGAGAGCTGGTTATTATAATGATAACCGTCTAAATCAAAGGCTTTTATTTCTTCCGGGTCTTCAATTCTGTTTTGCACAATAAATCGCGTCATCAACCCACGGGCTTTTTTCGCAAAAAAACTGATCATCTTGTATTCACCGTTTTTTAAGTCTTTAAAAACCGGAGTTACAATAGGTACATCTAATTCCTTTACTTTTATAGATTTAAAATATTCGTTCGATGCAAGATTAATTAATACCTTATGATCATTTTCATGAATGTCCTTTTTTAACAAATGGGTTATTTTATTCCCCCAGAAATCATAAAGGTCTTTTTTTCTGCCAGCAGGTAACTTTGTACTCATTTCTAACCTGTACGGAAGAATTAAATCTAACGGTCGCAATAAACCATACAGCCCCGATAATATACATAGCTTTTTTTGAATATAATCTATGTCATCATTTGACAAGGAATACGCATCCAAACCTAAATAAACATCTCCTTTAAACGCAAACAAGGCTTGCTTTCCTTTTTCCGGTTCAAACGGATAATGCCACTCCTTAAATCGCATATAATTCAACTCCGCTAACTCTTGACTTACATTCATTAGTGCGGATAATTTTTTTACGCTATAGGTATTGAGCTTTTTAACCAATTTAGGGGGTTCTTCGATAAACCTATATTCCGAATATCCTTTATACGAGAAGGGTGTTTCAAAGTCTAATGATTTAGCGGGAGAAATTACTATTTGCATGTTTTTTTGAGATTTAAACACAAAAATAAACAATTGGTTTAAATAATACCTCCCTAAACGCAAAAAGAGGGCGAAATAGCTCCGTTGTGAAGCGCCTGACAGGGCACTGGTGGAAAAAACGCGATTAACGCAAAAAGGACAGTCCTC
>NZ_JBNGOS010000088.1:0-4396 GCF_050589685.1 Saccharicrinis sp. 156
TTTTTTACTAAAAAAAACTACACCATACTTATGAACTTTATGTCAACACCTTTTTAGTTTTTAGACAGTCTGACGGTTGGCGGTATGAAATCGTTGGGGATTGCGGGCTACTTTCCTTTCAAGTTACACAGAACTTGATGCGTGGTAGAAAGTTTGAATAACCACCTAAACCCCAATGTTTTATACCGCGTGTTACCAACTGGCCTTTTATTTTTCAGTCAATTTATCTATCAATTTTGCAGTATCACGTGCGTTCGGACAGACACACTCTTTGACAAGTTTTGGCTTTAGCGTCGGCACATGGGGCTTGGCAATGTGTGTGACTGTGAAGCGTGGGCAATATAGAAATAATTAATTATAACATTTTCAATTTTTTATTCAAATTATTAAATCGTATTATTCTCCCACCTTTTCCTTTAACTGAATAGCATAACTATTCATATAATTCCTGCCTGTAGCTGTCACCATGGTCTTGGCTATCTCGAATAAGGCATCTGCTTTCAAATTGATAATTTCCTTGTCGTTTATATTTAGAGCAAGAAGATAATCAGACAATTGAGCTGCCCATTGAAAATCTTCATCTTTAAAAGCTTTTAGAGCATTTGCCCGAAGTTTATCTTTCCCTCCAACCATTATTGCCATTTTTTCAGCTTCGGACTTTGGTGCAAGTTTATTCAAGTTTACCGGGTTTCCATCAAACCAGCCCAGGTAACCGTTAAAAATAGAACGTACACCCCAGTCAACACGACCATAATATTCGGTTAGATAAGGTAAGGAAGCCAGGTGTTCTGGTAGTTTTACGTATTCTACTAATTGGTCAGGGGTTAACCCTTTATTCATACCTTCAATAGTTTTATCAAATACAAATTTTATGGCAGCGCTGTAGTTGCTCAGTATTTCGTTCACTTTTTCTTTGCCAATTACTGGACGGGTGTGCCCTGGTAATAAATATACCGGTTCTTCAGCTACCATCTTATCAATGCTTTCGTACCAACTTTTAACATCTCGATATTGAGAACCACGAATGGTGTATAAGTTTGGAAACGATTTATAAAAGGTATCACCACAGAATAATATTTTCTGGTCCGGCATCCAAACATACATATTGTCGTATGTTTCGCCGCTTGCAGCTACCAAATCAAACTTTATCCCGTCGATATTAATTTGCTTCCGTTCACCAGAGAAAAAATGTGTAGGTTCAAATTCTGCTTGACCTTTTTTGCGGTTGAACATGGTATTTTGTTTATTGGGACGGGGAGCAATTCCGTTGTTAATATGAATTGAATCTGGCAGAATAACACCAGCCTGGCGGGCTCCTCGGTTGTTTTGATAAGTTAATCCTGCACTTTTTCCCGCATTTTCTTCAATGTTAAAACCAACGTTATTGCCTAATGCTCCACTTCTTCCCCAAACCTGAGGATTACTACCTTCATCTAAAAATGCCTGAACCCCACCAAAATGGTCGCCATGCCCGTGTGTAATAATAATTCCTTTAATGGGTTTGTCGGTTATTTCACGAAACTTCAAACGAAGCGTCTCCATCCGAACCGGCGACATGCCGGCATCAATTATAATAATTCCGGTTTCACCTTCAATCATGGCAATATTGCTCACTTCGTAGCCCACCGCGAAATGTACATTTTCCGTAATTTGAAAAATTTCTGGAATAAATTGTTTGTTCTGTTCCTCCAACAATCGAGTAGCTTCGGTTTTCTGAGAATACACAGTTGTTGCAAATAAGATAACTGAAATTGTAAGTATTAAAATTCGAGTTTTCATGGTGATAGTGTTTATATATTTATAATCAAATCCAAAATTTTCTTATTCAGGTCTTTTTAAGTGGTCGATTATTCCACCGTCAAAAGCTGTTCTTCTTGGTCTATCTGGATTGTTTGCATATCCAATTATTACAGAACTATATACTGTCATATTCTTGAAGTTAAAAACAAGGGTCAGGTAATCCTTTAGCCCGGTTTCGTGCCAATTCACTAAGTACAAATCATCCCCTATTTTACGGCAACGGTATTGTATGTCTTTGTTGCCATTCCCTTTGCCGGGACCGGTAATCCATTCGTAATTACCCTTTCCATCGTAGAATTCAATGTGTATTGCATTACCCGTTTGATATTGGAAATTCATGGAGTAACCATCTAATAAATGTTCCGTCTCACCAAATTGATATTTTTCAACATCTGGTGAAGTCGTGTTTTGAGCAAAGCTGGTTCCAATACCTATTACTGAAACTAATATTAGCATTAAAATTCGATTTTTCATGGTGTTGTTTTTAAATGATATTACTTAATATTTGAATTAATGAAATCTTCAAACGACAACGGCTTATTGCCAATTACTTGTTCAAAATCGTTGGTCACAACAGACATGTAACCTGCAGAAGTAGCTCCATAAAGTGCGAGCATCATATCGGCAGAAGGTTCGGGCATGCCATTTTCCATTGCTCCTTTTTTCATATCAGATGCAGTGATGGGTACATAGTTTATTTCTCTTCCTTTCACCTTGCTGATAATCATCGCGGCTTCTTCATGATGAAGTGCTTTGCTTCCGGTGAGGTTGAAAATTTTACCATTATAATTTTGCAAGTCGGTAATAACTCTTACTGCAACCGCTGCAATATCCGAAGTAGCAATAAATGCCGTTTTACCGTTACCAGCTGCAACGAAAATCCCATTCTGATGCGCTATCATTGGTGCAATAAAACCCGCAGTAAAATTATCCATGAAAAAATTTGGGCGAATTATGGCATACTTAAAGCCTGCGTCTTTTACATAGTTTTCTATCTTGAAGAGGGCTGCCTCAGGATTGGCATCAATTCCCAAAGCAGAATTAACAACAATTTGTTTAACGCCAGCTTCATGGGCTGCATCGATAAAAGGAAGCAGTTTTTTATCGGCATATGGGTCCATTGAGGGTGCAATCAAAAAGATTGAATCAACATTTTCTAATGCAACGGCATAGGTCGTGGGTTTTTCATAATCGAATAAAACCGGTTCGATATTAGAGGTTTTGGCTACTTTTGAAATATCGCGCGTTGCTGCCAATACTCTGATTCCTTTATTGACAAGTTGTTTTACTACTTCTTTACCAAGTTTTCCGGTTGCTCCTGTTACTAATGTTTTCATTGTTTTTGTATTTTAATTTATGAATAATAATTACGATACAAAGTAACGGAGTAAATCAATTTTGGTAAAGGTCAGTTTAAGGCAAAGAATGGTAAAAATGGGTTAACGATGAATTTCACGAAATTTCTGAGGAAAAAAGCTGGTGTGTTTCTTAAAGTATTTAGTCAGGTTTGTAGCATCCTCGAAACCAATTTTGTAAGCAATCTCTTTAATTGAAAGCTCAGAATATGAAAGAAGTCGTTTAATCTCCAAAACAACCCTTTCATCCAGATATTCTTTTGCTGTTTTGTTTGATAACAGTTGCAAGGCAGCATTCAGTTTCTTGGAATTTACGCCTAAAATTTCACAGACATCGGCTACTTTTGTTTTATAGCTAATATTATTGTCCAAAGCTTCTTTAAACTGCATACTTAAAGTAAGTGAAGAGCCACTTGGTATTTGTGAGAAGGAGCGTTTAGTCCGTTCAAGCCGGATTAAAATAATCTTTAGGTAATTCCGTAACAATTCTTCCTGTTCAAATTCTTTTTCAATAAAAAATGCTTTTGCGAGCATCTCAATTAACAGTTTTGTGTCGGTATCGCATTGCAATACAACAGGTGATAATTGCGAATTGAATAGGATGAAATCATATAGATATCTATAATTTATTTTTTCACGAACCAAAAAATCAGATGTAAAAAGTATGACGTAACCTTTGATATCAAAATCAATATGAAATTGTTGCACCTGGTCTTTTGCTATGGGAATAAAGGAGCCTGTATTAAATTGTACTCTCTGGAAATCAACCGTATGAATACCGGTTCCTTCGATGATGAAAATAAGTTGATAAAAATCCAGTCTATGTGGTTTGCTGGCAATTTGATGTTTTCTTTTTATCAGTTCTTCCAAACGAAGAATTTCAAACTCAAGGAGTGGTTCCTCCTTTTTATTAAAATCATATTTTGGTATCTGCTTCACTGAATTAAGATGTCTGTTTTAAACTATAATCAAATGTAAGATTTATCCCTAACTTTTTCTTATTTACAATAGAGCTTGCTTAAGTTATACGGTTTCGTATTGATTAGTGAACTGGCAAGAAAACAGCTCTTTTGCAAGCTGAAGCATCGGTTTGTGTGTTGGAGCTTGCGAATGTGCTGTTTTGTGCGTTGGCTTTAGTTGCACGGTCTTTCTTTGCATGAAACACAACTTGGATATAGAGACCGTAATGACTTTATTATTTCGATTATGGTTTCTATACCGCATATATGATCAGTTATTTT
>NZ_JBNGOS010000089.1:0-4229 GCF_050589685.1 Saccharicrinis sp. 156
CTTTTAATATTGAAATAAATCAGCTTGGATTTGTCCACTTTGTAAAAAAAGCGACTTTTCTTGCCGGCACTAAATAAGTACATCCATAATTTATTTAGAATAACATAAATGCATCAAAATTTGATATTCATATGAATTTTGATGCTTTTTCATTTTAACCTTTATATTAAATACAATGAAAGGATTATTACTTGTACTAAGTTTCTTATTGCTAACCTTTAGTGTTAAATCCCAGGATTATCAAAAGAAGAAACCTGTGAATGCAAAAACACAACTTATCAATCACGACAAAGAGCCAAAGTTAAAAGGTGCAAACTTTGTTTCTCTTTTTGATGGTAAAACATTGGATGGGTGGAGCACTAAACAAGGAACCATGGTTTTTGAAGTAAAAGATGGTGAGATAGTGGGAAGATGCAGTGAAGGGCCAAGTACTTTTTTATGCACTGATAAAGAATATGTCGATTTTATTTTTACTTGTGAGGTAAAATGGGAAGTGGATGGAAATACCGGCGTTCAAATCCGGTCCAGAATCAGAAAAGATCCTAACAAAAATACAGTGATTGGTCCTCAAGTGGAGATGGAAGATCTGGCAAAAAATGGTCGTGGTTGGTCAGGGGGAATTTATGGACAAAACTGTGGTGGATGGTTTTATCCCTTAAGAGCCCCAGAACACAAAGCATTAAAAAGTGCCATTGATAGAAGCGGATGGAATAGAATTACAGTTATGGTTGAAGGAAATGTAGTCAAAACATGGATTAATGGATTGCCTGCTGCACACTGGGTTGATGAAAAAAATCAATTCCCCAAAGGATTTATTGCTCTGCAGGTTCATGGAGGAAAACAAGGTATTATCCATTGGCGAAATCTTAAAATCAGGGAGCTTTAAAACATGCAAAAACAACTAGTATATTTAACAGTAATAATGCAGACTTTGCTATTGGTTGCATGCATTGGTTCTAATGAGAGTGAAGACAAACTTTCGAAACCTAATATCATTTTTATTTTAGCTGATGATTATGGCTACATGGATACGCAAGCGTATGCAGAACATGTTATGGGTGTTTCAAAAGATAGTATGTATTATGAAACACCTAATATAGACCGCCTTGTAAATGAAGGAGTTGCATTTGAACAGGCTTATGCCAACCAATTGTGTTCCCCAACACGAGCCAGCTTAATTACTGGCAAATATGCAGCACGTCTTGGATTTACAACAGCAACTCCACGAAGAAAAACGTATTACAATACCAACCAAGAAGTCCCGGAAGGCAGTTATGTGCATGATGTATTGGATCATCACGATAATATAAAAATAGAGATGGCATTGCTCAACGGCAGTTCAAATACGGCAGTGCCGTCTGGGGCACCTGCAGATAATGGCCTCGATGAAATTACGATTGCAGAGGCACTTCCTGATTACCATTCTGCATTTATTGGGAAATGGCATATTGGAGGGCATGGAGCTGAAGGATATACCCCAAGTGATCAGGGGTTTGAGACATTAGCTTGGTGTGATGCCGGAGCTTCAACCTATTTTAAATGGAGAGGAATATGGAATAATCGGGCTATAACCTCATTTCCCAATATTCCTCAAAAAGAACTTTTGGTGGGTTCAGCCGGAGAAGAAACAGGGAAGGATTTTTTAACTGAGGATTTAACAGAACAGGCAGTTCGTTATATTGAGAAACGTTCTATTATAAAAGATCAACCTTTCTTTCTATATTTCTGTCATTTTGCCGTACATGGCCCATACCAGGCAAAGCAAGAGGATATCAATTACTTTGAAAATAAGCCGACCAAAGGTTGGAACAATCATAAGGATGCGACTTATGCGGGTATGATACGTGGTTTGGATAACTCAGTAGGAAGAATTCTAAAAAAGTTGGAAGAAACAGGGCTGGATGAGAATACTCTAGTGGTTTTTATGTCCGATAATGGTGGTATTGATGGCAGGGTAACACCAAACGGGAAAGTAACCAGTAACTTTCCACTTAATGGAGGTAAAGCATGTGTTACAGAAGGAGGAATACGGGTTCCATTGATATTTAGATGGAAAGGAAAAATCGAAGGTGGAAAATGGAGTAACGTGCCAGTAGATTGCTGCGATATCTTTCCTACATTTATTGAAGCTGCAGGTTATGATCCAAACCCTCACTATACTAAAGAAGGTGGTATTGATGGACGCAGTATTGTTGGACTTATGAATGACGTAAGTAATACAAAACAAACATATACGCGCAATACACATTTTTGGCATTATCCATTCAACGTTATCTATACTAATCCATACGATGGTTATAATTTAACACCTCACTCTGTAATTAGAGAAGGAGACTACAAGCTGATTTTTGATTGGCATGGAAGACTTAAGCTGTTTAATATTAAAGAAGATATTTCTGAAACTAATAACCTGGCAAAACAAATGCCTGAACTTACCAATGCGTTATTTCATAAGTTGATAGTTTGGCTCGATAACAATGCTAAAAGTACATATTGGCCCAAAGTAAATCCAGATTATAATACGTTAAATGATCCTCGCAAGGCCAAGTTTATAAACTTGATAGACATCTATCGAAGAGGAGGGAATGTAGCTTTTAGTGCCAATTAAAAAGTATAAACCAAATTAGTCCATATTGCTTAAATACAAGCCATATGAAACGAGCTGGATAATTATTTTTTACATGCCTAATGCCGGTACATGAGTATGATTATATTTTGCGAGTTCCACCGCTTAAATTACGGAGCAGACTATGCGACTGTAAAAAACAAAATTTAAACGTATGTATAGAATTATATTTATCATCTTTTTTTGGGGAATAGCAGCAGTAAACAATGCACAAGAATTGCCCTCAAAAGCCGAAGTTTTAGCGGACCTTATAAAAGTGAACCAGTATTATATGAATGCGAATCCGGAAACAGAAACGGTATCTTCAGGAGCGTCAAACTGGTTAGAGGGATCGTATTTTAACGGGCATATGGCTTTATTTGATTTGCACCCGACCCAAGAGGGCTTGGATTATGCATTGCAGTGGGGTATTAATAATGATTGGAATATAGGAAATAGACCTCACGAGGCCGACAATCAATGTGTAGGTCAAGTTTACATGGATATTTATTATGCCTATGGGGCTAAGGATACATATATGATAAGTAAAGTCGGCACAAGTGTAAGCAATTTGGTTAATCGCACCGCTGTTGATGACTGGGATTGTATTGACGCACTTTATATGGCTATGCCAGTGTTAACCCGATACGGTATATGGAATAACGACTCACGTTATTTCGAAAAGTTGTATGCCTTGTATCATAGTACAAAAGTGAGTCAGGGATTATACGATGCTTCGTTTGGTTTATGGCATCGCGATAAGCGGTTTGACCCTCCATATACAACTTCAGGGGGTAAAAAATGCTACTGGTCGAGAGGAAATGGATGGGTATTTGGAGGCCATGTACGCACGCTTAAATATTTGCCGGAGAATGATATTCACCGTCAGGAATATATTGATACATTCAAAAAAATGGCAGAAGCACTTAAAAGTGTACAGCGAAGTGATGGTTTTTGGAATGTGAGTTTGGGAGATCCAACAGAATTCCCGGGACAGGAAACCAGTGGTACTGCCTTTTTTGTTTACGGTATGGCATGGGGCATCAATAATGGACTTTTGGATAAAGAAACATATTTGCCGACTGTAATTAAAGGGTGGAATGGTTTAGTTTCAACAGCTTTAACGTCTAATGGTCGTATAGGTTATGTACAAGGGGTAGCTGATGAACCTAAAGATGCACAGCCAGTCACCATAAATACTTCCCGCGAATATGGTGAGGGGAATTTTTTGTTGGCAGGAACGGAAGTTATTCAATTGGCAGAAGGGGAAATGCCCAAGCCCAATGACTTTTTTGTGAAGAGTGTTAAAATGAATGATGCTTCAATACTTAAAATTGACTTTTTTGAACCTGCAGAAAAGTGTTCTGCGCAAGATGTTTCAAGCTACCTAATTAATAAAGATGTAAATGTTGAATATGCCATTATTTCGCAAGATGGCTTAAGTTGCGAGTTAACGTTATCTAATATTTACAATGGGGGCTACGGAATATCATTCAATAATATTACAAGCGTTTCAGGTAAAACTATCGCTAACGCAAGTGGTAAATATTAGAAAAAACGGTCTATACCCACCCAGTGAAAACGGCCATACCCGTTCACTTTTTTCTTAATCAGCCATGAATTT
>NZ_JBNGOS010000090.1:0-3502 GCF_050589685.1 Saccharicrinis sp. 156
GGCAGGTAATGTATACCAAAATATAATGTAAAGTATAGACGCAGGATAGAACAGCTACAAAGGCATTAATTGATTTTAGTTTACATTAAATTTGTTTTCGGTTGTAAATTGTCTGTATAACCAATATTTAAAAGCGATGGAAAATAACAAACAGACAATTGACAGTTTATTGGATGAGCTATTTTTATATTTTAAAAATGCTCAATACCATAAGGTGACTGTTTCGAGTTACCGGAGTTGTTGGAACAGGGTAAAAGACTTTATGCTTGACAACGGGATCAAGTACTATGACAGAAACGTGGGTAAGGCCTTTTTAAAAGGGGAACTGGGGGATTTTGTTTACGGAAATCTCAGTGACAAACAAAAATCCCTTGTCAACCGTACCGAGGCACTTTATAAGTTCCAGTCTACAGGGCGTATCCCCGTAGGGGGAAAGCAATTACCGCCAAAAGAATTTGAAGGGGAAATAGGGCATATAATAAAGAGGTTTATTTCTTATAGAAAAGAAACGCTGGGGTTGGCAAAGAAAACGGTTCATTCCTATACTATTTACCTGCATTCCTTCTACCTTTATTTAAACAACGCCGGGATCAGGCAGATAAAGGATTTCAATGCCTGCAGCTTGCTTTCCTATGTCAAACAGATGGATCAAACCGCTTCGGCAAAACAGCATGTTACCTTGAACATATTACGCATATTTTTCAGGTATTTACATGAACACGGGATATTGCCGGCGGATTACTCGCAGGTTGTTCCCAAAGACAGTTACAAGGAAAGCGACAAGCTGCCATCGACATTTACGGACGAAGAAATAAAAGCCATATTAAATGCCATCGACAGGGGAAGCCCCAAAGGCAAGCGTGATTACGCCATGCTTTTAATTGCAATGAGGCTGGGCTTAAGAGCCTCGGATATCACCGGGCTCCGATTTGAGAATATCATCTGGGAGCGCAATGTAATATCGATCGAACAGCAGAAGACAGGGGAACCCCTGGAACTCCCTTTGTTACCGGAAATCGGCAATGCAATTATAGATTACCTTAAACATGGCAGGCCGGTCTCCAAAGCCCCTCAGTGTTTCCTTCGGGCACAAGCTCCTTATGTTCCGATTACTTATTCCTGCCTGGGCAATGTTGTAGTACGTTATATGCGTTTGGCAGGGATCAACTGTGTCAAACGCAAACACGGCCCCCATGCGCTCAGGCATTGCTTTGCCAGCGCCCTTCTGAAAGAAAAAGTACCATTGCCGGTTATCTCGGAATTGCTCGGCCACAAAAATATGTCATCGAGCATGGGATATTTACGGGTAGACCTGGCGTCATTGAGGGAGTGTGCTTTGGAAGTTCCTCCCGTTCCCCTTTCATTTTACAATATTGGAATTAATAACAAACAAGAAAGGAGGATATAGTGATGGACAGGATGTATTATAGCATATTTGGCCCTTATATAGCAAAGTTTATTGCGTTAAAGAACAGTCTTGGGTATAAGTATAACGACGGTGGATGGGCCCTTTCCCTGTTTGACCGTTTAGCTTACTCAAAAGATGTGGGCAAGCTGGAAATAACCAAAGAACTTGCAGAAGAATACAGTGTTTTACGGCCGAACGAGAAAGAAAAAACAAGGTATAACAGGGTCGTTATCGTATCCCAGTTTGCGCGGTTTTTAAACGACCTTGGTTTCCGTTGCTGTCCCCCCCGGTGCGCCCCGGCCAAGAGAACCTATATCCCATATGTTTTCACAAGGGAACAAATAAAGGAAATATTTAAGGTCTGCGATAACCTTGAAATATGTATCTGCAACAGAAACACGGCTGTTTCCGCAATGCCTGCCATCATAAGGCTTCTGTACGGTACGGGGGTGAGGGTCGGTGAGGCCGTGAAGTTAAAACATGGGGATGTTGACCTTTCGGGCAATAAGCTGATATTACGGCAAACCAAAAACGGGACGGACAGGATGGTGCCGTTTTCAGAATCCCTGGCAGAAACTTTAAGAGGATATCTGAAACACAGGGACCTCATACCTGCTATAAAAAAAGCAGACACTTTTTTCATCAAGCCGGATGGATCACCTATAGCGATGAACAGTGTCTACAAATGGTTTAGGCGAATCTTATATAAAGCCAACATTCCGTTTCGGGGAAGAGGCCTGGGACCTCGTCCGCACGACCTGAGGCATACGTTTTGTGTACACACGTTGGCACAAATGTCGGGAAAGGGGCTTGACCTTTACTGTTCGTTGCCCGTGCTGTCGACTTATCTGGGGCACCGGACATTAAGGGGCACAGATGTTTATGTCCGTTTAACGGCAGAAATGTATCCCGACCTGGTAAAAAAGACATCGTTCATATGCGCGCGGGTTTTTCCTAACATTAAAACAGGCAACCATGAAACCAACTGATTTTGCACAGCACGTGACCATATTCCTGTCTAAGTATCTTCCGGGAGAAAGAGGGTTGAGTACCCATACCATAGAATCATATAAGTATGCCTTTGTGCTGTTTGTACGGTTCATGAAACAAAAAAAGAATATAGCGGTCACCAAACTGAGACTTAGTGACCTGACAAAGGATTGCGTGACCGGGTTTCTTGACTGGCTCGGGAACACCAGGGGATGCAGCCCTGCGACAAGGAATGTAAGGCTGGCCACGATCCACTCTTTCGTCAGGTTTCTTCAATATCGGCTTCCCGAGAAAATGGCCCAGTGGCAAAATATATTGTCTATAAAAGAGAAAAGAACAGGAAAAAAGACCATCAGCTACCTTTCGGTTGACGGGACAAAACTTTTGCTTGAGCAACCCGATACAACAACGGCCAAAGGCAGGCGCGATCTTGCAATGTTGGCCCTGATGTACGATTGTGGGGCCAGGGTACAGGAAACTATCGATCTGACCCCTTCCGACATACGGCTACATAAACCGCATACGGTCAGATTGACCGGGAAAGGCAACAAAACACGTATTGTGCCTTTGATGGAGGAAGAAGTGGCGCACGTGAAAGGCTACATGGAAGAAAAGGGGCTTAACAAAGTCCATTTGTCGGAGGCCCCCCTGTTTTGCAACAAAAGAAAAGAAAGGCTGACACGTGCCGGTATCAACTCTATTCTGAAGAAATACGTCAAGGATGCCAAAGAAAAAAGCCCGGGTCTCATACCTGACAACATCAGTTGCCATTCCTTGCGTCACTCCAAGGCGATGCATCTTCTGCAGGCCGGTGTCAATATCGTGTATATACGAGATTTTCTCGGACATGAGTCGGTGCTGACCACTGAAATATATGCCAGGGTGGATTCCAAGCAGAAAAGGGACGCTCTCGAAAAAGCCTATGTGCAGATTGTAGAGAAAGAAACTCCCGTATGGGTGGAAAACGATGACCTAATGCAATGGTTAAAGAGATTTTAAGAAAAGATAATGTAAAGTGGTTTGTTGCCTTTTTATAAGCCATCCCACGTTATATCAAAGGCAAACACAACTACTTTACATTACAGTTTGGTATACATTACCACA
>NZ_JBNGOS010000091.1:0-3465 GCF_050589685.1 Saccharicrinis sp. 156
CCTTCTTGATTTTTTCATGCAACAAATATATCCTCTTGAAATCTCTTATAGAAGACCGGGTTAGCCGTGCGGATACCTCTTTGCCAAGTGATGTTGGCGTAGTACCCTTTGTAATTAAACTACATTCTCCTTCTAAAGGAAAACTATCCCAATTATCCCTCATACCCTAGCTCCATTAAAAAAAATAAATAATCGCTTAACTTTTAAAAAGCTATTAGCACATTGTTGCGACAGTGTCGCAATATTTGTAAGTACCTTATTCATACCCCAACTCATTTAAAAAGTCAGACAAGAGATTGGCAGCCTCGTCACGTTCATTTATAACTGAGGTTAAAGTTTCCTGGTACTTCACAAAACGTTTTTCCAACTCAGCCAATAAATCCCGTTCGTAACGATTTACATAGTCCATTACGGTTGTTTGTAAGGTTCGTTTCCAACGAGCAAGAATCAATTCTTTAGCTTCTTCCGATGAAATCTTTTCACGGGCTTTTTCTACCAAGTCGTCTTTCTTGTCCTTAATTTCTTTAATTGTAGCCTTACAATTCTTTAGTTCCTGCTCCAATTCGGTATGTCGAGCTAGTTTGGCATCTAAGGCCTCTTTTTGCTTTGTGTAGCTATCCAAAAGTTCTTTGGTATTTGCTAATTGGTTTTCTAACGCTTTGACTTCGACAAGCTCAGTCACCGCTTTGATTCGAATACCTAGAGCCTTGATTTCCTTTTTCGCAGCTTTGATGTTTCCGTTGATTTCTTTCAAGCTTGCCTTAAATTCCTTTAGTACTTCTTTAGGGAACACTTCGTAGTTCTCTTCGCTCTCCCGATAACTATCGGGATCACCTTCTTCCAATTCATTTACTTCGGCAAATAGGGCTTCCAATTCATCTCGTCTGGCTTCGTTATTGGCTAACTCTTCTAAAACTTCAGGGAACTGCGATTGAAGAATTTCTTCAGCAGGAATTAATTCTGCATTCCAGGCACTGGCTGAAACAGATTTGAGGTCTGTTTCTAAACTATCCCAATACGTAGCAAATGCACCACGGCTCTTGTGCATATCTAATATCCCCAAGGCACTAAAATCGGTGGCAATACTTTTTGAGAATGCTCGATATAGCTCAAATACGTTGTGCTTTTCAGGTAGCGCTTCTAATTTGCCAACATTCGCATCCCACCATTGGTTAATGGCAGTTGTATAGGCCGAGCGTTTAGAAGCTATATCTTTATGTTTGCTAAGCAATTCTTTTAATTGCTCTTTAGAATCAATGTTTGCAGCAAATTTCTGATATCCTTCTTTCCACTCCTCAAAAAGTTCTTTTTTAAGTTTAGGGTAATTCTTCCAATAGGCGGATAAAGCATCTATTTCATTTTCAGGAATACCACCATGTAAGTGTGCAGTTACATCTTGTGGTTCAGCAGGAGGGCTGTTATCCACATACCTACGTATGTTAAAGTTATAATCCTCATTGGCTAAATTCTCTTTGCTAACAAGCTTGGAATAAGCATCCAATTCATATTTTTTACGATATACATAGGATATTTTTGCAATATCTTCCGGGCGGAGCTTATTCTGGTTTTTACCTTCCCTGTATTCTCGGTCGGCATTTATGAATAACACTTTTTCTCTGGTATGGGCACCCTTTTTATTAATGACCAATACCGAAGCAGGTATACCTGTACCATAAAACAAGCCCTGTGGCAAACCAACCACAGCTTCAATATATCCACGTTGCACCAACCATTGGCGCATACTTTTCTCTTCGCTACCACGGAACAAAACACCATGAGGCATAACCACAGCCATACGTCCATTATCTTTCAGCACACTTATCATGTGCTGTACAAACATAAAATCGGCTTTACTTTTCTTTGGCATCCAATGATGAAAACGATCACGGAAATTTTTAATATCAGAATAGTCAGCCGAGAATGGTGGATTTGCAATGACGATATCAAAACGTTTTAACTCACCATTTTCGATATGTAAAGGTTCAGTAATGGTATCTCCTTGTAAAATATCTGCATCAAAAATATCGTGAAACAGCATATTCATTTTACACAGCGACCATGTTCCTCCATTAAGCTCTTGTCCAGCAAAAGTCAAGCGTGTACTATCTCCATAACGTGATTGTACATAGTTCTTGGTCTCAATAAGCATACCGCCAGAGCCACATGTTGGGTCATAAACAGTCGCTTCCTGTTCCGGCTCTAATATGTTTACCAATAACTTTACAACTTCGCTTGGGGTATAGAATTCACCCCCTTTTTTACCTGCGCTATCGGCAAAATATTTAATCAGGTATTCGTATGCAGCACCCAAAATATCAGGAAACTCAAAGTTCTCCTCAATCAGCTGTACTTTATTAAAGTGCTGAATAAACTCAATCAGCTTTTCATCGCTTAAAGCATTCTTGTTTTTACCAATGGTTCGGTTAAAGTTCACATTAGTAAGTACACCGCTCAACTTATCAGGATTGGCTTCTTCCAATGCTTCCAGCGCCTTATTCAGATTATCACCCACATCTTTTTTAAGGTGAAGAATCCCGGCATTTATTTCATTACCATTCTCATCCGTGGCTTTTACATTCCATCGGGCGTTCACAGGTTCAACCGGAACAAAATATTCATAAGCATTAGGTTTCTCCAACGCTTGATTTATCTTATCCTCACTTAAACCTTTGCTTTGTAGTTCCTTTAAACGCACAGCCCGGTCTAATTCAAATTTATCCGACAAACGTTTAAGGAATAACATTCCAAAAATGTACTCTTTAAACTCAGAGGCATCCATGTTTCCTCTTAATATATCACAGGCATCCATCAGGAAGCCTTCTAACCACGTTAATGTGAGCTTTTTCTTCATATATTATTTTGTTACTCTCTTAAATTTATTTGCATTAGTTGCATTCTGTATTAATTCCCATACCCATCTTTTACAGTCATTATTTGTTGGTTCATTTAATTGTCTTAATCTATTTTGAACATTACTCAAATACATTTCGCTGAGTAAGTCATCAAAAGCTTCATTAACAGTATCAGGTGGTTGAATTATTGTTTTATGCATAACACTAGTCTATTTTTATACTTCTTTAGTTTTTGAAGTTAACTTCTGCAATTTTTAGTGCATCGAGTGCATTTTTTTCGCCTTTGAGCAAGTCAAATACTTTATCCGCTAACCATAGGGTTACCAAATCATCTTCTGGATAATCGTATAATGAGGCAAGTTTGAGAATATATTCTCGTTTTATATTTTTCTCACCTCGCTCCATTTTGCTGATGTAAGCAGTATCCACTTCTAATTCTGCTGCCACTTGTCGTAACAACAAACCTTTTTCTTCCCGTAAAGCTCTGAGTTTTTGTCCTATTATCATCTTTCTGTAAATTGACTTGTCTGAAACAATCAAATATAATAAAAAGGTCAAAAACAGAATTTATTATCGGTTAAAAGTTTTTAAGATAATATCAACTATGGGTTGC
>NZ_JBNGOS010000092.1:0-3093 GCF_050589685.1 Saccharicrinis sp. 156
TTTCGGGGTTTTTTAATAATTTATTTCTCAACATGTTATTGACATGCAGTCTGTTATATATAAAAAGGCAGACCCTATTTAATGCGGTCTTTGACATGGAGATCACAGACCAACGGGGTCGAAAACACGTTGTGAATTGCTTTCAATTTGTATATTTAATGCGGTCTTTGACATGCGTTCCGGCTGAAAATAGCCTCGTTACGGTGTTGTGAATTGCTTTCAATTTGTATATTTAATGCGGTCTTTGACATGATGTGTGCGGTGCACATTGCGGCCGGAACGGTTGTGAATTGCTTTCAATTTGTATATTTAATGCGGTCTTTGACATGCTGTAGTGTCCGCAATTGTCACATTTAACGGTTGTGAATTGCTTTCAATTTGTATATTTAATGCGGTCTTTGACATGAATGAGTTTGGTGATAATGCTAACTTTCTTGTTGTGAATTGCTTTCAATTTGTATATTTAATGCGGTCTTTGACATGCTGACATTTGGTAAAACGCCTGTAAGAATCGTTGTGAATTGCTTTCAATTTGTATATTTAATGCGGTCTTTGACATGCTTGATGATGATAATTCAACTGAGGATGATGTTGTGAATTGCTTTCAATTTGTATATTTAATGCGGTCTTTGACATGAACAAATAAAAAAAGTAGTAACGGCTGGGTGTTGTGAATTGCTTTCAATTTGTATATTTAATGCGGTCTTTGACATGGGCAGCTGCTGAGGTAATCAGGTTGTCGGTGTTGTGAATTGCTTTCAATTTGTATATTTAATGCGGTCTTTGACATGTGTAAGCTGTACTCGGCCCCGGACTGTTCAGTTGTGAATTGCTTTCAATTTGTATATTTAATGCGGTCTTTGACATGAAATTCGACAATGCCATACCACAGTCAGGTGTTGTGAATTGCTTTCAATTTGTATATTTAATGCGGTCTTTGACATGGTAGACCGTGTATTCACCTCTAAGTTTCTTGTTGTGAATTGCTTTCAATTTGTATATTTAATGCGGTCTTTGACATGTTGACAACCTTAAACAAGTTGTCTTATAGTGTTGTGAATTGCTTTCAATTTGTATATTTAATGCGGTCTTTGACATGCATATAGTTGCATCAACCAATGTGACGATCGTTGTGAATTGCTTTCAATTTGTATATTTAATGCGGTCTTTGACATGATAAAATACACATCTTTGATGCGCCCAATAGTTGTGAATTGCTTTCAATTTGTATATTTAATGCGGTCTTTGACATGCTTACGTATTAACGGAAATGTTATTTCCTAGTTGTGAATTGCTTTCAATTTGTATATTTAATGCGGTCTTTGACATGAATGCGATCGTAACTCGTCCTCCCAACCGTGTTGTGAATTGCTTTCAATTTGTATATTTAATGCGGTCTTTGACATGTCTTTACATCGTTCTTAACCTCTTTGCCGTGTTGTGAATTGCTTTCAATTTGTATATTTAATGCGGTCTTTGACATGTGGTGTGTATGTTGTTGTATTGTCTTTCTCGTTGTGAATTGCTTTCAATTTGTATATTTAATGCGGTCTTTGACATGATATATTTTAGTGTGATTCTTTGCCATGCTGTTGTGAATTGCTTTCAATTTGTATATTTAATGCGGTCTTTGACATGAAAGTAGCTGTAAAGTTCGCTGTAGCTGTGTTGTGAATTGCTTTCAATTTGTATATTTAATGCGGTCTTTGACATGCCGCCTGTAGGCTTATTAAACATTACTGGTGTTGTGAATTGCTTTCAATTTGTATATTTAATGCGGTCTTTGACATGTGACATATTGAGTGATGCAATGGTAGAGCTGTTGTGAATTGCTTTCAATTTGTATATTTAATGCGGTCTTTGACATGTTCATCTAATAAAAAAAGCGCAGCGCATAAGTTGTGAATTGCTTTCAATTTGTATATTTAATGCGGTCTTTGACATGAGTTAATGGAATTACAACAAGAGCAATTACGTTGTGAATTGCTTTCAATTTGTATATTTAATGCGGTCTTTGACATGGGTAGGCGATGCAGACATTACAGGCTTTAGGTTGTGAATTGCTTTCAATTTGTATATTTAATGCGGTCTTTGACATGGTATTGGCCGCAACATTAAAATTCACAAACAGTTAACAAAGACCTTAGAAAATAAAAACCAGAACTAAACGGATCTGGTTTTTATTTTTAAACACCTATTTTAATTTCTACCTATAACTAGAAAAGCTGAAGTTGTTGAACTATTTCCGGTTTTTCTTTTGGTTTTTTGCTATAAAACAACTCCATCATCCCAAATTGTTTATCGGTAATTTTTAAAACACCAATATGTCCGTACTCGGGCAACATACTTTTTACCCTTTTTATATGCACATCGGCATTTTCGCGACTGGGGCAATTGCGCATATATATCGAAAACTGAAACATGGCAAAACCATCCTGCAATAGTTCTTTTCGGAACTTTGCTGCAGCCTTTCGCTGCTTTTTAGTTTCTACCGGAATATCAAATAGAACAAGTACCCACATATTTCTGTATTGATTGATGGCTTCGAACGACATAATTGTATTTACATTATATTTCAGAACTTAAGCATTGGCAAAATATTTAAAGCTGCGCTTATAAAATAAATTCATAAACTTATATTAAGCCATAAACTCCGGATAAATAATTTTACGCCTCTCTCCCTTGTAGCACTCAAACAATGAATTGGTTGTACGGCTCAAACCTACCATCAGCGGACTCTTTTGCTTGTCGAACAGTACATCCATACTGGCAATGCTTAATAATTTGGCCTTATGTTCGCGAGTTATTTCTACATCCTTAATCTCGCCTTTTTTCCACATACCGTACACCAGCTCATCACAGAACGGACGATAAGGCTCCATAATATCATCGGCCAAACAATAGGCATTGTATTTATTTCTGTGAAATATGCCCAATGTTGGCAACAAACCACTACCAACCAGTGCACGTGCCACGATGGACCGAAGTATGGCATAACAATAGTTTAAATGCGCATTATGGATATTCCGGAGCATGTTGACCCCCTTCCCAAACGTTGGTTAAGGTTGTGTTTTAGCATGACATTCCGGCGGA
>NZ_JBNGOS010000093.1:0-2810 GCF_050589685.1 Saccharicrinis sp. 156
TGTATGTGTTTTTGTACCAATAGGTTCCCTTAAGTTAACGGCTATGGAAAGTAATCGGGACAAGTGATGCCTCGTTTTCAGTAATGCCTTGTTTTATTGTACTTGCAATGCTCATGACGAACCTCCAATACATAAGCCGGGTTCAAGGCTGATATTGAAAAAATAAAGGTGTAAGGCAACGACAACAAAATTATAAATACCAACTAATATGAGACACTATGGCATTTTATCAATTTAAACGGGAACAAATTGTGAATTCATCTCCCGAACAGCTTTGGGATTTTATTTCGTCGCCGGTGAACCTTAAAAAAATTACACCTGCTTCTATGGGGTTCGAAATAACATCCGGAAGTTTGCCTGTAAAAATGTATGCAGGTATGATCATCAGTTACCGTGTTAAGCCTTTGCCGGGTTATAGTACCACCTGGGTTACAGAAATTACCCATATTGAGCCCGGGAAATATTTTGTTGATGAACAACGGCAGGGACCATATTCCCTTTGGCATCATGAACATTTGTTGGAAGTAGTTAAAGGAGGTGTTAAAATGACCGACATCATTTCTTATGCTCCTCCCTTTGGCATATTGGGTAGAATTGCCAATGCGGTATTGATTAAAAACCAGCTCAAAAAAATTTTTGATTACAGGGTTGAGGCGATCTCAAAAATTTTCCCGCCCCATTAACAAGCAGGTTGAATTACTTTGTCAACGATCATTTGTTTCCACTGAATTGATAAAAAAAAAGCATTAAAACGCGATCTGTCTATTTCTATACTTTCAGGGTCAATTCATGTATAGCATTTTGGGTAAGATGCATTTATTATTGGATTTTTCAAAAGCAGAAAAAGTTGGCATCCCGCTAGCTATCGGGCGGTGAGCCTTTTTATCGTGAAGAAAAATGAAATAAGGAAAAAGCCTGGCCCGTAAGGGTATGCTTGACACTAAGGTTTTTTCATATATTCCTGCTGTTGGATGACCACCACTTTGCGGATATCCACAGATGGGGTATAACCATAATCATAGCAAAAATAATACAGGTTGCCGCCGTTACTCCTCCAGGTGTGCGTCAGGAATTTGAAATCCATGCCCAACGATGTTAAAAACTCTTTTCGCACGGTTGCTTTTCCCTGCGGGCAGGCTTTATACAGGGCACTTCTGTTGGTCCTTAATTGCTTATTCACCTTCCGTATCAAAGCTTCTTTGGTATTTGGATTTCGGTTGTGGTAGAGACTTTTGCAGTGGGCGTTGCAAAATTGCTTGTCAATTCTTCCTTTTAGTTCCGTATTGCAAAACAAACAGAAAGTGGGTTCCGGAGTCATGGTCATAAATTTTTTTTATACATACAAATAGGTGATTATATTTACTTATCAGAATTATTATACGTCTATTTACGTAAGTAAACGTTTAATAAACGGCTAAGTCCTTTGAATTGATTTTATTTGTTATAGACTTTAATTTATCTGTTATGGACACAAAACCGGTTATTTACTTAAACCACTGGGATTATAACCAGTACGCATTGGTAAAGCTTTATTTTAAGCATCGAAATAGTGACCTTATTCGTAATTTAAAGAATTGTGCTTTTATAAGATATAGCAAAGAATACAAGTGCTTTTATTTCATTAAAAGTAAAGAAAATCTTGAATTATTTTTCAGTTCCTTTTCACGCAGTGTTGAGATTAATGATTGGTATCTAAGTAAAATAGAAAAGCCTTTTTGTATAGAATCCGCAAAAGTTACAGCGGAAAGATATATTGAGAGGTTAAAGTTATGCAGGGTGAAGAATAAATTTCAACTATGGATGCTGCCGGTGGCGGATAAAGAATACCCAAGGCATATATTAATCAGGTTTAAGTACAATAAAAGCCTATATAGGATACTAAAAGACATGGAGATTACACATTGGTCATCAAACTATAGGTCATTCCTAATAGAAAGAAAAAATGAAAATATAAATAGGGTATTGAGGAAGTTACGGTCAATCTCGAGAATTTCCATTTCAAAAGAGCTGGAGATAAATAATGCGGAGACTATACAGTTGTTGCTTGAGCAAGCTTATGATCCGGCGAAGTTTAAGTCTTGTCCAACCGCATATATAAATAAGCTCGTTGCCATGAACTATAGTAGGAGTACGATAGCAAATTACCACAAGTATTTTTCGGAATTTGTTAATTTTTACATTAATAAAGATATCGACAGTTTCGAGAAAGATGATATTGAGGCGTATGTTAGATTGGTTAGGGATTCAAAAGATGTTTCAACCCAATATGTTCATATGTTAATAAGTGCCATTAAGTTTTATTACGAAAAAGTATTGGGAAGACAAAAAGAACGTTATGAAATCACACGTCCTCAAAAAGAATGTAAATTGCCCAATGTTATGAGTGAGAATGAGGTACAGCAATTGTTAAAGAGTAGTGAGAATTTGAAACACAAGTGTATATTATTGATTATATATTCTGCCGGACTTCGCCGAAGCGAGGTGCTAAACATTAAGATTAGTGATTTGAACAAGGACCGGAATATGATTTTTATAAGGGGGGCTAAAGGAAGAAAAGATCGTTATACTATTTTTTCAGATAAAATAAGAGATAAACTTAGGCAGTATTACCTGGAGCATAAACCCAAAAAATGGTTGTTTGAAGGGCAATATGGTGAGCGATACTCGGTAGGTAGTATACAAAAGATATTTGAAAAAGCTTGAAAATATAAAAAGCCCTATCGATAATTTAGATATATAGTCTCTGCACGTAAACCCGATATGTATTCACGCTCAACTGGTTAGTGTTGAAAACTAGTTAGAATCTTTAT
>NZ_JBNGOS010000094.1:0-2581 GCF_050589685.1 Saccharicrinis sp. 156
TTGTTTATCAAAATAAATTATTATCGCTATTTTCAGGCAGCATAATAAACCCAAACAACAGCTTAAAAAGGGCTTAAAACGCAATAAATTTTATTTTGCGGATAGTTTTTAGACAGACTGCCGTTACCGCCAAGCATAAAAACAATATTGCACTATTAATAATACAATATATTAAATTGTTGCACATTTAATTGTGCGTATTTCTATATTTGTATAAACAAATAGTTTAAAGCTATGAGAACTCTATATCAGAAATTCGAGATTTTATTACAAAATACGACTATAGATTTTAAGCGGTATCTGTATCAAGAAATTTCTTGGAATAGCCGAATGGTCGGAATTATTGGTCCTAGAGGTGTTGGAAAAACAACAATGATTCTGCAATATATAAAAGAAAACTTAGGTAGTAAACGAGCTTTGTACGTATCAGCTGACGATATGTACTTTAGCGAAAACAGGTTAATAGACTTAGCTGATGTTTTTTATAAGAATGCTGGAGAATACTTATTTATTGATGAGATTCATAAATACGAAGAATGGTCTCGAGAATTAAAAAATATTTATGACTCATACCCAGACTTAAAGGTTGTATTTACGGGGTCTTCTGTACTTGACATACTTAAAGGTTCTGCTGATTTAAGTAGACGTGCATTAATATATAGATTACAAGGACTTTCTTTTAGAGAATACCTTAATTTCTTCCATAATAGAAAAGTTGAAACTTTCACCTTAGAACATATTGTTAATGGGGAGATTCAGCTTCCGGATATAAAACACCCACTACCATTATTCAATGACTATCTGCAGCGAGGTTATTATCCATTTGGAATTGAAAATGAGCTTAATCTTCGGTTAGGACAAATTGTAGTTCAAACCTTAGAAACCGACATTCCTCAATATGCAAATATGAATGTTGCAACTAGTCGTAAATTGAAGCGTTTACTATCAATAATCTCTGAAAGTGTTCCATTCAAACCCAATTTATCAAAGATTGCCGGAATGATTAAGGTTAGTAGAAACTCTTTAGATGACTACTTTACGTATATGGAAAAGGCAGGCCTTATCGGTCAACTACGAAATGAAACTAGTGGAATTCGAGGTTTAGGTAAAGTTGACAAAGTCTATCTTGACAACACCAATTTAATTTATAGTTTAGCTGGCGAAAAATCTAATATAGGTAATATTAGAGAAACTTTTTTTCTGAATCAAATGAGAGTAAGAAATGAAGTTATATCATCAAAGAATGCTGATTTTGTTATCAAAGACTTTACATTCGAAGTTGGAGGGAAGAATAAACAGCAAAAACAGATAGAAAAAGATGGAAAATCATATATCGTGAAAGATGACATTGAATTTGGGTATATGAATATATTACCTTTATGGGCTTTTGGCTTAAATTATTAGGAAAATGCCGCCATTTCTATACATTAACAGACATGAATGAACTTGATTTTATAGCCGATTTTTTTCAAAAACAATTAAAAATCCCTTTGGATAAGGTTCAGAAAAAGGAACTACTTAAAAATATTCGTAAAGAAACCTTTAAAAAGAAAGAATTAATATTTAGCGGAGGAAGCTCAAATACTAAACAGTATATTATTGAGAAAGGACTTATTAGATTATTTCTTATCGATAAAAATGGCAAAGAATTCAATATCTTGTTTGCAAAAGAAAACCAAGTAATAGGTGATTTATCTAGTCCAGAACCGACAAGCTTTTTTATGGAAACAATTGAAGAATCGATTGTCTATTCCATTGATAATGCAGGTCTTTCAGCATTATCAGAATTCATTAAAAATAATAACGACTATTTAAAGCGTTCCTATATTTTTATACAAAAAAGATTAGTTTCAATACTATCTAAAAGTGCTGAGGAAAATTACATAGAACTTAAAACAAGATATCCTGATTTAATAAAGCGGTTACCTCAATATCATATAGCCTCCTATATTGGAGTTAGCGCTGAGTTTCTTAGTAAGATTATTAAAAAGTTAGCTAAAAAGTAAATAGGAGTATTTTCTTGAACTAGTTCATTTTTTTACATTTTGAATGTATCTATTTTTGAGTAAATATTAAAATTTAAAATTATGAATATAGTACTTTGGACTATTCAGGGATTATTAGCAGTTATATTCCTAATGGCTGGAACCATGAAACTTTTAAAGCCAGTAAAAGAATTAAGTAAGAAAATTGGAGATTGGGTTAATAATTTTTCAACAACAATTCTAAGAGCAATAGGCTTAACTGAAATTTTAGGCGCATTGGGATTAATTCTACCAATGTTGTTGAAAATATATCCTATATTAACACCTATGGCAGCAGTTGGACTTGCATTTACGATGATTGGAGCAATGAGATTACATATAAATAGAAAAGAAACTAAAGAAGTTATTGTTAATTCAGTTTTATTGTTGCTTACAATTTTCGTTATAGTTGGTCGTCTATTGGTCCTATAAGTTTAATATGTAAGGTTGAATTTGTTGCCTATTAACTAAGCCCAGTTGCTAACATTATAGGAATTAAAGCCCAGTTGAGCACAAAAAAACGGTAGAAGGATACAAGTCCCCGCTACCGTTTTTTT
>NZ_JBNGOS010000095.1:0-2502 GCF_050589685.1 Saccharicrinis sp. 156
TGATTTTGCAAGGTTTACGTAGCGATTGACGGTTTCCTTATTTACTGAAAGGTCTTCGGCTATCTGACGGTTTGAAAGTATGCACCCCACTAACAGCAACTGTTTTTTTGATCAAAGACATTTTACTTTTGCGCATAAAAAATTATGGATAAGCAAGAAAAAATGTTTTTGTTAGTAGATCAGTGGAGGAAATCCGGGATGACACGAAAAGCCTTTGCCCAAGAGTATGGGGTTACAGATTCGTCACTAGAATATTGGTGCCGCAAGCGAGATAACAAGTTAGGGAAACGAACTGCCGCAGCAGGTGAATTTGTTGAAATCATCCCCAATCAGGATTCAGAGTCGGATGTAGCAAAAAATAAAAACACAATCATGGTTGAGCTTGAACTGCCAAGTGGTATCAAACTGAAAATCTACTAAGCATGCTGGGATTAAGTGCCAATCTGCGATATTTTTTGTGTTGTAGTACAGTAGACATGCGAAATGGCTTCGATGGATTATCAGGAATTGTAAGAAACTACCTTAAAAAAGACCCTGTTTCAGGAGATGTTTTCATTTTTTTGAATAAAACACGCACACATATCAAACTATTATATTGGGACGGGGATGGATTTGCACTGTTTTACAAGCGTCTTGAACGGGGGAGATACACCTTACCGGCTCATAATGGGTTATCAAAACAAATCAAAAGAGAAGAGCTTTTGATGCTTCTTGAAGGTCTTTCGTTCGAGAAGATGAAGCAAAAAAAGCGTTATAAGCAAGACTGAAAACAAGTCTCAAAAATACATCAAAACCCTTGCTGCATAAGGTGTTTTGATGTATTTTTGGATATGTCCAATCAGCAAGAAAATAACGATTTGTCGATAGGTTCCCTGAAAGCAAAAATTGCTATCCTGGAAAATAAACTGGACGAAAAAGAATCTACCATAGCCAAGCAAAGTTCGGAAATAAACAAGCTGACCACCGACTTTGGTGCAGTCAAGTTTCAAAACGAACAACTCCGAAGGATGATTTTTGGTTCCAAAAGGGAACGTTTCGAATCAGAAATTGATTCACAACAACTTGCCCTTGAATTTGAACCTAAAACTGCAGAAATAGAAGAAACGGTAAAAGCCGAACGGGAACTCATAAGAGTAGCTTACGAGCGCAAAAAGCCTAAGAAAAAGCATCAGGGACGCTTAGCACTGCCATCTCATTTACCAGTTGTGGAAACAATTATAGAGCCACCGGAAGATACTGCCGGTATGGTATGCATCGGTCGTGAAATTACCGAAGAATTGGACTACACACCGGCTACACTTCACGTTAACCGCATCATCCGCCCCAAATACATTACCAAAGAAGATGAATGCGGTAATCAAAAACAAATTATAGCGGAGCTTAACCGTCCAATAGCCAAATGTATTGCAAGTACAGCCCTGTTGGCAATGATTTTTATTAATAAGTACATTTATCACCTGCCACTTTACCGAACTCTTAATCAAATCAAGCGAATGGGAGTTCCATTGCCCAGTTCCACTTTAGAGTCGTGGGTAAAATTGGGATCTCAACTGCTCCTGCCTTTATACGCAGTCCATCGGCTTTATGTTTTTAGGGAAATTTATCAAATGATTGACGAATCACCCATAAAAGTACAGGATAGAGGTAAAAAAGGGGCATGCCACCAAGGTTACATGTGGGTAAGGTATGCCCCATTGTCAAAATCAGTGCTTTTCGAGTATTACAACAGCCGCAGTACCAAAGGTCCGATAGATGATTTATCGACCTTTACGGGATATGTACAAACCGATGGCTATTCGGGCTATACCTATTTGGCGTCATTGCACAACATAACACATCTTTCATGTTGGGCACATGCCCGTCGATATTTCGAAAAGGCCCTTGCCAACGATACAGAAAGAGCATCGACCGTATTGAAACTAATCCAATTATTATATGCTATCGAAGCTCTCGCAAGAGAATCTGGTTTATCCCCAGCGGAACGCCATGAGTTAAGATTAGAAAAATCATTGCCTATTATTAATGAAATTGGCCAATATATACAAGAAGAGCGAAATAAAGTGACACCTAAAAGTCCAATAGGAAAAGCTTTTGAATATTGTGCCAACAGGTGGATTAGCCTGCAAAATTACTTGACCGATGGTATATTGGAGATTGACAGTAATTTGATAGAGAACTCTATTAGGCCGTTAGCCCTTGGCAGAAAGAATTACCTCTTTGCCGGATCGCATGATGCAGCTAAGCACATTGCCATGTTCTATAGTTTTTTCGGCACCTGCTCCAAAAATAATATTGATCCTCAAAAATGGCTCACTTACGTAATGGCAAACATCAACGATACCAAAAAATCACAACTCAAATATCTGCTACCGCAATTTATAGATGAAAATTTATTCGGGTAAGTCGCATTTGATGGGGTGCATACGTTTGAAACACCATTATGATGTAACTGGAGCATTTGTTTTACTTTACTCATATCTTTTTCTTTTCCTGCCATGGCTT
>NZ_JBNGOS010000096.1:0-2431 GCF_050589685.1 Saccharicrinis sp. 156
GTATCCGCACGGCTAACCCGGTCTTCTATAAGAGATTTCAAGAGGATATATTTGTTGCATGAAAAAATCAAGAAGGCATACAGCCAAAGAGATGTTTGCTCATTATGAAGCCTGGCAGCAAGGAGATGCACCGCAAAAACAATATTGTAAAGAACATGGATTAGCTTATTCAACATTTCATGCGTGGGGCAAGAGGCTCAAAGAAAAAAGTAAATCTCAAGTTAAACCTGGTTCGGGTTTTATTCCTGTAAATATCAAATCAGTTCCAGAACCCGAACAAAAAGAACCGGTAAACCAACTTTGCTTATTATTTCCCAACGGTATCCAGTTGCTGTGCCCGGAAACCATTAGCCCTGAGTTTTTGAAAAACCTGATAAACCTATAAACTATGTTCGCGCTCTCGACAGAAAACATATTTCACCTTTACAGCCAGCCCACGGATATGCGCAAAAGCTTTGATGCGTTGTCGGGACTGATCCGCAATCATCTGGACTGCAATCCCCTGAACGGTGACGTTTTTATCTTTATTAATAAGTGTCGCGATAAGATTAAGTTGCTGCATTGGCAGGGCTCCGGGTTCTTGCTTTATTACAAGCGTCTGGAGAAAGGAACATTTGAGCTTCCCAGGTATGACGCTTCGGTCGGGAGCATCACTCTGAGCTATGCCCAAATTGTAATGGTCGTGGACGGTTTGTCAATTAAAAACCTGCAACAGAGAAAACGATACTCTCGCCCCGAACCACCTGTAAAATAAGGCATTTCAACAAAAATACTTATCAAACCTGAACTTTAAATTTGTTGATAACAACAGTTGCTTTTTCTTTGCCTGCCACTTGTGTTTCAGTAATTTTGAAGCATGTCAAAGGAACTGGAAAACAAGGCTTCCGAGCTTGAAAAAGAAAACAAAAAGCTGAGGGAACTCATCAACTCCATGGAGTCAAAGATGAGCCGGATGCAGTTCCAGATTGACCAGATGAACCGCTTGCTTTATGGAGCTAAACGTGAACGGTTCGTTCACGATACCGATGATAAGCAGCTTTCTTTACCTTTTGATGTGCCCGAGGAAGAGGCCCCGGAAAAAGAGCAGGAAACAATAACCTATGTGCGCTCGAAAGAAAAGAAGAAAGAGCACCCAGGGCGCTTGCCTTTGCCATCGCACTTACCAGTAGAAGAAATTGTATTGGAACCGGAGGAGGACACTTCCGGGATGAAATGTATTGGCAAAGAGGTGACCGACCAACTGGAGCTGGTTCCTGCCAAGTTGTACATCAAGCGTTATATCCGCCCCAAATACATCAAGCCAATAGACGATAACAATATCGATCACAAAGGCGTAATAGCGGAACTCCCTGTTTTTCCAATCGAAAAAGGTATCGCCGGCCCCGGTCTGCTAGCCCAGGTCATCGTCGACAAGTTTGTGGACCACCTGCCTGTTTACCGGCAAATCGAGCGTTTCAAAAGAGAGGACATAAAACTTTCTTCATCTACACTCA
Organism: Saccharicrinis sp. 156; assembly: GCF_050589685.1. Classification (NCBI taxonomy): domain Bacteria; kingdom Pseudomonadati; phylum Bacteroidota; class Bacteroidia; order Marinilabiliales; family Marinilabiliaceae; genus Saccharicrinis; species Saccharicrinis sp. 156. The sequence continues at coordinate 1,494 of NZ_JBNGOS010000096.1, forward strand.
ACGGTTGGCAAGAAAGTATCAGCAATTTACTTGAGCCACTATACGATGTTTTAAAGCACAGGGTGCTCTCGCAAGGTTATATACAGGCCGATGAAACCCCAATTCCCGTTCTGGACAAACAGAAGAAAGGGAAAACGCACCGGGGATATTATTGGATCTATCACAGCCCTTTAGAAAAAATGGTGTTCTTCGATTATAACACCGGAAGATCCAGGGAAGGCCCGAAAAAACTTCTCGAAAACTTCAAAGGCTATCTTCAGACCGATGGCTACCAAGTATATGATCTGATTGCAGCAAAGAACCCGGATGTTACTCTGGTCAATTGCATGGCCCACGCACGCCGATATTTTGAGAAAGCCTTACCATATGATAAAAAGCAAGCAGAATATGCCATGGGCATGTTCCAGAAACTCTATAGCGTAGAGCGAAAAGCCAGGGAACAGGGCATGCTCCCAACAGAACGCCATGCCCTTAGGCTCGATGAATCGTTGCCACTGATGAACGAACTGGGGAAATGGATGGTGGAAACCTATAAATCTGCCAATCCCAAATCTCCGTTAGGCACGGCTACCGCATATTGCATCGAACGTTGGGACAATTTACTGGCTTACCTTAACGATGGTAATTTGGAAATAGATAATAATCTTGCCGAAAATGCCATACGTCCAATCACGCTTGGAAGAAAAAATTACCTGTTTGCAGGATCCAACCGGGGCGCAGAAAGGGCAGCTATGTTCTATTCGTTCTTTGCCACATGCAAAAAGAACAATGTAAATCCCTTTGAATGGCTGAAAAAGGTGCTCGAAATAATCCCAACCTACAAGGTAAACAGACTTGCCGACCTTTTGCCGCAAAACTTGGAGCTGTAAATCCCCAACAGTAAACAAATATCGTACATCTCCGATAAAAATCTATGACCTACTTGGTAGTGGGGATAC
>NZ_JBNGOS010000097.1:0-1980 GCF_050589685.1 Saccharicrinis sp. 156
AAAAAAGCGGAGCATGTTGACCCCTTGGATTTAGGTTTAAGTTAATTAGTGGGATTAACTACTAATTTGACACTGATTATGGCAGGAAAACCTAAAAGAATGAGCCAAGTAAAACAAATACTACAATTGCACAGCCAAGGGAACGGCAACAAGACCATAGCCCGCAATCTGGGTATAAGCAAGAATACGGTCAAGAGTTATCTGGCAAAATACCGCAGTTCGAAAATAAGCCTTGCCACCTTACTGAAAATGGAAGATCATGCGCTTGAAAAAGTCTTCCATCCCGGAAACCCAGCTTATAAAGACAACCGGTTCGAAGAGCTAAAAGGCAAGCTTGATTATTACGTTGACGAGCTTAAAAAGACAGGCGTGACAAAACAACTTCTGTGGGAAGAGTACCGCCTGTCCAACCCCACAGGGTACAGCCTCAGCCAGTTCAGTTATCACCTGTCGCAACACCGGCTTACCAAAAATCCTTCCATGGTACTGCGCCACGAACCTGGGGAAAAACTGTTTGTAGACTTTGCCGGCAAGAAGCTCTCCTATATCGATCCGACAACAGGAGAAATAATCGAATGCCAAGTATTTGTAGCCTGCCTGCCCTATTCCGATTATGCCTTTTGCATGGCCGTTCCCAGCCAACGTGTCGACGATTTTATTTATGCGCTCACCTGCTGTTTGGAGAGCCTTGGCGGCGTGCCCAAGGTGCTGGTTCCCGACAACCTGAAATCGGCCGTAATAAAAGCCAACAATTACGAACCTACCATCAACCGGGCACTCGAAGATTTTGCCAACCATTACAACATGGCGGTGGTTCCCGCCCGTGCCAGAAAACCCAAGGACAAGGCTCTTGTGGAAAACCAGGTAAAACTTATTTACAACCGGGTTTATGCACGTATACGCAACCAACAGTTCTTCTTGCTCTCTGAGCTTAACAGTGCCATAAAAGAACATACGCTCAAGCATAACCAAACTCGTATGCAAAAGCGCGATTACTGCCGGGAAGAGCACTTCCTGTCGAATGAGAAACACCTGTTGCAGGAACTGCCCACAAAGGCCTTTGAAATAAAATATTACAAGGAGTACAAACATGGTACCAATAACCATATCTACCTGGGCGAGGACAAACATTATTATAGTGCCCCTTACCAATATATCGGGCAAAAACTAAAGGTAGTTTATACCCGTTCCATGGTGCGAATTTTTCACCGGCACAACTTGGTGGCAGTTCACAAACGGGAGTTTGGCATCGGCAAATATACCACCGTTGAAGAACACCTCTGTTCAACCCACCAGCATTACCTGAACCGAAGCCCGGAATACTATAAAGACAAGGCGGAGAACTTATCGAAAACATTAGGAGAACTTGTAAGGCTAATATTTGCCCAGGACAGGTATCCGGAACAGCTATACAAGAGCTGCGATGGCCTTTTTAGCCTGTTTAAAAGCACGCCCCGGGAAACCTTTGACAAAGCGTGCCGGATGGCTATTGATTATCAGAATTACACTTACGGTTTTGTACTTAACGTTATCAAGAATAAGATGACCGAATATGACCAAGAAGAACAACCTGATCAAAGTTTGCCACAACACAACAACATCAGGGGAAAAGAATATTACGACAATCAATTATCACTTAAATTTTAATACGATGGAAAATATCGAAAACCAACTATCGCAATTACGCCTGTTCGGCTTCAAAACAAGCTGGAATGCACTATTGGAAACCAAAAGGTCAAACGAGCTATCGCTCAACGAAGGACTTGAAATACTTTTACAGGCAGAATTGCAGGACAGGGACAACCGCCGCTTTGAACGGTTAAGAAAATCTGCTAAGTTCAGGTATCAGGCCTCTCTGGAAGAGTTGAAATACGATGTGTCGAGAGGCTTGGACAAAGGGCTTATATCCACGTTGGCAACAGGTGGATATATTAACAACGGAGAATCCGTTCTGATTACTGGGGCAACCGGATGTGGTAA
>NZ_JBNGOS010000098.1:0-1912 GCF_050589685.1 Saccharicrinis sp. 156
GCCCATTAAACAAGCGTGGTGCCCTAGTGCAGTTCCCAGCCAGCTCTTACCTGTACCTGTAGGTCCGGTGATGATGATAGGTGCCCCCTGTTTGATATATTCACAAGTGGCCATTTGCATAACTTTACCACGCTCCAGCCCCCTGGCCGCATCAAAGCTTAGTTCTTCGATGGTTACCTGGTAGCGGAAGCGTGCAGCCGAAATCAAACGTGCGTTACGGTTTGTCCTGCGCTGATCTTTTTCCGCTTGTAATAACAATTGCACGCCCTCATAAAACGAAAGGCCGTCCAGCTTCCTTGTTTCAAGCAGCGAAGCCCAGCATTGGGCCATGCCCGGCATTCGTAAACTCTTAAATTGATCTGTAACTTCATTCATAATCTATATATTTTAGTGAATAATAATGGTTAACTATATTCTTCCTTCCCTCTGACATTCGAATGGGAAGGGAAATTCATGAATAACTCCTGGTCTTCTACATCTGCAATTCCCCGGCAATTAGTTTTGATTAAGCGTTCAATAAAACCATAGCGGTATTTTTGATACAGCAGTGCCGTGTCGCATGACTTTTTAAACAAGTGGGGATCTGTTTCTCTCTGGAGTTTCAGCAAGCCCTCACAGCCTCTGTAAAATGTTTCAACCGGAACCGTTGCGGTTGCAAACATGTACTCGACCACTTCTCCAAGTTCCAGTGATGCATTTTGTGCACGCTTGACATAGTACTGAGGTGAACGATCCCGATAGGCCTGGGTGTTGGAAGCCAGATGTTCTTTCACGTAGGTATATTTGCCCTGGTTATAGGATCTCTTGTGCATCGCTACGCATTCGCCGTTGATGTAAATCTTGACAAGGCTGCGCGTGTAAATAACACTGGTTTGCTGACCGGTGTACACATGTGGTGTTGAGTAATGGTGCTTGTCTCGTCCCAGGTAAACAAAACCATTGGGATTGACTTTTAAACTTGCATAAAAGCGAACCTCGAACCGTTCTTTCGGAAGAGGGCGAAGCTCTGGCTTTTCTGTTGCCATAAATTGCTCTTCGCGAGTGTATGGGTGTTGTTGCATACGCTTGCGGTTATGTGCCAGCATTTTCTCTCCAATGGCCTTGTTTAGCTCTTCCAGCGAGTAGAACTTATGGTTGCGAAGTTGGGCATAAACCCGGTTGTAGACGATCTTCACCTGGTTCTCAACCAAACTTTTATCTTTCGGTTTTCTGGACCTTGCGGGGATAACCACAAAGCCATAATGGTTGGCCATGTCTTCTAAAATGCGGTTGATTTTCGGTTCGTGAGGGTCGGTTTTCACTACTGCTGCCTTTAGGTTGTCGCTCACAACAATCTTTGGCACACCGCCAAGTGAACCCAGGCACATAGCCAGGGCATGTATAAAGTCTTCACTTCTTTGAGAGCGGACCGCAATCGCAAAACCATAGTCTGTAGCCGGCATACAGGCCACAAAAACCTGCACCTTAACTATCTCTCCGGTTTCCCTATCGACGTACTCTAACCGGTCTCCCGCATAATCAATCATTAGTTTTTCGCCAGGTGTATACAAATCTTTTAACAACGAGGAAGATACTGGACGTTTGGCCTTCGTATGTTGCCGGTAATGATAGCGAAACTGAGTTAGCCCATAACCTTGGGGATGCTCCGCAATGTACTCTTCCCAAAGTAATTTAAGGGTTACGTGGGGACGTTTCATTTCATCCTCAAAGTAGGATAGTTTCTTTTTAAACCCTTCGAACCGCTCCCCTTCCGGATAGGCAGGACTGCCACCGTTCATGCGGTGTTGCAAAACCGGATCATCCAGTTTTAATAACTCCTTTACGGACAACCCGTCTGATTTTGCAAGGTTTACGTAGCGATTGACGGTTTCCTTATTTACTGAAAGGTCTTCGGCTATCTGACGGTTTGAAA
>NZ_JBNGOS010000099.1:0-1879 GCF_050589685.1 Saccharicrinis sp. 156
TCAACGATTTTATTTAGCAAGAATACATTACACTATTTAAATCTAAAGTCAAGTTTGTAGTTGTAGAGCCATGGGATATGTGGGTCAATATTTTTTTGCATTAATTTTTGAGGGAGGTTGATAAATTCCTCGGTTTTCAAATAATCGGAATGTCCGTATAGTGTAACAATAATGGTATCATCTTTTACCCTGATGTCTCCATCGTTCCAGGCCAGAACCTCATCGGCAAGGTGGCGTGCGTTCCATTTTTTATATTCCGCGCTCAAGCTTTTTCTCAGCTCGTAAGTTGCGGCCTGGGCCAGCATTGACATGGCCAACCCCCCATACCTGATGTTCAGGTTCATTGTCGAAGCCCGGTTGAGCCCCATGTCGTTTTCAAACCTAAAGAATTCCTCTACAGTCCACCTATCGTCATAATCGTTGCACAAAAGGGACTTTGCAGCTTTGTTGGAAGTGGTCAGGAAAGCTCCATAGCTATATTCCTTTTCCCCGAAACGTTCCGCAATAAAGCGGTGTTTTGTTTTCTTGCCGTCAAAATTAAAATTGCTTTCGGCAAGGGCAAATCCCGCATCCAGTTTTCTATATTCAAGCGATTGCATGATGCCTTTTACCCTTTGGGTGTTCATGGCAGGGACCAGCAGGTCGAATGTTTTATGGGCTGACACCTCTTCGAATAATCCATTTGTGAAATGCTCTTTGTCCGCCACCAAAAGAGAGGGGGTTTTTATTATCTTTCCCGTTGCCGATATCAGCTCAAGGGTAGCCTTTGTGGTTGGCATCCCGGTCGATGACATGGTGGCCATTATGGGCTGGCCTGTTTGTGCCGATACGCAAAAAAAAGTTTGCAGCATCTTTTGAGTGGGGGCATCTGTTTTTTTCTTTTTTTTGGACATCACCCGTTTCGAACTGCTCAATATCCGGTGCGGGTCCACGGCTATTATATCACCCCCGTAATGTCCGCACAGCTTGCGTTGCATGCCTAAGTTGAGCATCATGTCGTAGCTGTCTTTTACCGTGTGCCCGTTCAACAAAAGGTGTGCCTGCTCGTCGGAAGCAAGCCTGCCCATGCCGTTGAGCAACTGAAAACCTTGATGTCCCAACGAATTCTTTCTCCTGACACGGTTAACGCACATTGCAGACTCATTGACCAATTGCATCGCAAGCCTTGGCTCAATGTCCGTGTCCATTCTATTGCTCCAACCTTTCAGTATATCCCATGCGCCAAGCTTTAAAAGACCGGGCACCAACAGCCACATGCCAACCGATGTGCCGGACACTTTATTTGCCAAAATGGCCCTGAACTCACGCTCGTTGACCTTGGGTGTCAGGATGCTGCTTTTGGAGCTCCGCTTGGACTTCTGTTCTATTATCTTTGTGCTTTCTCCCTCTGTTTCTTTAATTGTTTTATGTAGCCCTTTTTTTCAAGCCCGTATTCCCTGATAGTTCGTTCAACACTCCTTTGGCTTATAAAATCCCCTGTCTGGTTCATTTTTTGCGCAATGACCCCGCAGTTGGCGTCAGGGTCTAAAAAACGGTGGCGGATGATCTTCTTCTCTATTTCCTCTGTTCGCTTATAATTGGATTTTGGACCTTTAGGTTTATCCATCAACGCCTGGCACCCCCCTTCTTCGTATTGCTTTTTGACCGTGTAAAAATATTCCCTGGTGTAGCCATATCTTTTTGCGATTTTCTCAATGGTGTCTTCATTTGCAGTAGCCGCCTCCATTAACATGGAAAATTTCCAGGCAATGGAGTCCGTTGGCTTTATCTCCAACGAGATAGCCCCTTTGTGAGATTTGGAGAAGAGTCTAGTTTTCATTTGTGTAATATTTATTATGGCGACATAAATATACCAATAAATATTTAATAATCCTACATG
>NZ_JBNGOS010000100.1:0-1693 GCF_050589685.1 Saccharicrinis sp. 156
TAGGGTCTGCCTTTTTATATATAACAGACTGCATGTCAATAACATGTTGAGAAATAAATTATTAAAAAACCCCGAAAAAGCCTAAATTAATAGGAAAATCGGGGTTTTTACATTTTTCAACATGAATAAATATACAAAAAATAATTTACCCAAGCTTTTTTCGGAAGAAGAAACTTGCGGACACAGAGTTCAAATATTCAAAGAGACAAAACTTGGAAAAATCCATGCATCGTTACCCTTGGAAGAGTTGGGCACTACCCTGCCCATTCGACAAGAAGGCACCGCCGGTGCGCCATCTTGGTTCGGCAATGCAGGCATGTTTGCCGTGATGTTTCTGAAGCATTACTTGAACCTGAGTGACGAGATGCTCGTGGACAGGATAAACACGGATTGGGAGCTTCAGATGTTTTGCGGCAGGCAGTTTGGGGACAACGACCGTATCCGCGACCGCAACCTTCCTTCTCGCATAAGAAGTTACATCGGCAACAACCTGTCCCTGGAAACCTTTCAGGAAATTATGATCGAGCAATGGAGTCCCCACATGGGAAACACCCATTGCAGCCTGTTCGATGCGACGGCTTACGAAAGTTACGTTAAATACCCAACGGACGAAAAGCTCCTGTGGGACTGCTGCGTATGGATATTTGAATGTATTTATGTGCTGTGCAAGGAACTTGGGGTTAAACGCCCCCGTCACAAATACCGCGAACAATCCATCAAACAGCTGGCTTTCTCAAAAACAAGGAAGAAAACTTTCAAGTTAAGAAAGCGACGGAGAAACAGCCTGCTGTACTTGTTGAACCAGGGCATTGTTTTTATGGATGCGTTGCTGGCCGAAAATGCAGCGTTCTTGAACATCGCAAAATACCTTTGCGTTCAGGAAAAACTGAAAACGGTACGCACCATATTCCGGCAACAGACCTATATGCACGAACACCCGGGGGAGTACGTGAAAAACCGTATCGTGTCGTTTTTCAAACCATACCTGCGTCCCATTATCAGGGGGAAAGAAAACAAACGTGTCGAATTCGGCGCAAAGGCGCACATCTATCAAGTGGACGGGATCAACCTTATCGACAAGCTGTCCTTTGACCCGTACAACGAGGCTCTTTGCCTGAAAGGTTGCGTTGACAAGCATAATCGTCATTTCGGCGAGCTTCACCAGTTGGGTGTCGACAACATTTACGGAACAAACAAAAACAGAACGTTCATTACGGAAAACAAGATATGTACCTGCCTGCCCAGAAAAGGGCGTCCCCCGAAACATGATAAACAAACAAGCAAAATGCGCCAAGAGCTGGGCAGACAAAGGGCAACAGCATTGGAAGGGAGCTTCGGCAACGAAAAAAACCATTATGGACTAAGAAAGGTAAAAGCCAGAACCCAAAACAATGAAATCGTGTGGATTCTGTTTGGCATCATGACGGCCAATGCGGTTAAAATTAGCAAAAGAACACGGCAACAAGAAGATGGCTGAAACAACCTAAAAGCTTGGAATCTTGTGCATGGGATAGGTATGCCCTTTTGTCAAATTTCAATTATAAAATATCATTTTGTTAATCCAAAAGCCAAGAACTGCTCCCATGGTAGTATAAAAAAATAAAAGCTGCACCTTTGAATGATACAGCTTTTGAATATTATTTCATTTTTTAATGTATAACCATACACGAAAGTGATTTACAGGGAAAGCCTA
>NZ_JBNGOS010000101.1:0-1638 GCF_050589685.1 Saccharicrinis sp. 156
CTTGACTTCCGCATTGGGACACCCTAAAAATATTTTAAGATAATTTCATAAAGTTCTTCTTGTTCAGTGTCCATTTTTAAGAGAGTTGATCTCGTTTGTTTACTGTCTGGAAGAGTATATGTAATTTGATACATATTATGAGTGATCTCTGCAGCTTTTCTTATGGATAGTTCCGTATCTTCAAGTGCCAATATTCTCTCTAGTTCCTTGTATATAGCATATGCAGTAAAAGAAATGCAAATATGTGCTTCAATTCTGTTTCTTAACCTATGGTAAATTGGACGTATTCTTAAATCTGTTTTTGACATTCTGAACGCCCTTTCTATATGCCATAAATTACCGTAGTTGTTAATGACCTCTTCTTCCTTAAGCTTTGTGTTTGTTACATAACCTTTTAGTCCATCCCATTTGGCATCTTGTTCAAATTTTTCATAATCGATTTCTATAGTAACATCACCCAACATGGTTAGATATTTATTGTATCCCCTATTGTTAAGACTTGACTTTGTGAGTTTCCCTGACTTGACCTTCTTTTCTAACCTTGTTAATCCTCGTGTCCTGTTGTATTGATCTTTGGCTGCTCTTTTTTTTGAGTATGAAATAATGAGCCTTTTGCCGTCAGGCTTATTGATACAAAATACTTCGCCATCACCTAACGACAGGCCTAGTATCTTTTGTTTGATACTGTCTGGTTCATTTTTTAACCTGGCTCCTAAGATATATTCATACCCGTCACTTTCTAGAGCGGCTAAGTTATCTTTTGACAACAAGCCTGAATCGGCAACAACTATTGGTTTAGCCAAATTAAACTTGGCACTTATCTTTTCTAAAAAAGGAATAAGCGTATGCCCTTCATAAGTGTTCCCTTCGAAAATTTCATAACCTATAGCATAACCTCCTAAGCCTACTAACAAGCCCAAAAAGATTTGAGGTTTTTGATGTTTCCCATCCTTGCTAAAGCCGGTTTTTCTCAGGTCATCTTCGTCACTTGCTTCGAAGTATAATGTTGTCATATCATAGAACACAACAGATAAGTTACCGCCCAAAACTTTAAGTGTATGAGTGAATGCTATCTGTTCAACTTGATCTTTCAGCTTATCATGTAATTTATCCAAAAAACGGTATATCTTATCTACGCTTAAATGGATACCTTGATAGCGGTAAATATAATCAACGGTTTTCAGCTTACTCAAAGGGAAAGCTAACCTTGATATTACAAGATGTCTGAATAATTCTTCCTCAATTTGATTGAAGCCAATGTGGTTATAAATTTTCCCAAATACCATCTCCGGGCCGACCGTTCTTATATCAGAATTACTGATGTTTAACAATGCTTCCTCTGTATTTGAGTCTTTATCCGATAAGAAAAGGTTACTTTGTCCGGTGATTTTTTCAATTTCCTGATATCCAACATCAACCAACTTATCTATGTTCTGCTGCGTTGTGGCGCACCCAATTGATTTTATTACTCTATTAACACCTTTAACCTTCTGTATCACTTGTACAGAAACGCTTCCAGAACGATTAGGTTTCTTGCGAATAAACATTGACATATTTTTGGGACACCCAAGTTAAAAAAGAAAGTCAGCAATAGCAAGGGATACGGAGGGTGTCCCACAAAAAGTGCGGAAGTCAAGA
>NZ_JBNGOS010000102.1:0-1393 GCF_050589685.1 Saccharicrinis sp. 156
ATAGAGCGATTTAAGGGTATGCAAAGTTTATTTGTTGAACACGATGACCTGGTCGTAGATAACTTTGTAAATAGTATTGCAAATAACCATTTGCAGATAGTTGGGGCTGAATTGATATTGGGAAAGATTTATGAGAAAATAGGTTTCCCAACTGGTGGGTCATGCAAATATTTCAAGAATCTGGTTTTATACCGGCTTGTTTATCCTGGCAGTAAATTAAAAACCGTAGATTATTTCGGGAATCATCTAAACATTGACGTGAGCGTTTACACTATTTACCGATTCCTAGATGAACTCAACAACGATATTAAACCAACTATAGAGCAGATATCATTTGAGTACACCAAGAACCTTTTGGGAGGAAAGGTTGGTGTTGTATTTTATGATATGACGACCTTGTATTTCGAAGCTTCAGAAGAAGATGATTATCGCATCACTGGTTTTTCAAAAGATGGCAAACACCAACAACCTCAAATCATGATCGGGTTGCTGGTCAGTTCGCAAGGTTTTCCTATTGGGTACAAGATATTTGAAGGAAACACTTCAGAAACAAAGACTCTGATTCCTGTTCTGGAGACTTTTCAAGAAAAGTTTAGCCTGGACAAGCCGATAATCGTGGCAGACGCAGCACTGCTTTCCCAAAAGAACATTGATGCGTTAAATGAGCATGGTTACCAGTATATTCTTGGAGGAAGGGTTAAAAATGAGACAGAAGCAATCAAAACAAAAATCATTCAACTGAAAATTGAAGAAGACAAACCCAAAGAATTAAAAAGTAAAAATGGCAGGCTAATCATCAGCTACTCGCCCAAAAGGGCATACAGGGACAATAAAAATCGAGAGAAAGGGCTGATCCGGTTAGAGAAAAGGGTTAAGAGCGGAAAGTTATCTAAAGAACATATCAACAACAGAGGTTACAATAAATATCTGAAACTAACTGGCCAGGTAAACATTACAATTGACTACGAAAAATATGAAGCAGATGCTCTGTGGGACGGGTTAAAGGGGTATGTAACAAACACAGGCTTATCCAGAAAGATAGTGATTGAAAATTATAGTCAATTATGGAAAATTGAAAAAGCCTTCCGCATTTCAAAAACGGATTTAAGAATACGCCCCATCTATCATCGATTAAAGAGCAGAATTGAAGCGCACATATGCATATGTTTTACCGCGTATTCCATCTATAAGGAATTGGAGCGCTTGCTCAATTACAATAATATCAAGTTGTCTCCTGAAAAAGCAATAGATGAGATTAAGGAAATTAGGCAATTAAGGTATATCCTGCCAAAATCCAAAGAAGTAAAAACTAAAATTTTGCAACCTACTGAAATCCAATCAAGGTTATTAAATATGAAAATTTAAAAGTGGGTCATGCAATGCACAAAACAGG
>NZ_JBNGOS010000103.1:0-1358 GCF_050589685.1 Saccharicrinis sp. 156
ATGGCAGAAGATGCATTAATCTTGCGATTTTGTGTAGTTTAGACTAAGCTCCCGCTTTGCGGGTTTAGTTCAACAATAGCTCATATATCATAGGGCGTTAAAGCTGTTACACGAGCTTCGGTAGTTTCTAGCAGCTCCGCCAAATCAGAGATTTGACAGAGTCTGAATATAAAAGATACTCAGTAAAATCTCTGATTCGGCTCTGTGGGTAACAAGAAGGAAAGTGATTTCTAATGCCCTACGATACATAGCTGAGCCGTTAGCAATTATATTATGAGAAAGATACTGCCAATAATATTTATGTTTCTTAATATCATGATTTGTCATGCTCATCAGGATTTTTATGTGACAAAGACTTTTGATAACCTTACAGTTAGGATTAAAACTGGTTATGAATATGGGGAGATTAATAAGTTGAAAATACTTGGAGAACTTGGACAAAGAATGCTTGAAAAAGCTGATTATAAAGGAAAAATACTAATTGACTTTAACCATTATTATACAGGGAAATGTGAACCTGATTATTTTATAAGCTATGACAATGGCTCGATTAAATATACTTGGGATAATAATTTAAGACCTAAATCTGTGTTGTCATCATCGGGATTAGTTATTCGGATTGTAAGCAGCAGAATAGATTATAAAAAGACATTAGAACTACTAAATTATGCCATCGAAAATAAGGACTACATCAAGAAGAATCAAGACTAAATAAAATACGTACAAAATTATTGTCAATGGTTTGTAAATTCTATTGATACAGTTGAAATCAAAAATATTTTGAATCGTAATCAATCTATAATCGTGTCGGAGATTTTAAAACAGAAGGTTTATGTTGCTGACTCGACTTGGAATTTTGGAACATCATATTTTTATCAGAATGATTCATTCAATTTTTTAGTTCGGGCATATAATGGAATTCCAGACACTGTACCTTTATCTGTGAAAAATGTTTACCAAGTAGTTCAGATTGGTTCTGGTTCCAAGATTATTTTTGATACAGATAGCAGTTTCTATTATGTTGGTTGGTATGGTAATAGAGTAGTTTCTCAGAGGCATATAGTTGAAAATACAAAGAATAATTATCAAGGATTTTCAGTGAAAGAGATTGGCGATGATATGTTGACTATTTATTTCAGTCGATTTGCAACAAAAGAAGAGGAAGAAAAAGGGATTGCTGATTTTTATTATTCCCAGACTTTCATTTACGATATTAAAAATGATAAATGGGTTCCTGATATCCGAAGGAACTTGATTGAAAGATAAGAAAATACAATTGCTAACAAATAGAATATAATTAATCACGATGCACCGAAGAAAGTCCCAACTGTGGGTTCGGGTGATTAAATATATTCGTT
>NZ_JBNGOS010000104.1:0-944 GCF_050589685.1 Saccharicrinis sp. 156
TCGCCGGCCAGGTCATCGGCCAGTTCTGCGGCAATGACGGCCGCTTCCAGGGTGTTATGGTCCTCGCTGTTCACGATGATGTCAACCACGGTTTTATCAATGGCAGGATTAATGCCTGCTTGGGCAACAGGCCATATGCCCGGTGCAGGTACGCTAACGCCTTTGTTTTCACCGCGATTCTCATCTTTTCCAAAGAAATACAATGGCCAACCTTTATAGGTAAGTTGTTTTTTGCCATAGACTTCAATTACTCCAAATAATTCTTGATTCAATGATGATGGCACAATAATTTCTGTCTCTTCGTAAATAGGCCAAATGCCATTATTGGAGAAATCATCAGCCGTGAAATTATTTTGATTCTTATTATCCTTTATCCAGATGTATAACGTATTACCTTTGTCATCCGTAAAGTATTGAATGATTTCCTGACCAGGTGTATAATCACCTTTATACTCAACATGGTCAAGCCCGGTTAATTGATGGTCAACAACCATAATGGTATAATCCGGTTTGGCCACAAACCATTTGTTTCCAAGTCCTTCTCCATTGATGTCGCCCGCACTATGGTCACCTGCAAAATAGTATAATGGCCATCCTTTGTAGGTTGTTTGCATATTTCCATCACCTCTGTCAATCATGTTAAAGTCTGAGGCGTTTAAACCATTCCCCACACTTAGTTGAGGAGCATAGAAAACGGGCCAGTTATCCAAACAGCCGTCCTGGCAAAGTGAATTACCGTCAGCATCTTTGGTAAAGAAATAAAGTGTATTACCATTATGGTCTACAAGAATGTTTCCGTACTTTTCAGTATGACTTAAAATCACATCAGTAGGCGGAAGCAATACGGCATCGATCACGTGCACCACGCCGTTGTCGGCCATTACATCGGCCACGGTTACCATGGCATCGTTGATGTATACCTTGCCGTCCATGATCTTCACTTT
>NZ_JBNGOS010000105.1:0-865 GCF_050589685.1 Saccharicrinis sp. 156
TCAAATATAATAAAAAGGTCAAAAACAGAATTTATTATCGGTTAAAAGTTTTTAAGATAATATCAACTATGGGTTGCAGACTTATGGGGTAGCTGCAGCAATCAAGACCTGGTATGATAGGGTGATATTTTACCATTGTGCAAACCCCTCCAGCGTAATACAAAAGTAGGCCAGGATTAAAAGTGGAAGCAACTCAGCGAAACGCCTTGTTTTGGGGTAGCTGAATGGCGTAACAGGATTTCTAAGGCCTGTAATGGGTTCAAACCGCTTTTACCTTTATTGATTTTTGCGCCGACCGGTAATCCCTAAGCCAGCTTCATATTACACGCACTTATCGCAACAATTCTTTCTTAACGCTTCGGTTACTGATTTTTTTTAACGCTTTTGCATGAAGGCGGATGAATGACCCGGACAGCATACTAACCCGTTTAAAACGCTTGCTATTCTGATCAATACAACGGACGAAATAATACTTAGTCGGTCCGGAATGATATGTTATGATTCCACAGCGGTTTGAAAAAGAAATAGCCATAAAAATATCGATCGCTGCATTTTCCATTGAGGCAGACACCGTCGCCCCACTTGAGTTTCGGGGAATATCTATTTTACTCGACAGTGTTCGGTAAATTTCGTTGTCACTACTCCCCCACATGACGCAACAGCGCCGGGCAAATGAAAGCCCGGGCTTACCCGGGTTTGTTCAAAAAGGTTTACCTGTAAGTCCCGGAAGCCGGTAGTAAGGTCATTTTGGCCGGTAGCGACCCCATAAATGCCGGTAGCCAGGTCATTTTGTCTTGTAGCGACCCCATAAATGCCGGTAGCCAGGTCATTTTGGCCGGTAGCGACCCCATAAATGCCGGTAGCA
>NZ_JBNGOS010000106.1:0-683 GCF_050589685.1 Saccharicrinis sp. 156
ATCCCTTGCCTGTTGTTTTTTACAGAAAAGGCTGTATTCCTCCCATTTACACCTGAGCGCATTATTTTTTACCCACAAAAACTAAAGCTCCTTTTAGGTTTGGTGATCCGGCGGAGCTCTTTGTCTGGCATAAGTTTCAACCAGGCGTAATTCGCCATTGCAATGTTTGCATTGCAAAAGCGACCGTTCGCCAAAACGCAATAGCAACACCTCGGAACGTGTCGGTTTAAGGGCTCGGTGCTTTACATTTAAATCGTCCCTAAGGCTTTGGAGGCATTTTGTTTTGTTGCGTGCGCTCAGGAACCCCAGGTGCCTTATGCGTCGAAAGTACGGGGGCACGATATGTTCCAGAAAACGTTTCAGAAACTCGACGCCGGTAACCGTTTGGGTTTCCTGGCGGTAGTTTTCTTTCCGGTTGCACCATTTAAAGGTAACATGGGTATCGGTTACCTTTAAAATACGCGCATTTGAAATAGCCACACGGTGCGAATATCTGCCCAGGTATTCTATAATAGACTGTGGGGAGCCGAAAGCCCTTTTAGCGTAAACCACCCAAGGTTTCGGAATCAGGTCGCGGGGGACTGTTTTGTTGATTTTGCCATCCTGCTTTAGTTTACGAAGCTTACCGGCAAAACTGGCACTAAACTTATCCGACATCTGCCTGACATCGAACAAAAAATCGC
>NZ_JBNGOS010000107.1:0-658 GCF_050589685.1 Saccharicrinis sp. 156
CCGTAATCCACATTGGCGTCACTTACCGTGTATGAGCTGTTTTCGCAAACCGCGGCATTACTTCCGGCATCCGCAACCACCTGGTTGGCCACCGTGATATTCATTTGATCGACGGCAGGACTGCAGCCGGAGTTCCCGTCGGCCGTTAACGTTAAGGTTACGGTATTACCTGCGTCCGATGCATCGGGGGTATAGGTCGGTGTCAGTGTGGCAACATCTGCCAGGCTTCCGTTGCCGTCGTGGCTCCAGCTATAGGTTCCGTTGCCGTAATCCACATTGGCGTCACTTACCGTGTATGAGCTGTTTTCGCAAACCGCGGCATTACTTCCGGCATCCGCAACCACCTGGTTGGCCACCGTGATATTCATTTGATCGACGGCAGGACTGCAGCCGGAGTTCCCGTCGGCCGTTAGCGTTAAGGTTACGGTATTACCTGCGTCCGATGCATCGGGGGTATAGGTCGGTGTCAGTGTGGCAACATCTGCCAGGCTTCCGTTGCCGTCGTGGCTCCAGCTGTAAGTTCCGTTGCCGTAATCCACATTGGCGTCACTTACCGTGTATGAGCTGTTTTCGCAAACCGCGGCATTACTTCCGGCATCGGCAACTACCTGGTTGGTTACGGTGATATTCATTTGATCGGCTGACTGTGCACAGTCCG
>NZ_JBNGOS010000108.1:0-652 GCF_050589685.1 Saccharicrinis sp. 156
AGGTCGTATTCGTACTGGATGTTCATCAAAGCCCCCTTTTCCTTTTTGCCATATCCACCAAATGCAGGGTATTCTTTTGCGAAAACCTGGGGTATCGTGAATTTTGAAGAGTCTTTTATGTATAAGGCGGTAAAGGGGCTGTCGGGTGGCAGGATATCTTTGAGGACGCCGGATGTTTGGCTGGTCAAAAAATTTGACAGTACCTCTTCCATAAAAGAAACCGCCTCGGGGGTAAATTTCTTGTGTATGGCCGTTCTGGAAACATTGACCTTGGCATTGGCATATAAATCTAGTTTCAGTCCTAACAGGCTACATTTCTCGGTATCGTCATTGTTAAAAACCAATGACGAAAGGAAGGAGGCAGCCGATAAAGACCGCTTGCGTTTTATAAAACCGTGCCTTATTGCGATTTCGTCTAACTGATCCTCCGAAAAAAGATTCTCCAAACATTTTCCTACTTGCTGAATGTTTTTATTTAAATATGTGTTATCGCTAACGTAAAGGGCATTTTTCTCCAAGAAAAATTTTACCTTTATGGCATAGGCAGTATCTGATTGTTTTAATAATCATTTACTGCCTTTTTATCATAAATAAAATAAATACAGATATGGAGAAAAAACTTATAAACTTCCTCATTGGGGAAGTCCGTCTG
>NZ_JBNGOS010000109.1:0-643 GCF_050589685.1 Saccharicrinis sp. 156
ACCACGAACTACCTCAAGGCTTTTGATACCAATGGTGCTTTTTATATTAACAGGCTTCCGAAAATAGGGGTATACCTGAAAAACGAAGACAGTTTTGATGCAATCTGCTGGAAGGATATCAGACATCACTTTAAGAAAAACGATGCCGCCAGCCTTGAAACAGAAGTGTATCTTGGTAAAAAAGAAAAAATCGGGTCACGGCTTCTGATCGTCCCTGTTCCTGAACAAGTGGCCGCAGGGAGAATACGGAAAGCCAAACAGGGAGGTAACAGAAAAAAGGGGTATGCCATATCTGGCGAATATAAGGCCAAGGCCCACTTCAACCTGTTTATCACAAATGTCCCCGCAAAGGTTCTATCCGCAGAAAAGGTGATCCTGGCATACAGGTTGCGGTGGCAAATAGAAATCTTGTTCAAAACATGGAAGTCGCACCTGAACATCCACAAGTGCAAGCCAATGAAAATAGAAAGGTTTAAATGTCAGCTGATAGGAAACCTGATATGGATACTTATCTCCAATAAACTGTTTCAGATCACGAAATCCGTCATAACCCGGCACGACAATTCAAAGTCCTGTAGCCCGATAAAGTTCTTTAAATTTTCAAAATATATAAAACAAGAACTTAGGGCGGTGGTTCATGTTT
>NZ_JBNGOS010000110.1:0-597 GCF_050589685.1 Saccharicrinis sp. 156
GAATTAGCGAATTGTACAGGCCTGGTGAATCTGTTCCTGTATCAGAACGACTTAAGCGGTCTGCCCGACTTGTCTTCCTTGGTGAACCTGCAACAGTTCCCTGTCAATGGTAACAGGTTTACGTTTGAGGACATTGAACCTAACGTAGATTCGGCCACCGACTATGCGCCGCAGCAAAACATAGGGGAGCAGGTTACGGTGGAGCTTAATGAAGAAGACTCCCATACCCTGTCTGTTATATGCGGGGGAGGCAACAACCGCTACCAATGGTACAGGAATGGTGTCGAAATTCCGGAAGCTAATTCAACAGAATACCAACTAACCGACCTACGTTCTCAGGATGCCGGCGAGTATACCTGCGAAGTGACAAACACAGCAGTTCCTGAGTTAACCATTCATTCAAACCCGGTTACCCTGAATGTTAATGTAACTTCGTTAGCGGTCACTTTTCCCAACGGGGATGAGGTTTTACAAAGTGGTTCAGTTTATGAAATAAGCTGGAGTTCCACTGGTGTTATCGATAGTGTACTGTTAGAATATTCAACGGATAACGGGGTAAACTGGAATGAAATAATTGTGGGTACGCCTAACGATGGA
>NZ_JBNGOS010000111.1:0-587 GCF_050589685.1 Saccharicrinis sp. 156
CCAAATCCGGCATATAATGTCGAACACTTTAAATACAATAAAACCAGTGACTGTTACATCTGCCCTGAGCAACAAAAGCTGGTCACAACCGGTAAGGTACACCAGGCAAAGACCTACCAATTTAAGCGCTATACAACCAAAGCTTGTTTGTGCTGCCAAGTAAAGGATCAATGCAGTAAGGCCAAGTATGGCAAGGCAATTCAGCGGAGCGAGTACCAAGAGCTCATCGAACTTAACAAAGAAAGAGTAAGGGGAAATGAAAATTATTATAAGCGGCGACAGGCCATTGTAGAACACCCCTATGGTACCATCAAACGGCAATGGGGGTTCAATTACATTATTACAGTGAAATATATTGATCGGGCCGAAGCAGACCTTGGTCTGATCATGAATGCCTATAACCTACGCAGAATTATCAATATAATTGGAAAAGACCAACTGGTAAAATACCTGCGAAGCATTGCCTTTGTGTTAATGCCTCAAAAAGTTATATATCGATTGTTTTTGGATATTTTAAGCCATTTACTTATCAAAACAAATTATTATCATTATTTTCAATTCGTAAATAGAACGGCCTAAAACAAGCT
>NZ_JBNGOS010000112.1:0-566 GCF_050589685.1 Saccharicrinis sp. 156
GACGGAACAACATTTGAAACCGTTGTTGTAAATGAAAGGCCAACCGTAACGGTAAACTACAACGCCCCGGTCTGTGAAGGGACGAGTCTGATATTAACGGCCACCCCATCCGGGGGAAGCGGCAGTTATGTAAATTATGTATGGACAAAGGGAGGCGTTGAAATAGCAGGAGAAAATGCTTCCACGCTAACCGTTGATCCTTCGGCCGCCGCCGATGCGGGGACTTACGGAGTAACCG
Source organism: Saccharicrinis sp. 156 (assembly GCF_050589685.1). NCBI lineage: Bacteria > Pseudomonadati > Bacteroidota > Bacteroidia > Marinilabiliales > Marinilabiliaceae > Saccharicrinis > Saccharicrinis sp. 156. The sequence continues at coordinate 239 of NZ_JBNGOS010000112.1, forward strand.
TCGAAGACAATTCCGGTTGTACAAGCGATGAACAGACGGTTGTGGTAAGCATTCATGCCTTGCCCATTCCAACAGCCGGGAACGACGGTGCAGCCTGTGAGGGGGAAACGGTGAATCTTTCCGGTGGACCCGCAGGCATAAGCTATTCGTGGTCCGGGCCAAACGGTTTTAGCAGCTCGGATCAGAACCCGGTTTTAAACAATATAGCACTTGCCGACGCAGGAACTTACACGTTGACAGTTACCGACGGAAACACCTGCGAGCAAAGCGTATCAACCGAAGTGGTTGTAAATTCTAACCCAAGCATAACCGCCAACAGCAACAGTCC
>NZ_JBNGOS010000113.1:0-562 GCF_050589685.1 Saccharicrinis sp. 156
TTTAATATTGAAATAAATCAGCTTGGATTTGTCCACTTTGTAAAAAAAGCGACTTTTCTTGCCGGCACTATATAAAAATGCTCTGTCTTAACTTTTGCTGTTCGGAAATTTCTCGTTTTTCTTCATTAAAAAACTCCCCAAAGGAAGCTCATAAAAACCATACACTTCTCGTTTACCGCACATTACCCACCCTAAAAAGCAACTGTAAAGTAACTGTTATTTTTTCCGAGATAATTCTCCCTTACATTAGTTTCATATTTTCGGCCAAAAGAGAAGAGAATGTTAAACCTAAAAAAGTGAGATGAATGAAAATAAAAATTTTGCAAGTGCGTGCCTAAGTAACGATGTCCTCTTGTGTTCGAAAAGATGTTTTATAACTGGCTCCGGGTTTCCTGATGGAAGGCAGACACACTAAAATAAATTTTGCGTAAAAGCCAATATATGTTATTGTCTGGTTATATAACGGTTCGCTCTTGCACTGAAACTATATAGTGCCGGCAAGAAAAGTCGCTTTTTTTACAAAGTGGACAAATCCAAGCTGATTTATTTCAATATTAAAAGA
>NZ_JBNGOS010000114.1:0-558 GCF_050589685.1 Saccharicrinis sp. 156
GGTCGCACCATAACGCGCGGGCGTTACGGCGAACCTATGATTTTGATTGTTTTTGCCAATATGTCAATGTACGTTTTGTCCAAATTCCGGACAACGCGATTCATGATTTCATTTATGAACTCATCAATCTTTATTTCACCATAAATCCACCATCACCATTGTAACGGCTTAATAAGATATATGATCTAAAAGAAGTGGAGAATATCGGAGTCGAACCGATGACCTCCTGCGTGCAAGGCAGGCGCTCTAGCCAGCTGAGCTAATCCCCCGTAAAAAGTAGTCCTGCGCAGATTTGAACTGCGGACCCCTACATTATCAGTGTAGTGCTCTAACCAACTGAGCTACAGGACTATTTTATTTAAATTATGAAATACACAAAAAGGAAAAGAGGATTCTTCAATTGAAACTTCATCGATTTTAAAAGTCATCAAGCATTGCTTTCAACTTTTAACCTTTAAATTTTCAACTTAATGTTAGGACTCTCTCCAGAAAGGAGGTGTTCCAGCCACACCTTCCGGTACGGCTACCTTGTTACGACTTAACCCTAGTTACCGGTTT
>NZ_JBNGOS010000115.1:0-516 GCF_050589685.1 Saccharicrinis sp. 156
TGGCATCCAATCGGAGAAGCAGATTTCTATTTATTCATAACTAATTTAATCGCCTTCTCGGCAAAACGTTCCCCCATAAACTTATAACCTTCCACACTCATGTGCAAATCGTTCTTTATTTCTAGCCCTTTGCTGTTCAAGCCATCGTTTAAATCGTCGGTGTTTATCCATTCAAAACGAGTATCCGATTCGGCTACCGAATGGGCATCGGTAAACATCCGGCCTTCCCTGGCCAGTTTATCGATGTTGGGCGTTTGCAGTTTGGTGGCTCCATAACAACCCAGGTCGCCATAACCAAGGTCATCGGCATTAATCAAGACAATATTAGGTAGTTGTTGTTTTGTTTTTGTATCGCCAGCCAGCACGCTTTGACTAAAGACTATTATAATCCCAAAAGCTAAAAGGATTTGTCTAAAATTGAATTTTAATTTTCTCATTTCTATTTTTGTATATTCGTTTTAATGCCAGTCCGCAAATTGCTTCTCCCTGTTTACCCCAACCCTAAAGGGAGCAGGG